>CANROD010000003.1 GCA_947632105.1 uncultured Oligella sp. | reverse complement strand
TGATCAAACCAAGCAGGATGATAGTAGTAACCTAAGTACTCACGGTGATTTTTTAAGATCTCATTGTAGACATTAGTTGTACTAACGATGCTGCTTAAACCACCTTCTTTAGCCTTGCGAATGCAGAGTAAGCCGACCACGTCAGAGAGGTCTCCGTGATAGGGTAGGTACTCGTTAGTCTCGTAGACACGCGTCATTTTGTCGTTTTTGTTGCCTACGTTTTGAACATAACCGAGTAAGTCACCCTTAACGTTTTGTGTGACTGGGTTGCCCATAAAATAGCCCATCATGTAGTACATAGTAGCCATATCGGCTTCGGAGTAATTTTCTGCGTCTAAACCACGAATAACGGCAAAACCATAACCATTTTCTAATTCATCAGAGATACGATCAAACTCAGCTTGTACCTCAGGAGTCACAATTTGTAGATCCTCGCGAGAAAAATTAGGAGCAGTCAAACCCTTAGCAGATAATTGCTTAAGGCCTTGCTCTAACACAGCTAAAGCCTGTGGTGATAGGTTAAAAATCCAGTCATCACGGTCACGAATATCCTCACCGCGCCATGCTGACTTGTTCTGAATAGGCTCTACTAAAATACTGCTCATGTCATCCTTTATTGAAATTTCTTAACAAAAACCTTAGACTGCGGCTAATGCTTGCTCTAGGTCTGTGAGTAAATCATCAATATGCTCAATACCGATTGAAAGTCTAACCATATCATGGCTGACACCGGCAGCTGCTAATTCCTCATCGTTAAGCTGGCGGTGAGTCGTGGTTGCCGGATGGCAAGCTAAGCTACGAGTATCTCCAATATTAACTAGGCGTAGGAATAACTGTAGTGCATCAATGAAACGGGCACCGCCTTCACGACCACCTTTTACACCGAAGGAGAGGATGGCAGCAGGCTTTCCCTTAACGTATTTTTTGGCTAACTCATGTTCTGGATGATCAGGCAGGCCAGCATAATTAACCCAAGCAACCTTCTCATGTTTGTGTAGATACTCAGCTACTTGTAGTGCATTTTCCGTGTGACGCTCCATACGTAGGCTGAGTGTTTCTAATCCTTGTAGCAATAAGAAGGTGTTCATTGGGCTGAGCGCGGCACCCATATTTCGTAAAGGGACGACGCGAGCTCGCGTAATATATGCGGCGGCACCGATATCTTTCACATAGTTAATGCCGTGGTAACTAGGGTCAGGGCTGTTAAGTAGAGGGAATCTCTCAGGATAATCGCCCCAAGGAAACTTACCACTATCAACGATCATGCCGCCGAGACTACTACCGTGCCCGCCAATGTATTTGGTTAGTGAGTGAACGACAATGTCTGCACCAAACTCAAATGACTTTTGCAATACTGGAGTAGCGACAGTATTATCCACCACAACAGGTATACCAAGTTCGTGAGCAATAGTAGAAACTGCCTCTAGGTCGACAATATTACCCAGTGGATTACCAATAGATTCAACAAAAACCAACTTTGTTTTTGCATCAACTAAATTACGAATTGCTTCGGGATTTTTGTGGTTAAAGAAGCGAACCTCAATACCCTGTCTTGGTAAGGTGTGTGCAAATAAATTATAGGTACCACCATATAGGGCAGACACAGAAATGATATTATCGCCTGCCTCAGCAATGGTTTGAATCGCATAAGTAATAGCAGCCATTCCAGAGGCGAGGGCAACTGCTCCGATGCCGCCTTCGAGTGCAGTTACTCGCTCTTCAATCACCGCATTGGTGGGGTTAGTGATGCGAGTGTAAATATTACCGGCAACCTTTAGATCAAATAAATCGGCACCATGTTGGGTATTATCAAAGGCATAAGAAGTCGTTTGATAAATTGGTACTGCAACGGATTTTGTGGTTCCTTCTGGTTTATAACCAGTATGAACCGCGATGGTTTCGTCTCTATAGCTCATTATCGTTCCTCTTTTGTGTGAAAGGCTCTCATATTGTTGCCTTTAATATTAGCGCGTTTAGCTTATTTTTTTAGCGTTTCGTCGATGTCTTATTATTTCAATAATGCCTGGCAGAATAGATAAGAGAATAATGGCTATTAGGACTAAGCTTAAATTTTCTTTAACGATTGGGATATTGGCAAAGAAATAGCCGAGATAGGAGAAGATTGGCACCCAAAGCAAGGCACCAATTACGTTATAGCGTGAAAATTGCGTGTAGTTCATATTGCTCATGCCTCCAACAAAAGGGGCAAAGGTACGAATGATAGGTACAAAGCGCGCTAAGATAATCGTTTTTCCACCATGTTTAGTATAAAAAGCATGTGTTTTTTCTAAATATATGCGTTTGAATATCTTGGAGTTAGGGTTGGCGAAGAGCCTGTGTCCGGAGTGTTTACCAATATGGAAGTTAGTTGCGTCGCCCATAATGGCGGCGATTACCAGAATGACTACCATAAAATGAATATTCATCTCCCCAATCGCTGCGAGTCCGCCCGCCGCGAAGAGTAGTGAGTCACCAGGGAGCAGAGGGGTCACTACCAAACCTGTTTCACAAAAAATAATAATAAATAAAATGAGATAAATCCACAGACCGTAGTTTGCCGCTAGAATCTGTAGGTGTTGGTCAATATTTAAAATAAAATCGATAATTGCACTAAGCATATTAGTCTTCTTCTACAAAGGTTTCTTCACGTTTTTTACGTATTGAGGGAAATGCGACAATAAATAGTAGGGCCGCAGCAAAAATTAACAAGGTTAGTGAAATTGGGCGCTCTAAAAAGTACATAAAATCACCGCGTGAGAGTAATAAGGCACGGCGAAGGTTTTCCTCCATCAGAGGACCGAGAACTAATCCCAGTAATAAGGGCGCGCCCTCACAACCTAACTTAAACCAAAGATAGCCAATGACGCCAAACATAGCAAATAGGAACACGTCAAAGGTGCTGTAATTCAAAGAGTAAACGCCAATTGTACAAAATAGGATAATGGCGGGGAAAAGGATACGATACGGTACCTTTAATAGTTTTACCCAGAGACCGATTAAAGGTAGGTTCAAAATAACTAGCATTAAGTTGCCAATCCACATAGAGACAATGAGCCCCCAGAACAAATCGGGGTGATTAGTCATTACCTGAGGGCCCGGCTGAATACTGTGAATGGTCATCGCGCCTATCATCAGCGCCATAACTGCATTGCCTGGGATACCAAGGGTTAGTAGTGGGATAAAGGAGGTTTGAGCAGCCGCATTATTCGCAGACTCAGGGCCTGCTAAACCAGCAGGGTGACCTTTGCCGAAGCGCGTTGGTTCTCGGGAGATTTTTTTCTCTAGAGTGTAGGAGGCAAAGGCAGAGAGTACTGCGCCACCTCCAGGTAAAATACCAAGTGCAGAGCCGAGCATTGTGCCGCGAACAGCAGCAGGTGCTGCTTCCTTAAGTTCTTGTTTATTAGGGTAAAGGTTGCCGATTTTGTCCGTCACCTCGACTCGGTTTTCACGCTGTGCTAGGTTAGAGATAATTTCAGCAATACCAAATACGCCCATAGCTACAATTGCAAAATCGATACCTTCCTGCAATTCAGGAGAGCCAAAGTCAAAACGCGCGACACCAGAGTTTACATCAGTGCCGACCATTCCAATTAAGAGACCTAAAATAATCATTGCGATGGCTTTTATTAATGAGCCAGATGCGAGGACGACAGCACTAATAAGTCCTAAAACCATAAGAGAGAAGTACTCTGCTGGTCCAAACTTAAAAGCGACCTCAGCGAGTGGTGGTGCAAAAGTAGCTATTAATAAGGTGCCGACACAACCTGCAAAAAACGATCCTAAAGCGGCTATGGCTAGAGCAGAACCTGCTCTGCCGCGCTTAGCCATTTGGTGACCATCAAGAACTGTTACGACGGCCGATGTTTCTCCAGGCAATGCAACTAGAATTGCCGTTGTTGAGCCACCATATTGAGCGCCATAATAAATACCTGCCAACATGATTAGACCTGCTGCAGGCGGCAAAACATAGGTAAGTGGTAGGAGCATGGCGATCGTGGGTACAGGGCCAATGCCGGGTAATACACCAATTAGAGTGCCTAATAAGCAACCAAAAAAAGCGTAAGCCAGATTTTCAACGGTGAAAGCAGTCTGAATGCCAATCATTAAATGATCAAATAATTCCATTTTGCCTTAATCCTTTAAGATGCCCAGTTTGGCTTTGATTGAGTTTGAGCGCTTTGTCTGTTGGATTTTGAAATGGCAAGCCACAGCAACAATGACTAAAATGATAGGGATTAAAGCTTGTTGATAATTTTGCCATTCGTTAAATGGTGTTGGTTTCAATGGAAGTACGAGGCCTAGGCCACGAATAAAAGCAAGATAAGAAAATAGTAATAAAAAGAGAGCGTTGGCAATCGCTATTTTTAAATTGAATTCATGACTGGCTAAACTACTAAAAACTACTAAAAAGACGATAGATATATAAAAGCCTAAGGGTTCGAGCATGATGCCGAAGCTGACAAGGGAGCCGATCACCATCACTAAGATATCCCAGTCAAAGCGACCTATTTTATGATCTTCCTTGACCCTACCACGTAATGCTGTAAAGCTCAAAATAGCGCCTAAACACATTAAAATTAATCCAAGATAAAATGGTAAATAGGCTGGTCCCATACGAGCAGCAGAGCCCATCGAATAAGAACTAGAAGCGATATAAGCAAAAATTGCCCCTAGAATAATAAACATGATGCCGGACCAAAAATCTTGCTGATTTTTAATCATCTGAGGAGAATCCTTTAATATTTTGATAATTAGACATTAAGCTTGGGTAATTAATTTGGTTACTAAATAGCCATCAAAGGTTTCTTGCCCCCCCTCACTACCCATACCACTATCCTTAACCCCACCAAAAGGTGCTTCCGGTAGGACTGAACCAAGATTGTTGATATGAACCATGCCTGCTTCAATGCCATTTGAAACCTGGACTGAATGTTGTAGATTACGAGTAAATACATAGGAAGTCAGGCCGTAGGGGAGACTATTAGCCTTGGCAATTACTTCGTCGACATCACTAAAGCTAGTGACTGGTGCTAGCGGACCGAACGGCTCTTCGTTCATGATTTTACAATCGTCACTGAGGTTAGTCAGTACAGTCGGTGTATAGAAAAAACCTCTTTGATTAAGAGCATACCCTCCCGTTTCAATAGTGGCGCCAAGTTGGCGAGCGTCTTCGACAAATGTGCTGATAGTCTGTAGGCGACGCGCATGAGCAAGTGGACCCATGTTGACGCTAGGGTCTAGACCGTTACCAACTTTTATAGTTGATAAGTTAGCAATAAATTCCGCTAAAAAATGTTCATAAACTTTTTTATGGACATAAAATCGTGTCGGGGATACACAGGTTTGACCAGCATTACGGATTTTTGAACGAGCGAGTGATTTCGCGGTTTTAGCAATATCCACATCGTCAAAAACAATAACGGGTGAATGACCGCCTAATTCCATTGTGACCGGCTTCATCTCAGCACCAGCTAAAGCAGCTAATTGCTTGCCTACGGGGATTGAGCCGGTAAATGATATTTTACGGACAATGGGTGAGCGAATTAAATAATCGGAAATAAATGGTGGATCACCCCAAACAATATTGAGTACACCCCTTGGTAAACCGGCATCTTCAAATAGTTTGGTGATTGCCATCACTGCACTTGGTGAATCCTCAGGCCCTTTAAGAATAATCGTGCATCCTGCACCAACCGCAGCGCTGATCTTACGAATGGCTTGATTGAAAGGAAAGTTCCATGGGGTAAAGGCGGCACACACACCGATAGGTTCACGTACTACATACTGTCGAAAGTTATCACGACGTGAAGGAATAATACGACCATAAATGCGTCGACATTCCTCTGCATGCCAATCACAGTGATCTGCGCAACTGCTGACCTCAGCGATTGCTTCTATTAGTGGTTTGCCCTGATCAAGCGTCAGGTTGTGAGCAATTTCTTCAGCACGTTCACGGGCTAGTTGTGCTGCTTTACGCAATACAGCAGAACGCTCCATGGGAGAGCTGTGCTTCCATGTTTTAAAGGCCTTAGCAGCGGAGTCTAAGGCGAAATCAAGGTCTTCTTTTGTTGCATAAGGTAGCTGTCCAAGAACTTCTTCTGTTGCCGGATTAATTACATCCTGAGTTTTACGATCATTTGCCCCAATAAATTGGCCATCTATATAGAGGCCTAATGTCGGGTATGTCTTTGTCATGACAGTCCTTAAGAAATTTTTAGCTATATTTTCAATTATAGCTAATTTATTTTTATTTGCGTGAACGTAACATTGTGCCCTGTGCAGAGTATTGCGTGTTCCAAGAACAAGTGTATTGCCTATTTAATTGCTGCTTTTTATAGATACTAACTTGAGGCTTTGTTTACATATTGTTAGACTCAAGAAGCTAGTTTTTATAAAAAGCGTTGCTAATGTTGCAAAAACACGCAAAAGTGCATGCGTAATTGTAAAAAAAAGTTTTATAATTTTATTTTTATTTCCGTTCATTTTAGAAGAAGCATCGTGTCAAACTTAGAAGATTATCGTATTGAAGAAGACCTAATCGGCCAGGTTAATGTGCCGGCTGATGTGTACTATGGTGCGCAGACCCTGCGTGCTGTAAAAAACTTTGACCTCTCGGGCGTGAGGTTATCGCATTTTCCTAACTTTGTTCGGGCATTTGCAATAGTTAAGCATGCTGCTGCTGATGCTAACTTCAAGTTGGGTAATCTGTCTCAGGAAAAGCACGCAGCGATCACCTTCGCTTGCCAACGTATCATGACTGGAGAGTACCTAGATCAGTTTGTGGTTGATATGATTCAGGGAGGTGCCGGTACCTCAACTAATATGAATGCCAATGAGGTCATCGCTAACATAGCCTTAGAGCAGATGGGTCACAAAAAGGGCGAATATCAGTACCTTGACCCTAACAATGATGTCAATATGGCGCAATCGACTAATGATGCTTATCCTACGGCGATTCGTTTAGGTTTGTTGTTAGGTCACGAAGCTTTATTGCAGAGTTTGAGGCAAACAATTTGCGCTTTAAAGGAGAAGGGTGAGGCGTTTAGTCATGTGTTAAAAATGGGTCGTACTCAGTTACAAGATGCGGTGCCAATGACTTTAGGTCAGGAGTTTTGTGCTTTTGCTACGACTCTTGAAGAAGATTTGGAGCGATTTGTTGAGTGGGCACCCGAATTGTTGCTTGATGTCAATTTAGGTGGTACAGCGATTGGAACGGGTATTAATGCTGATCCGGCTTACCAGGGTATTGCGGTACCGCGTTTGGCCGAGTTAAGTGGCCATCCAGTACGACAAGCCAAAGACTTGATTGAGGCTTCATCTGATATGGGTGATTTTGTTCTTTTCTCAGGGATGTTAAAGCGCACTTCTACTAAACTTTCAAAAATTTGTAATGATTTACGTCTCTTGTCTAGCGGCCCTCGTACTGGTATCCAAGAGATTAATTTGCCTCCACGTCAACCGGGTAGTTCGATTATGCCAGGCAAGGTTAATCCCGTCATTCCTGAAGCGGTGAATCAGGTTGCTTTTGAAATTATCGGTAATGACTTAGCCGTCACTTTAGCTGCGGAAGCGGGTCAGTTGCAGCTTAATGTGATGGAGCCGTTGATTGCTTATAAGTTATTTGAGTCAACTCGTTTGTTGCAGCGTGCGTTAGATATGCTTTGTACTCTATGTATTGAGGGAATTACGGCAAATGAAGAGCATTGTAAGGCATTGGTGCAGAACTCTATTGGTCTTGTTACTGCGTTAAATCCTTATATTGGCTATAAAAATTCTACTCGTATTGCCAAAAAGGCTTTTGCAACTGGCGCTGCGGTTTTAGAGCTAGTGCGCGAAGAGGGCTTATTGGATGAAGAAATCTTGCAAGAGATCTTAAAGCCTGAAAATATGATTACACCGCGTTTAATATCAAAAGATAAATAGTATTTAGCTGTTGGTTCTGAACAATTAAGGCGGTGTTTGTTTTTCCAAACATCGCCTTTTTCTTGATGGTTAAAACTAAAAATCTAGTGGAATAGTAACAGGTCCATTGTTAATCAGATGGATTTGCATGTTTGCACCAAAAGAACCTGACGTAACCTCATTGTGTTGACTGCGGGCGTACGTCAAGAAGTACTCATAAAGTGCTTCTCCGTCGGTGGGATTGGCAGCATTGGTAAAGCTTGGTCGGTTGCCGCGACTGGTGTCAGCCGCTAGCGTAAACTGACTGACAACTAATAAACTCCCATTGATTTGCTGCAGGGATAAGTTCATTTTGTCATTTGTGTCACTAAAAATTCGTAGCTTAAGTATTTTGTCAACAGCCTTCTTTACCGTTTCTTCAGTGTCGCCATGCTCGGCACAGATAAACACTAAAATACCTTGCTCTATGCTACTGAATAGCTTGTTATCAATATATACTTGGGCTTCGTTAACTCGTTGTAAAATGCATTTCATAAATTAGATTGCGGGCAGTTGAATACTTCGAAATTGTAGCTGAGAGATTTTATGAGTGTTTCATGCTTTGAGTTTGTGGTTGTAAATCCTTAATAAAACAACAGATTTTATAATCAAGCGTTATAAATCCTTGATCTGTTAAGAAAAATAGCGTACAATTCTAAATTCACTTAAATAAAGAGTGGAATTTTATCCAGAAAATTCAACCCAGGATATGTCGTAAAATAGTTGTGGTAGTTTATCGCGCTAAGTACATTATCTGACGGGGCCAATACTGGTTATATTCAAGGTCTTTAGCTCATCATCACTATATCTCATGTATTTTTGAGCTAAGCCTTAAATGGGTTCGATGTGTGTTTTTGTAAGAAAATACACGCATCGTATATGTAACTAAGTTGGAACAGGAACTATCATGATCCAAATGCAAACCACATTGAACGTGGCTGACAATACTGGTGCACGTAAGATTCAGTGTATCAAGGTGTTAGGCGGCTCTAAGCGCCGTTATGCTGAAGTCGGTGACATTATTAAAGTCACTGTAAAAGAAGCAGCACCACGCGGTCGCGTCAAAAAAGGCGAAATCTACAATGCAGTTGTAGTTCGCACGGCTAAAGGTGTTCGCCGTAAAGATGGCTCATTAGTCCGCTTCGGTGGCAATGCAGCCGTATTGTTAAATACAAAATTAGAACCAATCGGAACTCGTATCTTTGGTCCAGTAACTCGTGAGTTACGTGGTGATCGCTTTATGAAGATCGTTTCATTGGCTCCAGAAGTTATTTAAGGGGGTCAGTATGCAACGTATTCGTAAAGGTGATGAAATCATCGTACTAGCAGGTCGCGATAAAAGTCGTCGTGGCGTTGTGTTGTCACGTGTAGGTGATGACAAGGTGGTTGTAGAGGGTGTTAATGTTGCTAAAAAGCATGTTAAACCTAATCCAACACTGAATAACGCAGGCGGTATCGTTAATAAAAATATGCCTATTCATATTTCGAATGTGGCACTCGTTAACCCTGAAACCGGTAAAGCTGACAAAGTTCGCATCAAAGAGGTGGACGGTCGCAAGGTTCGTGTTTTCCGCTCTAACGACAAAGTCGTTGGCGAGAAGTAATAAGGGGTAGATGAATGTCTCGTTTACAAGAAGTATATAACAGCAAAGTCGCTGCAGCCTTGACTGAAGAGTTCAAGTACAGCAGCTCGATGGAAGTGCCTCGCATCTCTAAGATTACTCTTAATATGGGTGTGTCTGAGGCAGTAGCAGATCGTAAAGTAATTGAACACGCGGTTTCTGACCTAAGCAAAATTGCTGGTCAAAAGCCAGTTATCACGAAAAGCCGTAAAGCTATTGCTGGTTTCAAAATTCGTGAAGATTACCCTATCGGTTGTATGGTGACTCTACGCGGTCGTCGTATGTATGAGTTTTTAGATCGTTTGATCCACGTAGCTCTACCTCGCGTTCGTGATTTCCGTGGTGTTTCTGGCCGTTCATTTGATGGTCGTGGTAACTATAATATCGGTGTAAAAGAACAAATTATTTTCCCCGAAATTGAGTACGACAAAATCGATGTATTACGTGGCTTAAATATCAGCATCACGACTACTGCTAAAACCGACGCGGAAGCAAAGGCTTTATTAAAAGCTTTCAGTTTCCCATTCCGTAATTAATTAGGGGCAACGTTGTGGCTAAATTATCACTTATCAATCGCGATGTTAAGCGCGCTAAGTTGGTTGAAAAATACTCAGCAAAACGTGCAGCCTTAACGGCGATTATTAATGACACATCAAAATCAGACGAGGAGCGTTATTTAGCTCGTCTGGAAGTACAAAAGTTACCACGTAACGCAAACCCAACTCGTTTGCGTAATCGTTGTGCTATTACTGGTCGTCCACGTGGTGTCCTCAGTAAATTCGGTTTAAGCCGTCACAAAGTACGTGAACTTGGTAACAAGGGTGAAATTCCCGGTTTAACTAAGTCTAGCTGGTAGGGAGAAGAATTATGAGCATGAGCGATCCAATCGCCGACATGTTAACTCGCATCCGCAATGCGCAGATGGTCGAGAAAGTATCGGTTTCTATGCCTTCTTCAAAGCTAAAAGTGGCTATTGCTACCGTGCTTAAAGACGAAGGTTATATCGACAATTTTGAAATAAAAGGCGAAAAAGCTAAGCCTGAACTTGAAATTGCCTTGAGATATTATGCAGGTCGTCCTGTAATCGAACGTATTGAGCGTGTATCACGCCCTGGTTTGCGTGTATACAAAGCCAGTAATGATATTCCTCAAGTTATGAACGGTTTAGGTGTGACAATCGTTTCAACATCACGCGGCGTTATGACTGATCGTAAAGCACGTTCAGAAGGCGTTGGTGGTGAAGTTCTTTGCTACGTAGCATAAGGAGTAATTATTATGTCTATGTCTCGTATCGCTAAGAACCCGGTCGCTGTACCAAGCGGCGTTGAGGTAAATATTACTGATAATAATATCCGTGTTAAAGGTCCTTTAGGTGAGTTAAACCAATCTTTAACTGGTGACGTTATTGTTAAACTTGAAGAAAATCAATTAAGTTTTGATGTCGCTAATGAGACTCGCTTTGCAAAAGCCATGTCTGGTACCGTGCGCGCCTTAGTAAACAATATGGTTACTGGTGTGAGCAAAGGTTTTGAGCGTCGTTTATCTTTATTGGGTGTTGGTTTCCGTGCCCAAGTACAAGGTAACGTTATCAAAATGGATTTAGGCTTCTCTCATGATGTACTTCATGAGTTGCCTGCTGGTGTTACAGCTGAAACACCAACTCCTACTGAAATCGTACTAAAAGGTCACGATAAGCAGTCAGTAGGTCAGCAAGCAGCTAAGATTCGTGGCTACCGTCCGCCTGAGCCATATAAAGGCAAGGGTGTTCGCTATGTTGACGAATACGTACAGCTTAAAGAAGTTAAGAAGAAATAATAGCGCAAACAAGGAGTTATCATGGATAAGAAAGTATCTCGTTTGCGTCGTGCGGCATCGACTCGTCGTAAAATTGCTCAGTTACAGACCCATCGTTTGGCTGTATACCGCAGTAATTCGCACATTTACGCAAACATTATTTCGCCTGAAGGCGACAAAGTATTAGTTTCTGCTTCTACTCTTGAGCCTGAAGTACGCCAAGAGCTAAGCTCAAACAATGCTAAAAGCGGCAATATTTCAGCTGCTGTTATCGTAGGTAAACGCATTGCTGAAAAAGCTAAGGCCGCTCAGATAGAGTCGGTTGCGTTTGACCGTTCGGGTTTCCGTTATCATGGCCGCGTTAAAGCATTAGCAGAAGCTGCTCGCGAAGCCGGTCTTAAGTTCTAAGGGAGTAGTCAAATGGCAAAAGCACAAGGTAGACAAGCATCTGACGAACGCGATGACGGTTTACGTGAAAAAATGATTGCGGTTAACCGCGTCAGCAAAACTGTTAAAGGTGGTCGTACCATGAGTTTTGCAGCGTTGACCGTAGTTGGCGATGGCGATGGTGGTGTCGGCATGGGTAAGGGTAAAGCTCGCGAAGTACCTGTTTCTGTACAAAAAGCTATGGAAGCTGGTCGTCGCGGTATGGTGAAAATCCCTTTAAAAAATGGCACTTTACATCATAGCGTAGTTGGTAAGCATGGCGCTTCAACTGTTTTAATTTCACCTGCTGTTGAGGGTACTGGAGTAATTGCCGGTGGTCCAATGCGTGCAATTTTTGAAGTAATGGGTGTTCGTAACGTAGTAGCTAAGAGCTACGGTTCTCGTAACCCTTACAACTTGGTTCGCGCTACACTTAACGGTCTAGAGGCTTGCATGACGCCAGATGATGTGGCGGCTAAGCGTGGCAAGTCTGTAGAAGAGATTTTGGGGTAAGCCATGTCTGATAAAAAAATTAAAGTTACTCTGGTACGCTCTGTTATCGGTACTAAAAAAGACCATCGCGCTACAGTTCGTGGTTTGGGTTTAGGCAAAATTAACAGCGTTAGTGTACTAGCCGATACGCCAGAAGTGCGCGGTATGATCCGTAAAGTGGATTATTTAGTATCCGTGTCTGAGGCTTAATCGTTTAAAGGAATAGAGATGTCAGTAACACAACTCAATACATTATCACCTGCTGAAGGTAGTAAGACAGAACGTCGCCGTGTTGGTCGTGGTGTTGGTTCTGGCTTTGGTAAGACAGCTGGCCGTGGCCATAAAGGTCAGAAATCGCGTTCAGGCGGTTTCCACAAGGTTGGTTTTGAAGGCGGTCAAATGCCGATTCAACGTCGTTTGCCTAAGCGTGGATTTAGCTCAATGATCAAACCTTTTAAAGCAGAAGTACGCTTATCAGAGTTACAGCTTATGCAAGCTGATGACATTGATTTAGCTGTCCTTAAGCAAGAAGGCATTATCGGTCACGATACTCGTTTTGTTAAGGTTATCAGTTCAGGTGAGTTATCACGTAAAGTGAACTTAAAAGGCATTAAAGCAACAGCCGGTGCAAAAGCTGCAATTGAAGCTGCCGGTGGTTCATTGGCTGAATAAAGGGGTTAAAGTTGGCTAAAGCACAGAGAAAAAATCAAGAAAGTGGCGCCAAATACGGCGACTTAATGAAGCGAATTCTATTCTTGATCACCGCTTTGGTAGTATTTCGTTTGGGAACTCATATTCCTGTACCAGGTATCAACCCGGTCGCTATGACGGATTTATTTGCTACTCAAGCTGATGGTATCTTAGGCTTTTTCAACATGTTCTCGGGTGGTGCATTAGAGCGGTTTTCGGTCTTTGCGCTAGGGATTATGCCATATATTTCGGCATCAATTATTATGCAATTGATGACGGCAGTGGTCCCATCCCTTGAGGCCCTGAAAAAAGAGGGTGAATCGGGTCGTCGTAAGATTACTCAATACACCCGCTACGGAACAGTGCTGTTAGCACTATTCCAATCATTTGGTATTGCTGCTTTTATCCAAAACTTCGATGGCTTAGTATTTACACCAGGTGCAATGTTTGTGTTTACAACCGTTGTATCATTGGTAACTGGTACTGTGTTCTTGATGTGGTTAGGAGAGCAGATTACTGAGCGAGGCTTAGGAAATGGTATTTCGATCCTAATTTTTGCCGGTATTGTGGCTGAGTTGCCTACAGCAATATCCAGTATGTTTGATTTAGTTAGTAATAACCAAATCTCAACAATAGCAGCATTGGCAATTTTTGCAATTGTCGTAGCGATTACAGCCTTTGTGGTCTTCGTTGAAAGAGGTCAGCGTCGCATCACAGTGAACTATGCGAAACGCCAAGTTGGTAATAAAATTTATGGTGGTCAGAGTTCGCATTTGCCATTAAAAATTAATATGGCCGGTGTGATTCCAGCAATTTTTGCATCTTCCATTATTTTATTCCCAGCAACAATTGCCAGCTTTTTTTCGCAGGCAAATGAAATTCGTTGGTTGAGTGATTTATCAGCGGCTTTGCAACCAGGTCAACCGTTATACATAACTGTATTTACAGTGTTGATTGTTTTCTTCTGCTTTTTCTATACGGCCCTAGTTTTTAATAGTCGTGAAACTGCAGATAATCTAAAGAAAAGTGGTGCGTTTATTCCGGGTATTCGTCCGGGTCGACAAACGAGTCAGTATATCGATAAGATTCTTATGCGTTTAACCTTAGTTGGCGCAATCTACATCACTTTAGTGTGTTTAGTACCGGAATTTCTTCGTATGCAATGGCAAAATATCCCTTTCTACTTTGGGGGTACCTCGTTATTAATTATTGTTGTCGTGAGTATGGATTTTATGGCTCAGGTACAGACATATTTAATGTCGCAACAATATGATTCACTTCTTAAAAAGTCCAGCTTCCGTGGCTCGACTACAACTAGATAAGGAAATTTGAATAGCATGGCTAAAGATGACGTCATTCAAATGCAAGGTGAGGTTTTAGAAAACCTTCCCAATGCAACATTCCGTATTAAACTGGAAAATGACCATATAGTATTAGGTCATATTTCTGGAAAAATGCGTATGCACTATATTAGGATTCTACCCGGTGATAAAGTCACTGTGGAGCTCACGCCCTACGATTTGTCTCGTGGAAGAATCGTTTTCCGTTCGAAATAATAAACGGTATAAGTAAGGAGTCAACCATGAAGGTAATGGCATCGGTAAAACGGATCTGCCGCAACTGCAAGATTATTAAACGTCATGGAGTTGTGCGTGTAATTTGTACAGATCCACGTCACAAGCAACGTCAGGGTTAATCCTGCGTAGTTATAAGTAAGAGGAACAGTCATGGCCCGTATTGCAGGCATCAACATTCCGCCGCATCAACATGCAGAAATTGGTCTTACCGCTATTTACGGTATCGGACGCAGCCGCTCACGCATTATTTGTGAAGCAGCTGGGATCGACTACTCTAAAAAGGTAAAAGACTTAACAGATGCAGAGCTCGAAGGTATTCGTGAGCAATTAGCTCAGTTTATTATCGAGGGTGATTTGCGACGTGAAGTACAATTATCAATTAAACGTTTAATGGACTTAGGTACCTATCGTGGCATGCGCCACAGAAGAGGTCTGCCGGTTCGTGGACAGCGTACACGCACCAATGCTCGTACCCGCAAGGGTCCGCGTCGTGCAGCTATGTCCTTAAAGAAATAATTTGAGGTAGCTAATTATGGCGAAAGCATCAAGCGCAAGTCGTGCGCGTAAAAAAATCAGAAAAGTAGTAACTGACGGAATTGTTCACGTTCAGGCTACTTTTAACAACACAATCATCACAATTACTGACCGTCAAGGTAATACCTTGTCATGGGCGACGTCGGGTGGTTCGGGCTTCAGAGGCTCGAGAAAATCGACGCCTTTTGCAGCGCAGGTTGCAGCCGAGTCAGCGGGACGTGTAGCTTTAGAATATGGTATTAAAAACCTAGAAGTACGTGTAAAAGGTCCAGGCCCAGGCCGTGAATCTTCTATCCGTTCGTTAAATGCTCTAGGTATTAAAATTACTAGTATTACTGATGTAACGCCACTTCCCCACAACGGTTGCCGTCCGCCAAAACGCCGTCGCATCTAATCAGGATTAAGGGAAAAAAATGGCACGTTATACTGGTCCAAAATGTAAACTTTCACGTCGTGAAGGTATCGATTTATCGTTAAAGAGCGCTCGTCGCCCAATCGATTCTAAGTGTAAATTCGATTCTAAACCTGGTCAGCATGGTCGCACTTCAGGTGCCCGTACTTCTGACTATGGTCTACAGTTACGCGAAAAACAAAAACTTAAGCGCATGTACGGTATTTTAGAGAAGCAATTCCGTAAATACTTCACTGAAGCTGATCGCCGTCGTGGTAACACCGGTGAAACTTTGATTCAATTACTTGAGTCACGTTTAGACAACGTTGTTTACCGTATGGGTTTTGGCTCTACTCGCGCAGAAGCACGTCAGTTAGTTGCTCACGGTGCAATTGAGTTAAATGGTCGCAAAGCTGATATTCCATCTATGTTGATTAACGCAGGTGATGTGATTTCTGTACGTGAAAAATCACAAAAACAATTGCGTATTAAAGAATCAATGGATTTAGCTTCTGGCATTGGTCTACCTCAGTGGGTTGAGGTAGATAGCGCTAAGTTCTCAGGTACTTTTAAACAAGCTCCTGAGCGCTCAGATGTAGCTCAAGATATTGATGAGTCACTCGTAGTTGAGTTGTACTCTCGATAGTATGTTTTAGGTACGGTACGAATTTTAATTATTCGTGCCGTACTAATCTTTGTAAGCAGTTCTTTTGCTTTACAATAGCTTCGAGAATTTTCTTTCTCGAAGATTCTTCTTCTATAGCTGTATTTTATTATCCATCAGCCTTATCGGTGTAACGAGCCGAGGGTATTGAAAAGGAATATGTTTAATGGCACAACCATTTTTAAAGCCTCGTTCTATTGAGGTTAAAGCAGAGTCAGATTTTAAAGCTAAAGTGATTATGGAGCCGTTTGAACGCGGTTTTGGTCATACTTTAGGTAACGCTTTACGTCGAATTTTATTATCTTCAATGACCGGTAGTGCGGTGACTGAAGTACAAATTGAAGGCGTAGTGCATGAGTACTCAACCATTCCAGGTGTGGGCGAAGATGTAGTCGATATCTTGCTTAATCTTAAAGGTGTGATTTTTAAGTTGCATGATCGTGATGAGATTACTTTGACACTTAATAAAAGTGGCGAGGGCGTAGTCACTGCGGCTGATATTGAGCTACCTCACGATGTGGAAATTCTTAACCCTGACCATTTAATTGCTAATTTAACTGAAAAAGCAGAGTTAAAAATGCAAATTAAAGTCGAAAAAGGTCGTGGTTATGTGCCAGGTAATGTACGTACATTAAAAGAAGATCGCCAGCACACCTTAGGTCGTATTGTTCTTGATGCTTCTTATAGCCCGATTCGTCGTGTCAGCTATGAAGTTGAAAACGCACGTGTTGAGCAACGTACTGACCTTGATAAATTGATTTTAAATATCGAGACTAATGGTGTTGTTTCTGCGGAAGAGGCAGTACGTGAAGCGGCTCGTATTCTGATGGATCAGATTTCTGTATTTGCAGCTTTAGAAAGCGATCCTCAGGAAATTGAAGCGCCTGCGCGTGGTACACCTCAAATTGACCCTGTTTTACTACGTCCTGTAGATGAATTAGAGTTAACTGTGCGTTCTGCTAATTGCTTGAAGGCTGAGAGCATCTACTACATTGGTGATTTAATCCAACGTACTGAAAATGAACTTCTTAAAACGCCTAACTTAGGTCGTAAGTCTCTTAACGAGATCAAAGAAGTTTTGGCTGCTCGTGGCTTAACCTTAGGTCAAAAGTTAGAAAACTGGCCTCCTATTGGTTTAGAGCGTCCATAATTTTTTGCTAAAAAGAGCGATTTAAATTTCTTTATTTCGCTCTTTGCAGTAAAATAATTGATTCGTTTTTGTAGCGAATCTTTTACCAACCCGGTCCGCTGTATTGCACAGATAGAAGAACCGGTTTAGCAAGTTTTAGTACATTTTTAAGTACTCAAAGCTATTAATTAGATTTATTTTAAGGAAATTACTATGCGTCACCGTTCAGGCTTACGTAAATTAAATCGTACTTCAGCTCACCGTTTAGCCATGTTCCGCAACATGTCTGTCTCTTTAATTGAGCACGAAGCTATCAAAACAACGCTTCCTAAAGCAAAAGAATTCCGTCGTGTATTTGAGCCTTTAATCACTTTAGCTAAAACTCCAACGGTTGCTAACCGTCGTTTAGCTTTTGCTCGTTTACGTGATCGTGATGCAGTTACTAAGCTGTTTGATGTGTTGGGTCCTCGTTTCCAAGAGCGTAATGGTGGTTATACTCGTATTTTGAAAATGGGTTTCCGTCAAGGCGATAACGCGCCTATGGCCTTCATGGAGCTAACTGAGCGTCCTGAGATTGATGAAGCTGCAGAAGACTAAGCATTAGTTTTCAATTCTCATACAGAATTAGATGGCCCTGAGCTTTTTGCTTTAGGGCCATTTTTATTTGTCACCTACTGTTTATTAAAATTGGTGTTTGTTCTGTTGCTTTAGTTATCTCAAGAGGATTTATCTTTGTCAGTCTACCTTAAGCAGGTGACAGTTTTTTATCATTCATTGCGCAATTGTTGAATATAGCTCTGCAGGTTTGTTTGCACTTCCTCGCTGAGTGTTGGATAAGCAATATTTAATCCTTCTAGGTTTTGGCAAACGGCATCAGCAATGATTACACGACTATAGGGTTTGTAGTCGGCGGGGATGATATACCAAGGTGAGTCTTTGGTAGCAGTTGCTCGAATGGCTTGTTCATAAGCTTCCATATAGTCTGACCAAAAGCTGCGCTCATAAAGGTCATTGGGGTCAAACTTCCAGTTTTTTTCTGGATTACACATGCGCGATATAAATCGTTTCTTTTGCTCCTCGGGAGAAAGATAGAGGAAGAACTTAATAATATTGGTGCCGTTTTGGTGGAGATAGCGTTCAAAGGCACGAATATACTCTAACCGTTCTTCCCATATATCCTTGGTAATGAGTTCTTTAGGCAGTTTTGAGCCATTTAGCACCTGCTCGTGTACCTTCACAACCAGTACTTCCTCATAGTACGATCGATTAAAGACGCCGATTTTGCCACGGCTAGGTGTGCGCATATTGCTGCGCCACATAAAGTCATGATCCATCTCGAGCGTGGTGGGTCGCTTAAATGAGTGTACTTCACAACCTTGAGGGTTGATACCGGTTAGTAAATGCTTAATGGCAGAGTCCTTGCCACCGGCGTCCATGGCCTGAAAAACTGTCAGTAATGCCCACTGATCGTCGGCATATAACATATCTTGAAGCTTCGCAATGCGTTTGATTAGCGATTTTTTCTTATTTTTGAGTGTTTTTTTATCAAGGTGAGTTGAGGGAGCCGTTTTAAAGTTCTTTAAACGGAAGTTCTTGCCATCAGTGACACGAAACTGAGCAGAAAAGCCGTCCTTTATTAGTGATTTATGCATTGTTTTAAACTTCCTAAGTCAAAAAATTAGTGTATCAGCAATGATTCTTGTTATGGGGCTTCATAGCCACCACCACCCGGTGTTTTGATAACAAACACATCACCAACTTGCATTTCTGCTGAAGCACTGGAGTCTAGTTGCTCTACTGAGCCATTAACTCGTTCGACATAGTTAGCGCCCACTTCACCATCTTCTCCACCCCGCGAACCAAAGGGTGCAACACGTCGGCGGTTAGAAAGAATAGAAGCAGTCATCGGTTTTAAGAAACGAATACGACGAGTGCCACCGTTGCCACCATTAACTTTCCCTGTGCCACCGCTGCCGTGGCGAATGGAGAACTCCTCAAGTACGACAGGGTATCTAAATTCGAGAGTTTCTGGATCAGTTAGGCGAGAGTTTGTCATGTGGGTTTGTACGACATCAGTACCATGAAATAGCTCTTCACGACCGTCTTGGTGAATGATTTTACCTGCTCCACTACCACCTGAAATAGTTTCATAATATTGGTATTGCTTGTCACCAAAGGTGAAGTTGTTCATTGTCCCTTGGGAAGCAGCCATCACTCCTAAGGCTCCGTAGATAGCGTCAGTAATGCACTGCGAAGTTTCAACGTTACCGGCAACTGTCGCGGCTGGGTAATGTGGGTTAAGCATACTACCTTTAGGAATAATGACCTCGATAGGCTTTAAGCAACCTTGATTCATTGGAATTTCGTCATTGACCAAGGTGCGGAATACGTAGAGAACCGCAGCCATACATACCGCCCTAGGCGCATTGAAGTTGCTCTCAAGCTGATCGGAGGTTCCGCTGAAGTCAACCGTGGCACTGCGTGAGTTTTTATCAACTCGAACGGCAACTTGGATGTTGGCACCATTATCCATTTCATAGCAAAACTCACCATCTTGTAGGGCATCGATGGCGCGACGTACTGACTCTTCTGCATTATTTTGTACGTGCTGCATATAGGCTTGAACTACCTCAAGGCCGAAGCTTTGTACCATGTGACGTAACTCTTGTACCCCTCGTTCATTAGCTGCTACTTGCGCACGCAAATCGGCAATGTTTTGATTGAAATTACGTGCAGGGTAGGTGGCACCAAGAAATACATCACGTAGAGCTTCTTCGCGCATGATGCCATTTTCTACTAATAAAAAGTTATCTAATAGCACACCTTCTTCAATGACATTACGGCTATTGGGTGGCATGGAGCCCGGAGTAATACCGCCGACATCGGCGTGATGGCCTCGTGAGGCAACAAAAAAAAGAATTTTCTCGTTCTGGTCATCAAAAACTGGAGTTACAACTGTGATGTCAGGCAGATGAGTGCCCCCGTTGTAAGGGTCATTGAGGGCGAAGGTATCACCAGGCTTGATGTGATCTTGATTTTTGCGAATTACCGTTTTAATACTCTCACCCATGGAGCCTAGGTGGACTGGCATATGGGGGGCATTAGCAATTAAGTTGCCGTCGTCGTCAAATAAGGCGCACGAGAAGTCTAGGCGCTCTTTGATATTGACTGAAAAGGCAGTGTTGGCAAGAGTCGCACCCATTTGTTCAGCAATGGCCATAAAGAGGTTATTGAAAATCTCTAACATCACAGGGTCAACATCGGTACCGATAGCTACTGTATTTTTTTTGGTTTTTAGGCGACTCAGTAGCTGCTCACCCCCACTTAAAATCTCCATTTGCCACTCAGGCTCAATCATAGTGGTACCATTAGCGTCGAAAACGATCGCAGGACCTTCAATGCACATCCCTGCGCTTAAGATATCACGATTATAGATAGGCGCTTGGTGGCTTTGGTCGTGGGAGAATAGCTTAATGTCTGCTAAAGCCGGCGGTGGCTCAATATGCTCCGTAGGCGATTGCGATGGTTCTAAATCGACACCGCTCTTAGCAATGGCTTCAACTGAAACGGCTTCAATGACTAAGGGGCGATCGGGCATTAAAAAGCTGTAGCGCTGCAAATAACCTTTGAAAAACTCCTCTGTCATGTCCTCGGGCGTAGAAAAACTGACCGTAATATGTGAGTCGGTACCTTCATAGCGGACATGGGCACGTTTGATAAGCTGTATTTGATCGCGGTCGGCGCCTTGATTTAGGAGTTCGTTGGTACTTTCATAAATTAATGTGTTGAGTATGGTTTCAGCAGCTGGCAGCGAGTCTGCAGTGAGAGGTAACTCAACCGCTGTTTCACGCATGGCAGTAATATCTGCTAAACCCATGCCATAAGCAGATAAAACACCTGCAAATGGGTGGATTAATACTTTTTGCATGCCAAGGGCATCGGCTACTAAGCATGCGTGTTGGCCACCAGCCCCGCCAAAACTCACTAAGGTGTATTTACTGACATCATAGCCACGTTCAATAGAAATCTTTTTAATCGCGCTAGCCATATTGGCAACTGCAATTAATAGAAAGCCTTCGGCGGTTTGTTCCACTGTTGCACGGACACCGCTTTGTTGATAAATATCTTCAACTAGCTCCGTAAACTTTTCTTTAACTAGCTCGTAATCTAACGGTTCATCGGCTTTTTTTCCAAAAATAGCGGGGAAGTACTGGGACTGTAATTTGCCGAGCATGACGTTGCAGTCAGTGATGGTAAGGGGACCACCATTACGATAAGCAACGGGGCCTGGGTAGGCGCCGGCTGAGTGAGGACCCACGCGCATACGTTGACCATCAAAGTAGACAATAGAGCCGCCACCAGCCGCTACGGTGTGAATATTCATCATCGGTGCACGAAGACGAATACCTGCGACTAAGGTATCAAATAGACGTTCAAATTGACCATCGTAATGTGAGACATCGGTTGAGGTGCCACCCATATCAAATCCAATTAAATGCTCGGTGCCGATGGCTTCAGCAATACGAGCCATACCCACAATACCGCCTGCGGGGCCGGAGAGAATGGCGTCCTTACCTTGGAAGTTATCAGCTGCTGTCAGGCCACCATTAGACTGCATAAACATGAGGCGCGCATTATCAATTTCTGCGTCGATACGGTCAACGTAATTTCTTAGTACCGGTGACAAATAAGCGTCTACAACCGTGGTGTCGCCGCGACCGATGATTTTCATAAGAGCGCTGACTTGGTGAGAAACTGAGATTTGCTTAAAACCAATCTCCTTAGCCAAGCTGGCTAATATTTGCTCATGTTGGGTGTAGCGATAGGCGTGCATTAAGACAATGGCAATAGCGCGGTAACCTTCGTCATAAACAGCTTGCAGTTGGGCTTTGCTTTTTTCAATATCTAAGGCTTTCTCAACGGTACCATCAGCCAGAATCCGTTCACTGATACTCTCAACACGGGCATAGAGAAGTTCTGGTTTAATAATTTGACGTTGAAATAGCTTTGGGCGAGCTTGGTAGGCAATATTCAGCGCGTCTTTAAAGCCTTCGGTGATAAAGAGAGCTGTTGGCTCACCTTTACGCTCAAGTAGTGCGTTAGTGGCAACGGTGGTCCCCATTTTGATGGCCTCAATGTCAGCACTTGGAATAGGCGCGTCTAGTGGCAGGTCTAAAAGCTGGCGAATACCTGCTAGTGCTGCATCGGGATATTGCTCAGGATTTTCTGAGAGAAGTTTATGGGTAATGAGTGAGCCGTCTGGCTTTTTTGCAACGATATCGGTAAAGGTGCCACCGCGATCAATCCAGAACTGCCATAGTGCTTTTTCTTGTGGGGATGGATTATTGGGCTGTACCGTTGTTGTACTCATTATTTACCTGCAAAATAAAGTTTTTTGATAAAGCTCGATTCTAAGAAATTAGAGTTCGAAACAAAATAGGGCTTTACCCATAATAATGAGTAAAGCCCTACTTGTAGTCAATCGATGCTAGAAACTGCTGAATTAGATTATCGCTCTAATACCTGCTCTAAGCTTGCAGAAAATCGTTCAGCATTCTGAAAGCCGACGACGCGAATATCTAGCTCCTGACCCTCATGGTCAAAGAAAATAATGCCTGGTGGGCCAAATAAACGGAAGCGTCTAAGTAGCTCACGATCCTCAGGGGTGTTAGGTGTGACATCTGCTTGTAGTAAGGCCATTTGCTCCATTTTTTGATAGACCTCAGGCTGGCTAAAGGTAAAGGCCTCCATTTGATGGCAAGAAACACACCAATCGGCATAAAAGTCCAACATTACCGGACGACCTGCATTCTCAGCGATGGCTTGCTCTAGTTCGGTCATAGAGGAAATGCGTCTAAAGTCTTGATTGTTAATCGGGCCACTGTTAGCCTTAGTGCTAATCAGGGAGTTGCTGACAGAGCCTTGGGCTAGGCTTAGTCCATGCAGTGGTTTTAGTAGACTAGGGCGACCAGTCGCTAAACCGACCATCAGCAAGATGGCCCATACTAGTGCTAAGTAAGCGATGGCTTTGGCAAAGATAGTAAAAATACCGCTGCTTTGTGGGTCCGTGGACCTAAAGGCACCAAAAATAATCGCCAAACTAAAGGCAAGAAAGGCCCATAGCAAGATGCTTAACCAACTTGGAATTAATGGTTGCACCATCCACAGAGCAACGGCAATTAGTAATAGACCGCAGAACTGCTTAACGCCTTCCATCCAATTACCTGCTTTAGGCATGAGCGCGCCGGAGGTTGTGCCAATCACAATCAAGGAGGCACCTTGACCCCACGCTAAAGCAAAAAGAGCGATAGCACCAGTGAACACATCACCTGTCTGCGAAATAAATAATAGGACCCCTGCTAAAGGAGCCGCTACGCAAGGACCTGCTATCAGTGCTGAAACCATACCCATAATGAGGGCGCTACCATAGCGGCCACCAGGTAATTTGTCCATTAAGTTATTTAGTTTTGACTGGACACCGGTTGGTGTTTGTAGATTGAAGCTGCCAAACATGGCGAAGGCGAGGATAATTAAGACGATAGCGAAGATGCTAAGCACCCAAGGGTTCTGAATCCATACAGAAAGTACAGCACCGACAGAAGCTGCAGCAATGCCTAATAGGCTATAAATAATAGAGGTACCAAGTACATAGACTAACGTTAGCCCCAAACCTTGAAAACGTTTTTTAGAGGAGCTAGCTTTAACACCATCAGCTTGAGGTTTGTTTTGTTGACCTACGACCAGTGCTAATAAAATTGGTAGCATTGGCAAGACACAAGGGGTTAGCGATAATAATAGGCCTAAGCCGAAGCAGATTAAAATAATCTTAAAAAAGCTGGAGTCGTCTAACCAGTCAGCGATTTGTGTGTCGCCAGCATTCCTTAGACTACGTTCGGGCGTCTCGGTAGATGTGGCCGAAGCGTTTTGCGTTGTTGTGGACGGCCCTGCAGTTGGGTCTTGAGTACCAGCGACTGCAGTCAAAGCAGCAAAGCTTAGTGCTGTTGGTTCATAGTTATTGTCATTGCCCAGCACACGGCCTAAGAAACTAGGCGTATCAGCGATTTTATAGCCAGATTCAAGAGGTTCTAAATCAATGGGATACTCTTCTGGCGGGTAACAAAGACCAGCGTCAGCACAGCCTTGTGCTGTGATAATTAAACGTACATTTTGGCTTTGACCGGTTGGTTTTAGCGGCACATCTATGATCATCGGGTCATAGAAAACCGGCATCTTCATATCAAAGGTTTCATCATATTTGATGATAGGCTCACCGAATATAGGTTCACCAATTAAGGCCTGCTTAAAGGTTTCTTGCTCATCATCACCAATCACATGAAACTTAACCTGTTCCATGTACATATAGTAGTTAGGAGCGATTTTAAAACGGATATGCAGCTGATCCGGTGATGGCGTTGAGGTACTAATGGCAAAAGCCTTTTCAGGCGGCAAAAAGTCCTCTTGAGCCTGAGCGCTCCCCATAAATGAGGCGCTCGTGGCAAGAGCCACAAAGAAAAATAATAAATAAGCTAAGTAATTCTTGATTTTATTCATATCGTCTCATCGGCGATCCATTGCAAATATTGCTTGGAGCCCCCAATAATCGGTAACACTATAATTTCCGGTACATCATAGCTATGCAGCTCTTGGATACGAGCAATGCAATCTGACTGACGAACGGTGCTGGTTTTGATAGTGATAGTAAACTCCTCATCGCTGTGGAGCTCATTCTCCCATGAATAGATTGACAGGGAGGGAGCGCTTAAGTTCACGCAAGCAGCCAAAGACTCCTCTACTAGCTTTCCTGCGATGAGTTTGGCAAGATCTATTGTAGGCGTTGTGGTCTGAATTATTAAGGCCTTAGCCTCACTAAGTGTCGAATCATTGCTATACATCAAATACTCCTAAAACCTAGATATGAAAAAGGGGGTTAAGCTTTTTTCTTAACCCCCTCGGTGTAAATAACGTGATGATTATTTATGTTCTTTCATCCAGCGTGCTGCTTCTAAAGCAAAGTAGGTCAAGATGCCATCAGCGCCGGCGCGCTTGAAGGCGAGTAGAGACTCCATCATGACCTTGTCATTATCTAACCAACCGTTAATAGCTGCGGCCTTGAGCATGGCGTATTCACCACTGACCTGATAGACATAGGTTGGCATACGGAACTCGTCCTTAACCTCACGTAAGATATCTAAGTAAGGCATACCTGGCTTAACCATCACAGAATCAGCACCTTCCTTGATGTCATAGGCCACTTCGCGTAAAGCTTCTAAGCGATTTGCAGGGTCGAGTTGATAGGTCATTTTGTCAGATTTGCCGAGATTAGAGGCTGAACCTACCGCTTCACGGAATGGGCCGTAGAAGGCACTGGCGTATTTCGCTGAATAGGCCATCAATTGAGTGTAGATTAAGCCAGCTTGATCTAAGGCCTCACGAATCAGTTTAATGCGACCATCCATCATATCGCTTGGAGCAATCCAGTCTGCACCCGCTTCGGCTTGCGCAAGGGCTTGTTTAACGAGGATCTCTAAGGTCGGGTCGTTTAGTACGTAGCCGTTATCATCAATCACACCATCCTGACCGTGGCTTGTAAATGGGTCTAAGGCAACATCACATAAAACGCCTAAATCAGGAAACTCCTGCTTAATAGCGCGCGTTACACGTGGGATTAGGCCATCCGGATCGGCTGCAGCAATACCGTCAGGTGTTTTAATCGAAGGATCAATATTTGGAAATAAAGAAATGACAGGTACATTCAGCTCCATACATTGCTCTGCAACCTTTAGTATGGTGTCAGGAGAGTAGCGTTTTTGGCCGGGTAATGAGCTAATTTCCTCCTCAACACCTTGGCCCTCACGGACAAATACCGGATAAATAAAATCATTTGCCGTTAAAACAGTTTCGCGCATCAAACGGCGAGAGAACTCATGCTTACGATTACGACGTGGACGCGCAGCAGGGAAGTCGGCGAGAGTAAAACTGGATGACATAATGTGTTAGCTCCGAAATTTGTTTAAACTTGAGGTATTGGAGGTGCGATGCAAGCTAATGAGACCTAAGGCACTACCTGCGGAGAAATCCAATTAAGGATTTTCTCATCAGCCTCTTCTAGACCAATACGATTGGTTGCTGAAAATGCAATGGTTTCAACATCACCTAGTTGGCTAGAAATCTCTTTGCGAATCTCAGTGATGGCCTTTTGTCTTTGGCCATAGGGTAGCTTATCGGCTTTAGTTAGTAGGATGAGAACTGGTCGTTTAGCTTGGGCAATCCAATTAACTAAACCGTAGTCATGCTTAGTAATACCACGGCGAATATCAATTAACAGTACAACACCTGCTAGTGATGGGCGCTTAACCAAGTAATCCCCTAGCTCCTTACCCCATTCTTGCTGTGCGTCTTGAGCCACAGAAGCGTAACCATAACCTGGCAAGTCCACTAAATAACCTAATGGATTGTCAGGGTCCAAGGGGTCAGGAATGCCAAAGATGTTGATTAGGCGGGTGCGGCCGGGTGTTTTACTAGAAAAGGCCAGTCGCTTTTGATTGGTTAAGACATTGATTGCAGATGATTTTCCAGCATTGGAGCGTCCGACAAAGCAAACTTCGGGACCTCGCGGTGCAGGGAGTTGTGAAACTTTGCTCGCAGACTGGTAAAAAGAGGCACGGTGTAAAATCGACATATTGAGCCGTATATAATAAGAATGATTATGATGAATCACTATATTGTATCTTTTTGTGCTCATTTAACGGTAGCTATGATAAAAATGTTGTAATTCTTATTAAATTTGTCTGTTCAATCCTTAAGGCGACTTCTAAGGCAAGGGAGAGATTGCGCTAAGACAAACTTCAGGTAAATAATTACGATAATGCATAGTTTTGGCCTTTAAGTTACGTTTAAGGTTGCTAAAATTTACCACAAAGCTTATTTCTTGCAACTATTTGTCTTGTATTGCATTAAAATACAGAACGTTTATTTAAATTTGGCGGGTTGTGTATCTACTTTAGGCAAAGCATACTCATTTTGTCCTTAGATTGCCTTTAGCCCGCTATTAGTACTTTTAGTATTTAATTGACATCTATCTGTCATTAGGTATGGTCTCAGAGGAAATTCATGAAACACGTTATTTCAAAAGTCGTCATGGCTTGTGGTTTAGCCCTAGGGTTGACTAGTGGCGTAGCTGTAGCCCAAACTGCTGTCGGTCCAGAAAAGCCTAGTATTGAGCGCGGTGAGCAGTTATATATGGCTGGCGATCCTGCGCGTGGTATTGCTACCTGTATCGCATGTCATGGTCCAGCTGGTATGAGTATGGTACCTATTTATCCACATATCGCTGGTCAGTCTTATGAGTATATTTTGAATCAACTCAAAAACTTCAAAAATATTGAGGGTGAGAGTTATAGTCATCGTCGCAACCAAAACGCAATGCTAATGGCGCCTAACGTGGTTCAAATGACAGAGCAAGAAATGAAGGACTTAGCTTTATACGTTAGTACGCTAGAGCTTACAAAACCGGCTATTGCTGAGAACGCAGCCGATCAAGAGTTGGTACAGCGTGGTCGTGAGATTTGGCGTGGTGGTATTCCTGAACGCAATGTTCCTGCCTGTGCTTCTTGTCATGGTGTTGATGGTAACGGTATGCCAGGTCAGTATCCTCGAGTGAGCGGTCAGGTCCCATCATATCTACATGAGCAGTTAATTGCTTTTGCTGATGGCGAACGTGATAACGCCGGTACTGAAAATCATATGGCTGAAATTGCAAACCGCATGAGTCGTCAGGATATTAAAGCAGTTGCTGATTACGCAGCAGGTATTCGCTAGGTTTAACTGTTAATCTCTATAATCCCTTGTAGTTTTCTTATGGGATACAAAATAAAATAAGGCTCTAGGGAACTCTAGGGCCTTATTTTACTCAAACACCCCGTAACAATTGTTGCGTCTTGTATATATTTTATGAGCAACATGAGAGTTTTACCTTTTTAACTAGACCATTTCAACCTTCGCTCCACGTATGGGGCGTGTTTTCTTCTTTATGCAAAACGATAAAACCCAAAGCGCAAGGCGCAAAAGAAATTTAGGCAGAGATATTTACGAGCTCCTCGGTTCAATGCGCTTTGCTGTTAGCCTTTTGACTTTTATCGCTATTGCGACCATCATTGGGACAGTACTGGAACAAGGTCAAACTGAGATTCAGTATATTGATAAGTTTGGTACTTATTGGTATTCCGTATTTAAAAAGTTTGATGTAGCTGAAATCTATAATACTTGGTGGTTTTTATTGATTATGGCTTTTTTGGTGGTTTCAACAACGGTATGTCTGGTTCGTAACACACCGAAGATGATCAAGGATATGCGCACCTTCCGTGAGTATGTTCGTCAAACTAGCCTACGTGCTTTTCCTCATAAAATTGATATTGAGTCAGATCTCAGTCAGGAAGATGGTGTTGCTTTGGGCCGCTCATGGTTAAAGCATCACGGCTATAAGTTTAAAGAAAAAGTAGATGGGAACACTGTTTTATTAGCTGCTAAAAAGGGTAGTAGTAATAGACTAGGCTTTATTTTTGCTCATATGGCTATTGTTGTGATTTGTATTGGTGGTCTGTTAGATAGTGAATTGCCAAATCGCTTACAAATTTTGACTGGCTTTAAGGCGCCAATTCCTGATGCAGCGCGTTTTGTGTCGGAGGTTGATTCTAAGTCTCGTTATGGTACGAGTAACCCAAGTTTCCGTGGCAATATGCTGATTGCTGAGGGTCAAGCTACTGACTATGCGCTGTTAAGCATGGGTGATAATTACTTTATGCAGGAGATGCCATTTCAGGTCAAGCTCAATAAATTTATTATTGAGTACTATGAAACTAACGGTCAGCCTAAGCGCTTTGCAAGTGATGTTGATATTACTGATTATAAAACCGGTGAAACTAAAAATCACATCATTGAGGTCAATCATCCTTACAAGATTAATGGCGTGACCCTTTACCAGTCTAGTTTTGATGATGGTGGTTCTAGACTATATATGACAGCGCTACCTATGCAGGGCAATGGCTTAGAGCCTTTTGATGTATTTGGTGAGGTGGGCGCAGCTAATGGTGTACATCTTAAGTTTTCTGAAAATGGCGAGACGTACGGCTTGACTCTCACGGAGTTTTCACCGATTAACGTTGAGGATCTAAGTAAGCCAGGCGAAACGCATCGCACTTTACAAGAGCAAGTAGTGGCTGTTACCGGTAGTGCCGCTAGCAAAAACAATGAGAAAATTCATAATGTAGGGCCAAGCTTTGCTTATACCTTGACTAACGAGGCTAATCAGGCCATGGAGTTTAAAAACTACATGTTGCCAATTCCTTTAGAAGAGGGTTTAGTTTATTTGTTTGGTATTGGTGATCAGGAAAATGGTGGTTTCCGCTACATCTATTTACCTGCCGATGAAAAAGGTGCTTTGGATGAGTTTATGGGAATTCGAGCAGCGATCAATGATCAGTCGATTCGCACTCGTATTGCTCTTGAGTACTCTCAGCTGATGGATCGTCCTGAAGTACCGACGGCAGCCATTATTACAATGGCTGATACAGCATTAAATATTTTTGCGGAAAGTGGTTTTCATGGTCTTGATCGTTATATCAGTGGTGAGGATTTGCCTGAAGTAGAGCGTGTACCGGAGAGTTTGCGTGAACCATTACAGCGCATGATGCGTGACTATATCGTCTTTAGTACAATGAAGGCTAGAGAGTATGTGCGCGCAGATCTTGGGTATCCTGAGCTCACATTTGATGGCTTTGAGGAGGTTGAGAGCAATGCCGACTGGCTCAATCTTGCTATTCGAGGTTTATCAGATATGCCTCATTATCCGGTGCCAATGACATTACAGCTCAGGACCTTTGAGCATGTACAGGCTAGTGTGTTGCAGGCGACACGTTCGCCTGGTAAGTGGATTGTCTATTTAGGTACATTTTTCTTAATGATTGGTATTTTTATGATGCTTTATGTACGCGATCGACGCATTTGGTTCTGGGTGAATAGACAGGATGATGGTGGCAGCGCAATTAGAGCGGCGATGACTTCGCACAAACGTACCTTAGATTTCAACAAGGAATTTAATAAATTTAAGGATGATTTCTCCGGCGTAGCTAGAAGTTAGGGATGTTAAAAATGAGTGATACTTTAGTAGATTCAAAAGCAGCTGCAGTCGCAGCTAAATGGGAAAAGAACTCGGAGAGTGTTAGTACCGAGAGTTTAAGAGGTCGCTTTAATTGGACTGATATCGTCTATTTTGCTGGTTTGATGGCAGCAGCCGTTTATTTTTTGACAGGCTGGCCTGACTCTATGGATGTCTATGAGAAAGTTATCCTACTCTGTTCGCCCCTTGCGATTGTTTGGGTAGGTTGGCTGTGGCGTCCCATCCGTACGTATATGATTGCTACTTTTGTGTTAGCAGCTTGTTCTGTCTTGCTGTATGGTGATGATTTATCTAGAGGTGACACAAACTTTTTCTTGAAGTATCTCTTGTCTTCACAATCCGCTATTTTGTGGATGTGTGCTTTGTTCTTTATGTCTACCATTGCCTATTGGCTAGGTTTTGTTAATAAGAACGTAGCTTGGATGGGGTCTGCTTTTGCTTGGTCGGCTACTGTGCTGGGTTCAGTTGGTCTATTGGTGCGTTGGCGAGAAAGTCACTTAATTGCCTTTGATATGGGTCATATCCCAGTGAGTAATTTATATGAAGTATTTGTGCTTTTCTGTTTAATTACTGTGTTGTTCTATTTGTACTATGAGCGTCGTTACAATACGAGAGCTTTAGGTGGCTTTGTCATGCTAGTCGTTGCATCGGCAGTGACCTTCTTGCTGTGGTACACCTTCTTACGTGATGCGGCAACAATTCAACCACTTAATAATGCCTTAAATAGTTGGTGGATGAAACTCCACGTACCCGCTAACTTTGTTGGTTACGGTACCTTTGCTTTAGCAGCAATGGTTGGGTTTGCTTATTTGGTTAAGCTGCATGGTGATACTACTTCGTGGCGTCCGATGATCCCACTACTGCTGATTGGTGGTGCTTTAGTGGCTGAGCCGTTGATGTTTAGTTCTCGCGGAGACTATGGTTTATGGTTCATTTATTTTGGCCTGAGTGTGATTGTTGTAGGGTTGATTTTAGTCGCTCGTAAGCGAATTGCTGCGAGTCTGCCTAGCTTTGAGGTACTTGACGATATCATGTACCGTGCGATCTCTATCGGTTTTGCCTTTTTTACGGTGGCAACAGTTTTAGGTGCATTCTGGGCCGCAGATGCTTGGGGTACCTACTGGCAATGGGACCCTAAAGAGACTTGGGCATTTATTGTTTGGTTAAACTACGCTGCTTGGTTGCACTTGCGCTTGATGAAGGGGATGCGCGGTCAGTTTATGGCTTATTGGGCCTTGGCAGGTTTAGTGGTAACGACCTTCGCCTTCTTGGGGGTGAATATCTTCTTGTCGGGATTACACTCTTATGGTGAGTTATAGGCTTTAGAAGTAACCACTTAATTAATAATGGCGCTGATATTGAATCATCAGCGCCATTATTTTTGGATTGTAGATTATTAAGAGTTGCTAGTGTTAGGAATGACTTCGTGCTCAAACAGCTCTTCAATTGTTTCACGATGACGGATGATGAAGCATTGCTCACCATCGACTAGTATCTCAGCTGCGCGAGGGCGAGTGTTGTACTGGCCACTCATCACAAAACCATAGGCGCCGGTAGACTCAATGGCAATCAGATCGCCAGTCTCAAGAGCAAAGTCACGGTCTTTGGCTAACCAGTCACCACTTTCACAAATAGGGCCTACGATGTCATAGCGTTTAGTGTTGCCATCTCTGGCTTCTACAGCAAGCGCACCATGATAAGCATCATATAAAGTTGGACGAATCAGATCATTCATCGCCGCATCAACAATGGCGAAGTTTTTAGTTTCACCGTCCTTTAAAAAGAGCACCTCAGTGACTAATATGCCACTATTACCAACCAAGGAACGTCCAGGCTCAAGAGCGAGTTGTAAATCACCATAGCCACGCTCAGCGAGGGCTTGTAGTGTCGGATTGATGAGATCGCGAGGGTGAGGGAGTGTTTCATTTTGGTAACGTATGCCTAGGCCACCACCAATGTCTAAATGCTTAAGCTCAATCCCTTTGCTACGTAGCTGATCCATCAGTGTTAGTAAGCGCTCTAGGGCATCGTAATAAGGTTCAAGCTGAGTGATTTGCGATCCGATATGACAGTCTAAACCGACAATCTCGATATGTGACAAGGTGCTGGCGTGCACGTAAGTTGCTAAAGCGTCCTCCATGGCAATACCAAATTTATTGTCTTTTAAGCCGGTTGAAATGTAAGGATGTGTCTTAGCGTCGACATCAGGATTAACTCGTAAGGAAATAGCTGCTTTTTTATCAATCGCTTGAGCAATATCTTGAATCAGAGTGAGCTCAGGAATAGACTCGACGTTAAAGCATTTGATATTAGCTTCAAGTGCCGCTTTGATTTCCCAGGCCTGTTTACCAACACCGGAGAAAATGACTTTTTGAGGGTCTGCGCCAGCCTTGAGTGCACGGGCTAATTCGCCACCAGAGACGATATCAAAACCAGCGCCCCATTGGGCAAATAAATGTAAAATAGCCAAGTTTGAATTGGCCTTCATTGCATAACAAATCAATACGTCACGATCGCCTACGGCCTCTTGATAACGATCCCAAGCTGCTTTGAGGGCGGCTTTAGAATAGATAAATAGTGGTGTGCCGTACTCCTTGGCTAGCGCTTGTACTGATAGCTGCTCGACAAATAAAGCCTGTTCTTGGTAGTAAAAGTGCGGTTGGCCGACAGGGGTTATGGTGTTTGTGTTAGCTGAAAGATTGGTCATAGTTTTTAAAAAAAAACGTCATTAATTTTGAGAAGAGTTGTTTTCTAGGGACTCTTGAGACTTGCGGTACTCTTCTGCTTGCTGACGACCGTATTCAATACGGGCTTTGCGAGTGGCTTTTTGCTCGGGAGTCTCATTTTTAAGTGCTTCTTTACGGGCTTTGATACGAGCATCTCGTGCATCTAGCTCTCGCTGTTGCTCTGCAGTAGGAAGATAAACTGGTGCTTTTTGACCGCATGCGGAGAGCAAAAAAGCCAAGCCTAACGCTAATAGTATTTTTTTCTGAGTAGCCACACCAACCTCAAGGACGTTCTTGGTTTGATTAGATAATTTTATTAACATAAATTCTAAGTAATCAGTAAATGATAAGGTGCTTTGTTATAGTATCTTAAAAGCTTTACTTGTATAAACTAATTGATTTAGAAGATATATTATTATGACAGAATCTGAATTCCTTGCCTTAGCAGATGCTATTTTGGCAGAAGTAGAGGATCAAGCAGAGAGTTGGTTTGAAGATTTAGACTTAGATTTAGATACGACACTTGATGGTCAGGTATTGACCATTGTTTTTAATCGTACCAGTCATCTCGTTTTAAATAGTCAGTCACCGTTACAAGAAATGTGGTTGGCAGCCCCTAGTGGTGCATGGCACTACGGTTACCAAGATGGTAAGTGGGTTGATACTCGTGGCGGTATTAACTTGGATGAACGCTTGAGTGAGCTCTGTACGCAGTTAGCGGGTCAGGAGCTTAAGGTGACTGTACCCTAGGCCTATAGTCAATTTGACTCTAAAGCTATCACGTAATAAAAGCCGTTTATAAAAAACGGCTTTTATTATTTAGATGAACTTGATTAGTGATAACTAAAAGAAGGTCTCACCTTTAACTGCCATGTCATGTAGAATTTGCGGAGCTTCATAAGCTTTTCCTAAGTGTGCGTAGCGATTGCAGAGAGCGATATAGTCATTCAATCCTATCTGATCGATGTAGCGTAAAGCACCACCACGGAATTTCGGGAAGCCAAGACCCATATTTAGGGCCATGTCTGCTTCATCAGGGCTAGAGACAATTTTCTCATCAATACAACGCGCGACTTCATTGCACATTGTTAGCATGAGTCGATCTCTAATCTCCTCAGCCGAAAACTCAACAGAACCTGGGCCGTCTGCTGCGTCAACGTGAGCTGCTAGTAGTTCCTTAATGTCTTGGTCAAAGGCTTTGCGTTTACGGCCGCTTTCATCAGCCTCATACTTGTAGAAGCCCAGACCATTTTTCTGGCCGAAGCGATTGGCTTCAAATAAAACCTTCGTAGCACCTTTAAAGTCAGGCTTCATACGGTCAGGGAAACCCTCTGCTAAAACATCAGAGGCATGGACGCAAGTATCCAAGCCAATCACATCTGATAAATAAGCAGGACCCATAGGCCAACCGAAGTCTTCCATCACTTGGTCAATTTTCTGAATACACGCACCTTCTTTGAGTAGTAAGTCAAAGGCGTCAAAGTAAGGGAAGAGTACACGGTTCACTAGGAATCCTGGGCAGTCCTCAACAACAATGGGTGATTTGCCCATTTTGACTGCTAAAGCAACGGCTGTTGAAACAGCTGCCGCAGAGCTTTCCTTGCCGCGAATAACCTCGACTAATGGCATGAGCGGGACAGGGTTAAAGAAGTGCATACCGACAAAGTTAGCTGGGCGTTGCAGGCTTTTAGCTAGTTCAGTAATAGAAATGGTTGAGGTGTTTGAAGCTAAAATGGCATCGTCACGGATCTCCTTTTCTGCCTCAGTCAAAACAATCTGTTTCACCTTAATGTTTTCAGTCACTGCTTCGATGACGATATCTACCTCATTAAAACCGTCATAATTTAATTGTGGTTGAATCATTGATAAGGTAGCGACTTTTTTGTCCTCTGTAAGGCTTCCCTTCTGGAGTAGACGATCAAGCTGTTTTTCTGCTTCAGCAATACCTAAATCCAGTTGCTCCTGATTAATGTCTTTCATGATGGTTGGAGTACCTTTGCTGACTGCTTGATAGGCAATACCACCTCCCATAATACCAGCACCAAGAACAGCTGCTTTCTTAACCTCGATAGCATCAGCTGAGCTTTTCTTGGCAATGCGCTTAATTATTTGGTCGGATAGGAATAAACCAATTAGCGCATCTGCTTGTGGGGTAACGCAGACATCAGCAAAGTGGTTGGCCTCTACTTCGACTGCTTGGTTACGAGACATTGAGGCAGACTCTTCAATCACATCTAAAAACGCTTTACTAGCTGGGTACTGCTCGGAATTAGTTTTTTTAGAGAGAGCAGTACGGATATTGCTGAAGAAGTGATTGGAATCACCTTCAGGTATCGTGATTGCTTGTAATTTGATAGCACGCTTGGCTTGCCAATCAATCTCACCAGCAATGGCTTTTTTAAGGGCGAGTAAAGAGACCTCTCTTAGTTTATCGTGTGCTGCGACCTCATCAATGACGCCATCAGCAAGTGCTTGCTGGGCTTTGCGAGGGCGAGAAGTGCTGATCCACTCGATACCTTTAGCTGGACCGGCTACTCTGGCAATACGCACGGTGCCACCAAAACCAGGAATAAGACCTAAATTTAACTCCGGTAAACCGATTTGAGCCTTATCGCTCATCACGCGGTAGTCATTAACTAAGCACATTTCTAAACCACCACCAAGGGCAAAGCCGTTAATGGCGACTACCTTAGGAATGTCTAAGTCCTCGAAGGCGTTGAAGGTGCGATGAATATCCATGACCCAGTCTTTGATATAGCCGCGACCATTTGCAAAAACTTTGCCAAATTCAGTAATATCAGCACCCACAATAAAAAAGCTCTTACCTGAAGTGACGAGTAGGCCTTTAATTTGAGGAGCGGCTTTGACTGCTTGAGTGGCGGCGGCCAAATCATCTAACGTAACGCGGTTAAACTTGTTAACCGACTCATTTTTCAAGTCAAATTTAAACTCTGCAATACCATCATCTAACATTTGTACGGTAATTGCCGGTCCTGAATAAATCATTGCATGCTCCTAAAAATTATTATTGATTTAACATAATAGTCGAAAAATAATGTAATTAGCCAAAAAAATCGGTTAGTAATATCTAAATTACTAACCGATTATAACGACTCTTTTAGTCAGACATATGTCAATTTATGGGGGTATTAAAAGCGAATAGATGCCCCACCAGTTGGATTAAATGACTCGATTGTACGTTGCACTGGGTTCTGACGAGGTTGAATAGGCGTAAAGCGCTGACCGTCACTGCCAGTGAAGCTATTGTCAGAGGTTGAGCCTTTTTTGGTACCAATATTAACAAAGGCTTTGCCCTCTGGAAACTCATCATAGTAGAAGTTACCGGCTATTTTGCTTAAACCTTCAGGTAATTTAGCTACCGCTTTTTCTGGAGAACCCTTAAGAGCAGTTTGCATATATTCAATCCAGATTGGCATAGCTAATTGACCGCCGGTCGCATTGCTTCCTAGAGATCTAGGTTGATCGTAGCCTATCCACGAGACACCTACTAAGTCAGGTGTATAGCCAGCAAACCAAGCATCAAAGGATTGGTTAGTGGTCCCCGTTTTACCATGCAGATCTTTACGGCCTAATGTATTGGTTGTACGTGCAGCAGTACCTGAGGTGGCTACACCATGTAGTAAGTTATTCATCAAATAGGCGGTACGTTCATCTAAGACACGATTATCCTCGTTACCCGCTTGTTGTGGCGTAGTACGCATGATTTCATTGCCTTCTGGATCCTCGACATAATCAATAATATAAGGATTAACACGGTAGCCGCCATTAGCAAATACAGCATACGCTCCAGCCATCTGTAATGGTGTCACGCTACCGGCACCTAGGGCCATGGTTAAGTAGGCACTCTTCTGCGGTTGACGACGAATATCAAAGCCGAAGCGTGTAATGTACTCACTGGCAAACTCTGCACCAACAGCTTCTAATACACGGATAGAGATCATGTTACGTGATTGATATAAACCACGGCGCATGGTCTGACTTTCAGTATATCGACCACCATAGTTTTTAGGGCGCCAAGGGGCAGAACCTGTTTGTTTCGATGTCAGGACAAAAGGCTGGTCTGAAATATGAGTTTCAGGGGTGATACCACGCTCTAGGCCTGCTGAATAGACGAAAGGCTTAAAGGTAGAGCCTGGCTGACGCCAAGCCTGCGTTACTCTGTTAAAGTCACCGCGGTTAAAGTTAAAACCTCCGACCATTGAGCGAATAGCCCCATCGTTGGCGTCAAGCGAAACAAAAGCGCCTTCTACAGCTGGTTCGTTAACAATTGACCAACCTTTTTCACCAAAGCGTTGAATATAGACAACGGAGCCTCGGAGGATTGGTTTGGCATTATTAGGCTTAGGTGGAAGGGCGCGGCGAGCGTTGTTTAGCTCATCACCTGTTAGTTCAAGAACCTCACCAACACGACGCATTAAAGTAACCTTGTCTGGAGCAGAAGAAAGTACTACGGCGACTAATAAATCGTCATCATTGGGGTGCTCTTTGCGAACGTCGTAGAGAATCCTCTCCATTGCCTCGTCGTCATTCTCAATATCGCTAACTAGCTCAATTTGACTTTCGGGGCCAGGATACGGACGATTGCGAGTAAACTGCATAATATTTTTGCGTAGCGCATGGTAAGCAGCAGCTTGGTCCTTGGAGTCAACCGTAGTATATACGTTTAATCCGCGACCATAAACATTATCTTTGTACGTTAAGTACATTAATTGGCGAGCTAATTCAGCAACGTACTGGCCTTGGCGTTGAACCTGAGTGATGCGTGCCGCTTCCTCCGTTTCGATCTCTTGGAGAGAGCGAGTAGTGATATTTTCAGCTTTTGCCATATCATACTCTGCTTGGGTAATAAACCCTAAGTTCAACATGCGTCCTAATACATAGTCTTGACGGTCTAAGGCACCCTGTAGGTTGGTTCGAGGGTTATTTATAGAAGGAGCCTTAGGGATACCTGCTAACACAGCGGCTTCACCTATGGTTACTTCGGATAAAGGCTTAGCAAAGTAAGTGCGGGCAGCGACTGAGAAACCATAAGAACGGTGACCGAGATAAATCTGGTTCATGTAGAGTTCTAAAATTTGGTCCTTAGTAAGATTTTCCTCAATCTTATAAGTTAGGAGCAGTTCGTAAAACTTACGTAAGTAAGACTTTTCTGAGCTTAGATAGAAGTTACGTGCGACTTGCATCGTAATAGTACTGGCTCCCTGAGCGCGGCCACCTGAGGAAACGTTGGCCAATACAGCACGCATCACACCACGCCAATCTACTCCAGAGTGATCGTAGAAATTGTCATCCTCAGCTGCTAAAATAGCCTGCTTCATATGCTCTGGAAACTCATCGATACGAAGGACGTTGCGACGCTCCTCGCCATACTCAGCGATAAGAATTTTATCAGCAGTAAAAATACGTAAGGGAACCCGAGGACGATAATCTGTCATTGCGGTTAGATTGGGTAGGTTTGGCCAAACGGAACTGACGACTAAGGTGCCGAAAATTAGGCCACAAACGGCTAGACCCAAACCGAAAAATAGGGTTTTAATTAAAAAACGACTAATAAGTGAACCGAACCCGGATGTTTTAGGAGATTGTTTTTTTTGACTCATGAGTAATTAATGCGCTTAAACGCGAAGGTGAGAAGCTATGATGCACAGTGCTGCTAATTTAAGCTTAGCCCCTAGTTTAGCGTTAAAATAACGACAAAGACAGCGGGAAATGTGTAAAATTTGCCTAAACTGTAAATATTTACTAACGATAAATTATATTAAATTTTTGAAAACACAATGAATATCACTGTAGCACCCTGTGATTTACCTGAAAAGAGCATCATAATCCTAATTGGTATGATGGGTGCAGGTAAAACAACGGTTGGTCGTGCTCTGGCCAAAAAATTAGGGCGTAAGTTTGTTGATTTAGACCATGCCATCGTCGAGCGCTGCGGTGTGGATATTCCTACCATCTTTGACATCGAAGGTGAAGAAGGGTTCCGTCGTCGAGAAAAAGAGGTTTTACTTGATGTTATTTTGGATAAGAGTGTTGTCTTAGCCACTGGTGGTGGGGCGGTACTACGAGCAGATAATCGAGAACTGATGAGGCAACATGGACAGATTTTTTATCTAAGAGTAGAAATCGATGAATTGTATCGACGTGTAGCACGGGATAAAAATCGTCCCTTATTAGCAACACCTAACCCAAAAATGCGTTTATCTGAGCTACTTACAGAGCGTAGTGCAATCTATGAGACAGCGGCAGATTATATTATTGATTCGGCTGGAGACTCACAGAGTGTGGTTGTGGATCAGATTATTTACCTATTAGCTAAAAGAGAGGATAAATGAGTATTGTTCGAGTAAGTGTGCCTGGTGGCAGCTATCCAATTCAGATCGGTAAGAACATTCTTCAACAACTTGGTACTTCCATCCCTCCTGATGCGAGTGCTATCGTTGTTTTGAGTAACCCGACTGTCCGTGCGCTCCATGGTGATGCCGCACTCAAGGCGTTAAAGGTAACCGGTAAGAAAGTTTATAGTTTTGATATTCCGGACGGTGAGCAATATAAAAACTTAGATACGCTTAATTCAGTATTCACTTTTATGTTGGAAAATAAGCTGGATCGCAAGTCTGTGCTTGTTGCATTAGGTGGTGGCGTGGTTGGTGATTTGGGTGGTTTTGCGGCTGCCTCTTTTATGCGCGGGATTCGCTTTATACAGGTCCCAACCACACTATTATCGCAAGTTGATTCATCAGTGGGTGGTAAAACAGCGGTTAATCACCCGTTGGGGAAAAATTTAATTGGTGCTTTTTATCAACCAGTTGCTGTGGATATTGATATTAATGTATTAAAAACTTTGCCTCAGCGTGAAATTGCCGCAGGGTTAGCAGAGGTGATTAAGTATGGCCTCATTATGGATAGCGAATTCTTCGATTGGTGTGAGGAGTTTGCAGATGAGCTCAAAGCGTTAGAGCCAGAAGCGATTACTTATGCAATTCATCGTTCCTGCGAGCTTAAGGCTCAAGTTGTCGAAGAGGATGAAAAAGAATCGAATCGTCGTATGATTTTAAACTTTGGCCACACCTTTGCCCATGCGATTGAAAATGGCCTTGGTTATGGTGAATGGTTGCACGGTGAGGCGGTTGGTTGCGGTATGGTGCAGGCTGCTGAACTCTCAGCCTTAGTGTCTAATTTCCCTAAGCAGGATGTTGCGCGTGTGCGTGCTTTAGTGGAAAAAATTGGTTGTCCTACTGTTGCGCCTAGGTTAGGCGGTAAGGACAAGTGGTTTGATACGATGAAGCTTGATAAAAAAGCAACTGCAGGTAAGATTAAGTTCGTTGTCCTAGATGAAATTGGTTCAGCTAAAATTCAAGGTGCGCCTCAAGAACTAGTTGCCTTGGTATTAGAAAATACAACCTCAACTGATGTGGTACCAGGTGTTAGTGTGAATAGTGACGCTAGTGAAGCATCTCAAGCCCTTAAGACAGGTGCTGCAGAGAGTACAGTCGTAGAGAGTGCAGATGTTGCTGCTGAAATGGCACGCCGAGCGCAGGTTGCAAGAGATGCAGGAGCTGGTACAGGCCGTACGGGAGGTATTTATGGTATGGATGGGGAAAGGCCAGAGTCAGATGCCTAGAACATCGTCTTATATTGCTAGTTTAGCCTCCTATGCTAGCTTTCCAGAGGCTACGCGTGGTCGTATACACATTGAAGATAGGGATTCTAAGCGTAATCCATTCCAACGTGATAGAGACCGTATTGTTCATTGTACTTCCTTCAGGCGTTTAGAGTATAAGACGCAGGTTTTTGTAAATCATGAGGGAGATTTATTTAGAACTCGTTTAACGCATAGTCTAGAGGTTGCGCAGATCGGTCGTGCTTTAGCCCGAAACTTGTTAATTAACGAAGATCTAGTAGAGGCAATTTGCTTAGCTCATGATTTAGGCCACACGCCTTTTGGTCACGCAGGCCAGGACGCACTTAATGACTACATGCGAGAGCATTTGCCTAGGGAAGTGGGTGGTTTTGAGCATAATCTGCAAAGTTTGCGTATGGTTGATGAGTTGGAGGAGCGTTATGCGGATTTTAATGGTCTCAATCTGACTTTTGAAACGCGCAGCGGCATTTTGAAGCATTGCTCCTTAAGAAACGCTCGTAGTTTAGGTGATGTGGGTCAACGTTTTATCGAAGGTACACAGCCTTCACTTGAGGCGCAGTTGGCTAATCTTGCTGATGAGATTGCTTATAACAACCACGATATTGATGACGGCTTGCGCTCTGGCTTAATTACGATGCCGCAATTAGTTAAAGTGGAGATTTTTGCTCGACACTATGCTGATGTTAAGGAGAAATATCCAGGTCTTCGTGGTAAGCGTTTAATCTCTGAGATTATTAGACGAATGATAAATACTTTAATTACCGATGTCACTGAGCATAGCTTGAATCAAATTAGTAAGTATCAGGTTAAAACTCCGGAAGATGTGGCTAAATCGCCGGTATTAGTCTCTTTTTCGCCGGAGATGAGGGCGATGCAGGATGAGCTTAAGAAATTTCTTTTAAAAAATCTTTACCGGCATTACAACGTGATGCGTATGGCGGTCAAGTCACGACGTGTGATTCATGAGCTATTTAGTGCGTTTTTAGATGAACCACGTCTGTTGCCACCGGACCATCGTTTCAAAGATGCTAATCGTCAAGCTCGTGGTATTGCCGATTATATTGCAGGAATGACCGACCGTTATGCGATTAAAGAGCATCGACAGATTTATAAAATCTAAGGTTTGGTGTTTTCTGAAAAAATTAGCCGGTGGATATTTTGTATCCTTCGGCTTTTTCTGTTAATGATTACTTCAAATAAGGCGCTAAGTACTTACCAGTGTAGCTCTCTGGGTGCTTAGCAATTTCTTCGGGCGTGCCTTCAGCGACCACTTGACCACCACCACTACCACCTTGAGGGCCCATATCGATAATCCAGTCGGCTGTTTTTATGAGGTCTAGGTTATGCTCAATAATCACCATCGAGTTACCTGCATCAACTAGACGATTCAATACATCCAAAAGCAGTTCAATATCAGCAAAATGTAAACCTGTCGTAGGCTCATCTAAGACATAAAGCGTCTTACCAGTGCTGCGTTTAGAGAGTTCTAAAGACAGCTTTATACGTTGTGCTTCACCACCCGAGAGGGTTGTTGCGCTTTGTCCCAAACGAATATAACCTAAGCCAACCTCATGCAAGGTTTGTAAGCGTCGTTGAATATTAGGTACCGCAGAGAAGTAATCCAAGGCCTGTTCAACGGTCAGTTCAAGAACCTCATGGATATTTAAACCGCGATAGCGGATCTCCAGTGTTTCGCGATTATAGCGTCGGCCATGACAAGTATCACATGGTACGTATACATCAGGGAGGAAGTGCATTTCTACTTTAATCACACCGTCACCCTGACAATGCTCACAGCGACCGCCTTTTACATTAAAAGAAAAGCGTCCTGCATCATAACCTCGAGTACGAGATTCAGGAGTGCTAGCAAAGAGCTCTCGAATAGGCGTAAATAGACCAGTGTATGTCGCCGGATTGCTACGTGGTGTACGACCGATTGGACTCTGATCGACGGTAATGATCTTATCTAAATGCTCTAAACCGCTAATCGACTTGTAAGGTGCTGACTCGCTCTGAGCACGATTTAATTTGCGAGCTAAGACCGTGGCTAAGGTATCGTTAATTAGTGTGGATTTGCCAGAACCGGATACACCGGTGACACAGACAAAGCGTTGCAGCGGCAGATGTAAGTCAACATTTTTTAAATTATTACCGGTCGTGCCGTTTAGATGTAACCATGGTAATGGTCCTAGTGGGGTCACTGGGCGACGCGTTGGTAGAGCAATTTTTTTAGCACCGCTCAGATATTGACCAGTTAAGGAGTTGGGATCTTTTTGTAATTCAGTCGGTGTTTCGCTAGCCATAATTTGACCACCATGCTCACCGGCACCCGGGCCAATATCGACGACCCAGTCCGATGCGCGAATCATATCCTCATCGTGTTCAACCACGATAACCGTGTTGCCTAGATTACGTAGATGGATTAGCGTGCCAATTAATCGATCGTTGTCGCGTTGATGCAGACCGATGGATGGTTCATCCAGTACGTATAGAACACCACTTAGACCTGAGCCTATTTGACTGGCTAAACGGATACGTTGCGCCTCACCGCCTGAAATGGTGTTCGCTTTACGATCTAAAGAGAGGTAATTTAAACCTACATCATTTAAAAATCGTAAACGAGATTGAATCGCTAACACAATAGGTCGTGCAATATCTGATTTTGCACCGCATAGTACTAAGTTCTCAAACCAGTTTTGAGCGCGACTTAGTGATAAGTGACTGATTTCGCCAATGGTGTAACCGGGGAGCTGATCACTACCTTTCGTCTCGGTGCTATCTTCAAGCTCTTCGCCCACTCTCACATAACGAACTTCTTCTCGTAAACGGGTGCCAAGACATGATGGACAGGTAGTCGTTGTGCGTAGCTGATTTAATTCCTCACGTACTGCATTAGAATCAGTTTCCTCCCAACGCCGCTGTAAATTAGGTAAAACGCCTTCAAAGTTGTGGCGCTTAATGGTGCTTTTGCCCTTGTCATTAAAATAGACGAAATCAATCTCAGTGGTGCCTGAACCATAGAGAATTATTTGCTGAATTCCGTCAGGTAGCTCCTCCCAAGGCTGTTCTAAATCAAACTCATAATGCGTTGCTAGGCTGTTGAGCAGAGCCATACTAAAAAGATTGCGACGATCCCAGCCTTTGATGGCACCATTTAATAAGCTCAAATCCCCGCTGATAATGACTTTTTCAGGATCAAAAACCTGTACCATGCCCATACCATCACAGCTTGGGCAAGCGCCTTCAGGGCTATTAAAGCTGAACATCTTTGGTTCTAGTGTCGGAATTTGATAATCACAATGAGCACAAGCATAGCGTCTGGAAAAAGCATGTTCTTGTGCTTGATCCATATCGACAATAACTACCCGTTCATTAGACGTTTCAAGTGCCGTTTCAATACTGTCGGCTAGCCGTTGCTTTTGTTCCTCACGGACACGGACACGATCGATTACTAATTCAATTTGTGTTGCATTCGCTGGTAAATCACTGGGTAATTGGTCTAATTCATAAAGCTCGCCGGCGATACGGATGCGGATAAAGCCTTGCGCTTGTAGACTCTGTGCAAGGCTTGCCAGATGTTGTTCAGGCTCAGGAATAACCGGAGCTAAGACCATGATGCGAGAATCAGCCGGTAGTTGCAGTACGAAATCGACAATTTGTGAGACGGAAAAAGCTTGTAAAGGCTCTTTGTGCGTAGGGCAATAGGGAGTGCCAATACGCGCAAATAATAAACGTAAATAGTCGCTAATTTCAGTGATGGTACCCACAGTTGAGCGTGGATTGTGACTAACAGATTTTTGCTCGATAGCAATGGCAGGAGAGAGCCCCTCAATTAAGTCGACATCCGGTTTATCCATTAATTGCAAAAATTGACGTGCGTAGGTAGATAAGCTCTCGACATAACGTCTTTGACCCTCGGCATACAACGTATCAAAGGCCAGCGAGGATTTGCCGGAGCCTGATAGTCCGGTCAAAATCACCAACTTGTTTCTTGGTAAATCCAAATTAATATTTTTTAAATTGTGAGTACGAGCCCCACGAATTCGAATGACATTCTGTGCTTTGCCAAGGTAGTGTTGATCGTCTGAGGAAAATTGATTGCTCATGTACTTTTGCAACGAGGATGGTGTAAACCCTTTACTATAACCCAGACTAGCAAGAAGTGAGGACTAAGAGCAATACTTGTTAAATGACATCGTTAAAATAACCATGCTCAGTGATATAATGAGGGCTCATGAAATATTATCCTAGTCTTTTTTGCTCAGCCTTCAGCGCTCAGCCTTTTTTTTTGAAAGAGCCTAAATGAGTACTCAAACAAGCAACAAAACAAAACTTAAACTGACTCCATTAGAGCGTAAGGCCAGCGCCAGTCTTGCCTTGCTTTTTGCCGTTCGTATGTTGGGGTTATTTTTATTAACGCCGGTTTTTGCTGATGCTGCTAAAACCTTGGTTCAAGGTGATAATCCCTTGATGATTGGTATAGCCATCGGAGCCTACGGTTTAACGCAATCAGTGATGCAGATCCCAATGGGCATCTTATCTGATCGATTTGGGCGGCGTTCTGTCGTGATTTTCGGCATGGCGCTTTTTGTAATCGGCGGTATTATCTGTGCCCTATCACCAAGCGTCACTTGGGTTGCCATTGGTCGTGGAGTACAGGGTTTCGGTGCGGTTTCAGCCGCGATTACAGCCTGGGTTTCAGATGCTACACGTCCTGAGGTGCGTTCGCGAGCGATGGCGATGGTAGGCGCTTCTATCGGTTTAAGTTTTGCTGTATCGATGGTCATGGCTCCTTTAGTGGTAGAGTGGTTTAATCTCTCGGGCTTATTCTGGACAATTAGTATTTTAGGCTTTTTATGCTTGTTATTAGCTGTATGGGTAGTACCTGTAGTACCTCATGAGTCTCAAGCTATTAATTGCTCATTGACGATGTTCGATGTGTTTCGTTCCAAGGATTTATGGCTATTAAATCTCAGTGTGTTTAGTTTACACTTTGTGTTGATGGCTATTTTTATCGTGATTCCACCCGTATTAATTCGTTTGGGTGATATGAGCATTGGCGATTTATGGCGAGTCTATCTACCGGTGATTGTGGTGTCGCTGATCTTTATGATCCCTGCGGTGATGATGACTGAAAAGCAGAAAAAGCACAAAGAAGCGATTGGTCTAACGTTACTAGGTATCATTATGTCACTTGGCATTATGATTAGTGGTATGTATAGTTTAGTGATGTTGGTCTTTGCTTTGTTGCTATACTTTATCCCCTTTAATATCTTAGAGGCATTGCTGCCATCCGCTGTTTCTCGTACATGTCCGCCGGCCCAAAAGGGCTTGGCTTTGGGCGTTTTTAATATGACACAAGCGTTGGGTGTTGCGTGTGGTGGTTTTTTTGGTGGTTTGATGGCGGCAAATTACGGTAATATCAGCGTCTTTATTATGTCCATGGTGTTGTGCGCTATTTCTTATTTAGCCACTCGTCGGGTACAAATCAATTTTGTACAATAAGCAGAAAAAAGGTCAAAAGAGGCGACGGAACAACCGGTTCGTGTATTAGTATTAAATTAAAAAATATTTTTAAGGATATGAGAGCATGTCAGTTAATAAAGTAATTCTTGTCGGTCGTTTAGGAGCAGACCCTGAGTCCCGTGCTACGCCTGGAGGGCTTCAGGTTAGTAACTTACGAGTTGCGACAAACCATGTTGCTTATGATAAAGATGGCAATAAAAATGAAAGTACTGAGTGGCATCGTGTGGTCTTCTTTGGTCGTCAAGCAGAGGTTTGTGAACAGTACTTGCGCAAAGGTAGCCAGGTTTACGTCGAAGGTCGTCTGCGCACTAATAAATATACTGATCGTGATGGTGTTGAGCGTTATGCAACAGAGGTTGTAGGTGAGCGCATGCAGATGCTTGGTGGTCGTGGTGATGACTCCAGCTTTGGGGGCGGTAGTAGTTCAGGTGACGAGTGGGGCGGTAGTAGTGGTGGTCGTTCAAGTGGAGGCTTTGAGGACAATAGCCGTCCTATGCCTGGTTCTGGCGGTGCCCAGCGTTCTCCGGCGTCTGCCCCTCAGCGCAGTGCTCCACAAAAACCAGTAGACTCATTTGATGATTTGGATGATGATTTACCGTTCTAATGGCTGATGCAATCGCGATAGATGGAGTTTTCTCGATACGGTCATCTTTGTCGTTTACTATAAAAACTCCATTTATCAGTATGAGAGAGTTGCTATGATTATTTCTCCTGAAGCAAAAGAAGTTCTCGATTTTTGGCTTGACGAAGAAACTCGTCCTTTTTGGTTTGAGGTGTCAGAAGAATTTGACCAAGCTTTAAAAGCTCGTTTTGGAGTGACTCTTAAGCAAGCCACGCAAGGTGAGTTGTATTGGTGGCGCCAATCAGCTTTAGGACGAGTAGCGGAAATTATCGTATTAGATCAATTCTCTCGTAATATCTACCGTGGTACACCCAAAGCTTTTCAGCAAGACCCGATGGCGCTCGTCTTAGCGCAGATCTTAGTAGATATGCCGGAGGAGTATGACTCCTTGGACTCATCATTACAGAAGTGGGCTCTTATGCCTTATATGCACTCGGAGTCAGCCCTTATTCACGAAGAGGCACTGAGATTGTTTACAGAGTTGGGTGAGCCGGTGACCTTAGACTTTGAAATTCAGCACAAAGAGATTATTGATCGTTTCGGGCGCTATCCGCATCGCAATGCGATTTTAGGCCGTGAGTCGTCCGCTGAGGAGCTGGCCTTTTTAGAAGAGCCTAACTCCTCCTTTTAGTCTTTAGTAAGTCATACTGCTCAAGTAGTCTTTGATGGCTGCTTGAGCATCTAGGTCATTTTCTAAAATAACCCATAGCAGTAACCGTGCTTTTTTAGGACTTAAAAAGCCACCCATAATCGCACCGTGCTTTTGTAAGTCGATCTCTCCACCAGGATATCCATAGGTTGTAAACGCGGTGGAACCGGAACCTGTCGCTGTACACACAAGCACAGGTTTTAGCTTAGCCCATTTGGCAACCCAACGGGCTGTAATAGTGCTGACATGACCCGCTCCAACCCCTGCAAAAACAATACCATCGAACTTTTCACCTAGCGGATCTAAGGTGTCTTGCTGGCTCAGTAGATCGCTGTGTTCGCCTAAGTGATTAAGCCAAAGCAAGACTGTTTTAGTGTCTGCTGACGGTCTGGCATAAGTCACGCGTTTTGGAGGTGCTGAAAAATACACTGCCTGTGACTCAACAATAGTACCGGCAATACCAACATCAGAAACAAAAGCGGCTAAGCTTAAACTGTGCTTTTTCTGTACCCAACGGGCGTAGTGTATTTGCTCATTCATCACGACTAAAACACCACGACCACGGCTATTAGCACTGATAGCTACTTGAATTGAGTTAAGTAAGTTAGCCGGACCGTCAGCGGCTACCGAAGCAGCGCCACGCATGGCGCCCATCAATATGAGCGGCTCTTCATGGGGCCATAGTAAATCCAGTAAAAAAGCACTTTCCTCTAAGGTATCAGTACCTTGGGTGAGAATAACTCCCGCTGCACCATTTGCGACCTGCTGCTCAGCCCAGTCTAAAGCAGTTAATAAGTCGCTGGGCTTCAAATGAATACTAGCAACTTGATTTAGGGCTTCAGCTTGAACTTGAGCAAGCTCACTAACCCCTAGAATAGATGAAATTAAATCGCTAGCCGAAAGTGTTGGCACGATGCCGCTTTGACCGCTCTCTGGCGTCATGCTGATAGTGCCGCCTAACGAACCCACGGCTATTTTTGGTAAATTGCTAGTTAACATGTTTCTCTCTTAAAAACTGATTGTTCTTTTAATATAAGCTAAGGAAATCACGCTTGGTTATTTTTACTGAATAAGCTCTATTTTTAACTTTAACTTTAACTTAATTAATTTTATTTTTAATCATAGGTACTCAATTTATTCTTGATGAGAAAATTGATATGGTGTTTAGACTAGAGGAGATGGTTGGAGTACTGACAGTTTCCGCTGTACCCAGAGTAGAAGTTGAGCTTGCCGTGTTAGAGCAGGGACAAGAAAGCATCTGCGCTTTTTATAGCCTGTCATCTCGAGTTTGATTCGGGCGCGATGGGGCTAGTATTTCTCGTATGGTTATCTTAACAGGTTGTGTTAAGTGTAATAAGTCTTGTGGGCTGTGCACTATTAATTAAAGGTGAAGACGTGTGGGATATTGCTGCCTATCTGAACAGAGTAAGGCGTGTTCGTAAGATCATCGTAATACTGACGATGTTGCTGAATCCTCGGCGTTTTATTCTGATACTTTCTATAAGCATACTTTTTATGGTCAAGAAGTTAATGACAAGGTCGACGATAAAGCCTTCTTAAGGTCTGATGTTTTAAGGTGCGTTATTTTGGTAAAACTTTAGCAATTACTTTTAATCGTGCTGATGACGTTTAAGCGACGCTTTAGAGAGAGTCTGAGGCATTGCTTTTTTATTGGCTCTTTAGTAAATAAAAAGCTACTATAACTACAGTGCTAAGAAGCCACTTAGCTAACAATAATATTCAAATTAGGAGTAAGTAGATGAGTCAGCAACTAAGCAATGATGATGTTAAAACAGCCGATATCAGTCGAGTGATGCATTCCTGGTCTGTTCAGGGTAAGCTCAATCCTTTTGTGATTAAATCAGGCTCGGGGGTTAAGGTCTGGGACTATGAGGGTAATGAGTATTTAGATTTCAGTAGTCAGCTAGTTAATACCAACGTTGGTCATCAGCACCCACGTCTGGTTAAGGCAATTCAAGAGCAAGCAGCTGAGCTTGCAACGGTTGCGCCGGCTCATGCCAATATCACCCGTGCCCGAGCTGCAGAGGCTATTTTAAGTGTGGCGCCTGCTGGCTTTAAAAAGGTCTTCTTTACTAATGCCGGTGCCGATGCGGTAGAAAACGCTTTTCGTATGGCGCGTATTTTTACTGGTCGCGATAAAATTCTTTCTCAATACCGTTCATATCACGGTAATACTAGCGGTGCGATTCAAGCAACTGGTGAGCGCCGTCGCTTTAAAAATGAATACGCTCATGGTTTTGTGCATTTCTTTGGTCCTCATCCATATCGTAGTGATTTCTGGTCTTCTAATGAAGAGGAAGAGTGCGAGCGCGCCTTGCATCATTTACGTCGTGTGATTGAGTCGGAGGATCCGAGTAATATTGCCGCGATTATCTTAGAGGCTTTACCGGGTAGTGTTGGTGTTGTAGTACCTCCACAAGGTTATTTTGAAGGGGTTAGAGCGCTGTGTGATGAGTTTGGTATCATGCTCATTATGGATGAGGTAATGGTGGGTTTTGGTCGTACTGGTAAGTGGTTTGCTCATCAGCATGCTGATGTTCAGGCCGATTTAATCACCATCGCCAAGGGTGTTAACTCGGGCTATGTGCCAGTTGGTGGCGTGATTGTTTCGGAGGCTATTAGTGATTATTTTGATGATCAGATGTTTCCCGGCGGTTTGACTTATTCGGGTCACCCATTAGCTATGGCTTCAATTGTAGAAAATATTGCCATCATGAAGGATGAGCAGTTGATTGAAAATGCTCAGCGTTTGGGTTGTGAGGTATTAGCCCCAGGCCTAAAGGAGCTAGCTGAAAAGCATAAGATAGTTGGTGATGTTCGTGGTCGTGGTCTGTTTTGGGCGATTGAGCTAGTGACTGACCGTCAAACTAAGGCGGTGCCTAGTGCTGATGCCATGAATCAGGTCAAAAACGGCTTAATCGCCAAGGGGTTATTGCCCTTTATGTCAGATAATCGTATCCATGTTGCTCCTCCGTTAGTCGTTAGTGAGGACGAGATTAAGCAAGCCTTGGCGATTTATGATGCGGTTATGAGTGAAACTACGTTTTAGTCTAGGTAGGCTTTAATCTCTTTATGGATGTTTTCTGCGAATAATTGGTACACTTCTGCAGCAACAAAGCCATAGTGTGCTGTCATTAATACATTATCAAGCGAGTAAAAGGGGTGCTCGCTTGGTAAAGGCTCTTCTTCAAATACATCAGTTGCATAAAAGGGTAGCTGACCATTTGTTAATGCAGCGATTAAGGCCTTTGGATCGATAATTTCTGCTCTGGAAGTATTAACTAAGACAGATTCTTTTTTAAATAAAGAGAGTGTCTGAGCATTAAGGATATGCCGTGTTGTTTCACCTAGTACCAAATGGATGCTGACTACGTCCGAGCTACTAACTAACTTTTCTAAGCTCATTGCTTCGACTCCATATTCAGCGGCTCGTTCAGACGTCATATTGGGACTCCAGCAAGCTACCTTCATACCAAAAGCCTTGGCGACGATAGCGACTTTTTGTCCGATACTACCTAAGCCAATAACGCCTAGTTGCTTGTTCTTTAGAGAAGAAGGAACAAAGTCAGTTGGGCGCCATTGTCTTTGCATTGGACTAATTCTGAGTTTGTCCAATTGCTTATAAGCGGATAGGATTAACGTCCATGCTAATTCGCACGTAGAGGATTTAGAGTCTCCTCCTTTTGCAAAAGAGGTACTAATCCCCGCTTTTGCTGCCGCAGCACTATCGAGGTTGCGAACCTGATTGCCTGTACAAATAATATGTTTTAAATGGGGGGCGTGGGCAATAAAATCTATATCAACTGCCGTACGCTCACGTAATAAAATAATGACTTCTGCTTCTTTTATAGCTCGGTATAACTTATCTCCAACTAAGCTTTCTTGGTAAATCTGCAGTTCAACCCTGTCTGTAAAAGCGGATCGGTCTATGTGTGAGGCGAAGTAATTTTCCCAGTCATCAAGCATGACGATTTTTGTTTTGCACATCGTTGTCTCCTTAAAACGGACTATAATTTGTCATTAAATAATATATACAGTTCGATGTTGAATAACAACTTAAAGTTTTTCTCAGTGCTGTATGTATGCTTTGTGAGTTGTTGTAGAGATGGTTGCCATGATCGGGAGGGGTATAGGGTATGAGAGTTTTAATTGTAGAGGATGAGCAAGACTTAGCTCATTGGTTGAGCAAGAGCTTACAGCAAAATATTGATTGGTTAGTTGAGTGGTCTAGTGACGGAGCGTTAGCCTTTAAACGATTAATAGTTGAGGAGTTTGATGTCATTATTTTGGATTTAGGCTTGCCTGGTATTGATGGAGTCACCTTAATTAAAAAGCTTCGAGAGTTAGAAATTTATACCCCTATTTTAGTATTGACAGCTAGAGACTCGTTGACTCAGCGCGTTGAAACCTTGGCTTTAGGGGCAGATGATTTTTTAGCTAAACCTTTTAGTATAGAGGAGCTAAAGGCCCGTTTAACGGCATTAGTTAGGCGTAGTCGAGGTCTTGAAAAAATGGGTTTAACATTAGGGAAATTAAAGTTGGATTTGAATAACCATCAATTTACCGTTGATGGAGAGCCTTTAGCCTTAACCCCGCGAGAGTTTGCTGTTTTAAGAGCCTTGATGCTTAAAAGTGGTGAGCCAGTATCTAAACAACATATTCTTGACCGTTTAATAGACACTGATAGTGACTTAAGTCTCGAAGCAATTGAGGTGATCATTTATCGTCTACGCAAAAAACTACTAACTAACTCAGTAGAAATCGCTACATTACGGGGTATTGGTTATTGTTTGCAAAAGGCTGACAGTGATTAAATACAGCACAATTTAGTGGTTTAGGTAAAAACTAGTTAATCTTTTATGAAAAGTTTTCGTCAATTACTTCTTAAACGCTTAAGTGAAAGTAGCTTTAAGAGTCTACTCCTTTGGTTGTTACTACCATCGTCATTGTGTGTTGTGATGTTTACTGTATGGAGTTCGATTGCCAATATTGACGAACATGTGAATAAAGCCTTTGACCGTTCTTTAGCTGGTGCGCTTTATGCTATTTCTAAGAATATGCACTATGAAGATGGTGGTATTAGCATGGAGCAGCCTTTCTATTTGTTGGAGTTTATTGAGTTGACAACTAATAGTAAGGTGTATTTTAGAGTAATTACGAGTGATGGTTTAACTGAAATTGGTTATGTTGATTTGCCATTGCCATCAGAGTCTTTAGATTATGGTACCCCATTTTTTGAGTATGGGGAGTATTTAGGTGAGCCAGTTCGAGTGGCTACTATGCTGATAGAGATGCCTGTATCACTAGAAAATAGTTCAGTTTCTTCTTTGTATATACAAGTGGCTGAGACACAAGAGGATAGGAATCAGGTAATTCAACAATATATGTGGGAAACTATTTTAAGTAACCTTCTCATGTTGTTGCTTCTTTTTGGCCTTATCTATTTAGCTGTTATTCTGACATCTTCGTTAATAAGAACTACATCAAAAAACATTGAAAATCGCCGTTTAGATGATTTGCGACCACTTGATGAAAAGCTTTTGCCCCGTGAAATGCGACCTTTAACGAGAGCTATCAATAGTCACATTGAACGCTATGCAAAAAAAGCAGAACAGCAAAGGACTTTTCTTGATGATGCATCGCACCAGTTACGAACCCCATTATCTGTCATTCACACTCAATTGGAATATGCTGAGCACTTATCGGATTCTTCGGAGCTAAGTGAGGTGTTAGGAGCAGCAAAAAACCGTTTACAAAAAACCGTTGAGTTAACTAATCAGTTTTTAAGTTTGGCAAGAGTACAGGGTTCAAGTGGATTGTACGGTAATGCAGAGGAGTATGAGTGCATCGAATTAAATGCTTTGGTAGAGCAGGTGGTGTCAGAGAATGCAATAGCAGCACTGAAAAAGAAAATGGATTATGGTTTTGAGCCAGCGCAGAGGCATGTGTACATTAATGCTATTGCTTGGCTAATACGTGAGGCTTTAAATAATCTAATTACTAATGCTATACGTTACTGTGATAAAGGAGCGGTCATCACAGTGGCTGTGATTGATTCAGAAGATAAGGCAGTTTTGCAGCTAAGAGATAACGGCCCTGGGATGAGTGATGCTGACTTGGCAGGAGCGGGTAAGCGTTTTAGACGGGGACATGAAGGTAAAAAACAAGATGGCTTTGGCTTGGGTTTAGCAATTGTGCAGAGTGTTATGGATACCCACCAAGGAGAGTTTGAGATTTTCAACAACGAGGACAATACTGGCCTATGTGTTCGTTTGGTTTTTAGAAAGAACGGTCAAGATAAACAAATTTAATCATAAATTACTCAGTGTTTTCCCTAGACTTTTATAGTTTGAAAGCTAATCGAAAGCTTTTGAAAGTTATTGTAATGGCGTACAAACATTTATAAATATATTGAGGAGTGATTATGCGTTTAACTAAAAAGTTATCTAGCCTATTTCTAGCCTGTGGTGTGATTTTTTCAGCTAATGTAGCGCAAGCACAAGAACCAGAGCGTCCAGAGTGCATTGCACCGGCTCAGCCTGGTGGGGGCTTTGATTTGACCTGTCGTATTGCGGTGAATAGCTTCCAAAAGAGTGACTTATTAAGTAGTCCGATGCGTACCATTTATATGCCGGGTGGTATTGGTGCAGTAGCTTATAACAGTATTGTAGCTCAGCGTAGAGCAGATCCTAATGCCATTGTTGCTTTCTCTGGCGGCTCTTTACTCAATCTGGCTCAAGGTAAATTCGGTCGATACGACGTTGATGATGTGCGTTGGCTAGCTAGCGTTGGTACAGATTATGGCACCTTAATGGTCCGTCAAGATTCACCATTTAAAACGCTTGATGATTTAATCCAAGCTCTAAAAACTGATCCAAGCAAAGTGGTTTTTGGCGCGGGCGGTTCTATTGGTAGTCAGGATTGGATGGTTGTGGCTCTGACAGGACAGGCAGCTGGAGTGGATTACAAAAAAGTCCGTTTTGTCGCTTTTGAAGGTGGTGGTGAAGCAGCGACAGCCTTAAGCGGTAATCATGTTCAAATCTTATCAACTGGAGCAGCTGAAGCTGTCGCAGCCATTGAGGGTGGCTCAGATATGCGAGTCTTGACTGTATTTAGTGATGAGCGTTTACCAGGCTTATTAGAGGACGTACCAACAGCCAAGGAATTGGGCTATGACATCGTATGGTCTATCGTGCGTGGGTTCTATGTTGGGCCTGATGTGAGTGATGAGCAGTATGATTGGTGGGTACATGCTTTTGAAGAGCTTTTCAAAACTGAAACCTTTAAAACAATACAGAAACAGCAAGGATTATTTCCATACGATATGGCAGGCCCAGAAGTAGATGCCTATGTCAAAGAGCGCGTGAAATTCTACACTGAGCTAGCTGATAGCTTTGGTTTAATCAAAAAGTAACCTTTCAACGTCATTAATAATCAATCTAGTAGTTGAGATTATATAAAAGCTAAGCCTTAGCGCACCTAGTTGTACTAGGGTTTAGCTTTGAGGAATCTTTGAGGAAAAATCAAGATGAAATTAACTGATCGCACTCTCGGGATTGTGGCAATTTTATTTGCTGTTTTCTTGGGTGTTTTTGGATATGATTTGGAGCCTCCTTTCTCCTATGAGCCTATTGGTCCTAAGGCATTTCCCTTATTAATTGCAGTAATTATGGCTATCTGCGGGTTAATTCTTACTGTTAAAGGTGGGAGTGAGGCAGAGGTAAATACAAAAAGCGCCAATCTTCGAATCCTTACGATGGTGGCTTATATCGTTTTATACGCTTTCTTATTTAATATTTTAGGTTTTATCGTGTCCACTGCGCTCATGACGATTTTTGTTGGCAAGCTTTTCGGTGCCAAATGGTGGCAAGCCGTTGTTGGCGGTGTCGTTATGTCGGTATTATTCTTTTTACTATTTGATAGAACCTTAGACGTAGTATTGCCTCAAGGTATTTTAGGAGGTGTGTTATGAGTGGAGTTTTTGAGAACTTAGCGATGGGAATGGGGGTTGCCTTTTCGGGTATTAACCTTTTAATCGCGGCGCTCGGCGGTGTAATTGGAACGATCGTAGGAGTTCTGCCAGGGCTAGGTCCAATCAATGCTGTCGCTATGTTGGTGCCTATTGCTTTTGCGATGCAGTTACCTCCTGAAAGCGCATTAATTTTACTTGCAGCAGTTTATGTAGGCGCTGAGTATGGTGGACGTATTTCGTCAATTCTAATTAACGTACCGGGTGAGGCAGCAGCAGTCATGACGACGCTAGATGGTTATCCATTAGCTCGTAAGGGGTTGGCTAGTGTGGCTTTATCCCTTTCTGCTTGGTCTTCTTTTATTGGTTCTACTATCGCTATTATTGGAGTGTTGTTTTTAGCTCCTGCGTTAGCTAAGTGGGCGGTTGCTTTTGGGCCTGCTGAGTATTTTGTACTAATGGTGTTTGCCTTTTGTGCCTTAACCAGTTTATTAGGTGAGCAGCCAATCAAAGGTATGATTGCAGCGCTTACGGGCTTAGCTATTTCGACTGTCGGAGTGGATGCTAACTCAGGTGTTTATCGTTACACTTTTGATATTGCTAATCTGTCAGATGGCGTTGATTTCGTTGTAGTAGTCATCGGTTTATTTGCCGTTTCAGAAATGCTGCAAATGCTTGAGAATCTGCTGAAAGGTCATTCTATCAGTGTCCCTAAGAGTAAGCGTAAGTTATTTAATGTTAGTGAAGCCAAGAAAACCTGGTGGACTTCTATCCGTGGTGGTGTAATTGGCTTTATTGTTGGCGTTCTTCCGGGAGCGGGAGCGAGTGTTGCATCTGCAGTTGCTTACTCAACTGAGAAAAAGTTCGTAGAAGGCAGAGACCCTAATGCGCAATTTGGTCAAGGTGATTTACGAGGCTTGGCTGCGCCAGAAGCTGCTAATAATGCGTCTGCTACCGGTTCATTTATTCCTATGTTAACTTTAGGTGTGCCAGGTTCAGGAACAACAGCCGTTATGATGGGGGCGTTGACTTTATACAATATCACGCCTGGGCCTGCATTATTTGAGTACCAACCACAAATTGTTTGGGGTTTAATCGCTTCACTATTTATCGCTAACGTGATGCTATTGTTGATGAATATTCCAATGGTTAGAGTGTTCGCTGCTATGCTTAACATCCCAGCATGGTTGTTAGTGCCGGGTATTTTAGCGATTAGTTTTATCGGGGTTTGGGCATTAAATGCTACTAGCTTTGACTTGTATATGGTCGTTATTATTGGTTTAGTAGGCTATTTCTTTCGTAAATTAGACGTACCGTTAGCGCCATTAGTATTGGGTGTGGTTTTAGGTAATCTGATGGAGCAAAACCTTCGACGTGCCTTGTCTATCAGCAATGGCGATCTAGACATTTTGTTTGGTAGTAATATCACTATTGCTTTATGGGTTTTAGCGGTATCTGTCATCGTGTTCCCACCTATGTTACGCCGTTGGATGGGGGGTAGAAGTGCACCAGCAAATTAAACGTATTGTTTGAGTTTGATGTGCTTATTTAAGTAAAACTGGTGCTAGTATGTTGTAAGGCTAGCACCAGTTTTTTTGTGTCTATATAAAGTTGAACAGTAGTTTAGTATCAGCTATTGACAATTGTTAATGATATTCATTTTATGGTTAAACAGATTTTTTTGGGCTTTGTCGTAGCCCTTTCAGGTGCGTTAATTGCTGATGCGATAGGTACACCTATTCCTTGGCTTTTAGGCTCATTACTTTTTACCGCTGTTTTTAGAGTGAATGGCGCTAGTATTCTTTGTCATGTGGGGTTTAGAAAAGTTGGGCAGTGGATTGTAGGTATTGCGTTAGGACTGCAGTTTACCTCTGAAACGGTTGAAATTATTGAAACACTTTCGGCTTATGTAGTGGCGGGCTGTTTTTTTGCTATTGTGATTGGCTTAATTGGTTCGTGGATTTTGTACAAGTGGGGTGGTGTTGACTATACTACGGCTTATTTTGGTAGTACGGTAGGCGGTGCTAGTGAAATGGTAGTTTTAGCAGAAAAGAATGGTTCGACTAACCTGTCGTTAGTTGCTTCTGCTCATAGTTTGCGAGTTTTAATCATTGTGGTCATCATTCCCTTTAGTTTCCAGTTTTTAGGATTTAAAGGGGATTTAATTTCGCATGGGCAGTTGGTTGAATACAGTTATATTGGATTAATTAAACTAGCGGCCTTAACGGGGATAGGTTGCTTTATTTTGGAAAGGATTAAAGCGCCAAATGCTATGATGCTTGGTGGCATCATAGTCACAGCCTTATTGACGTCCAATGAGATAGTTTTTACTCAACTACAACCTGAGATTCAGCGTATAGGTCAGTTGTTTTTGGGTTGGTCTCTAGGTAGTAATTATCGAGCTGGATTCTTTAAACAAGCGCCTAAGTTTTTGGGTGCTGTTAGCCTGATGACAACTGTTTATCTGCTTTTAGCATTTGTTTTTTGTGCTATTGTGGCTTATATGTCAGATATTTACTTTCCGACGGCTGTATTAGCTATGAGTCCAGGGGGATTAGCGGAAATGGCCATTACGGCTAAAGTGTTAATGTTAGGAGCGCCTTTAGTTACTAGCTTTCAGGTCAGTAGGCTGATATTTGTATTATTAACCGTGGGGCCGCTTTACCGCTGGCTAGATAAATATCACCTAGCAAAGAGTAGGCGTTAAAGATGGCAATAAAGGGTGAGAGCTAAAAACTCTCACCCTTTATTTATGGCTGTTATTGAACCTATGTATTGAGTTTATTCTTTTGACTCTTTTGCATATTTTAATAGAGCCCCGAATCGATAAAATGCATGAACAAATTTACCGAATGGCATAGTTACAAATAAAGCTAATATTAGGCTTAAGTGAATTATCAATAAACTTGACATAGCACCTGTCTCGCGTAAAACCATCAATGCTAAACCAGACGTAGAAATTAGGAATAATAGGGCGATAAAAGCATAGTCCATACCCATTTGACGGATATCTTTGATGCTTTCATCCGCTCTAGTTTTGAGTATAAATAATCCGGCAGTACCGATAGTTAATGAAATACCACCAAACGTACCTAATAGCTTGGGCGCACTAAAGAAAGGATAAGGTGCTTCCATACCTAGGAAGTAGTGCATGATAGTGCCGCTAGTAGTTGCTGCAAAACATAGCATAAATCCGTAGAAGGTAAAGTGATGGAAATAGCGGCGCCACGGTGAAATATTATCATCCGGATAGGTACAGCCAGTTTTAATATTACCGTGCAGGTACTTCATGCTTAGCGCATCAGATAGTGCTTGTTTAACATTACCACCAGAAAATAGTGATTTTGTGTCAGGCTCAATATCTTTTAGGTAGTTTTTGAAACCCATCAGGATGGCTACAATCATCCATGCAAATGAGGTGCCAAAAACAGCCACTAAAAAGTTATGTGGCAAGATTGCATAGAAGTTACCATTTGCTGGGCCTGAGCTGCTAAAAAGGCTAGCACCAAAAAATAACACGACTAGTGCAAGTACAAATATTAGCGTGGCTATTAGGCCATTTTTTGCAAATAACTTTGCAATGCCTTTAGGCCAAGCATACTCAGTATAAGTGCCTAGACGAACCTGAGCTAATTGCTGAGGAATGTTAACATTGAATTCGTGCGGAGGCGCGTATTGACAAGCGTAATAACATTCACTACAGTTGTGGCACAGATTCGCCAGATAGTGCATATCTATTTCAGTAAAGTCTAAGCGTTTTTCCATTGCTGGGAAAACAGCACAGAACCCTTCGCAATAGCGACAGGAATTACAAATCCCAATTGAGTGTTTTGATTCATCAAGAATTTTTTCAAGCGTTAGCATTTTTTGCAGCCTCCCTGCCAGCGATTCGACCGAAAACAGTACCGATAGCCATACCAAATCCGGCCACATACCCTTGAGTTAAAATATTACCAGCCATAATTTCTCCGGCTGCGAATAAGTTATCAGCCATGGAGCCATCAGCCATAGTTACTCTAGCCTCTTTATTAATTTTCACGCCCATATAGGTGAAGGTAATGCCAGTGGCTAATGGGTATGCGTAAAATGGACTCTCATCAATGGTAGTTGCCCAGTGAGTTTTGTTAACTTCTAACCCCTCTGTGTGGCAGTCATCTAGGACTGCGTGGTCAAAGGTGCCGGGTTGGACAGCTGCATTGTATGTAGAGATGGTCTCTAATGCTTTCTCTGTAGGTAAGCCAAGTTTGTCCATTAGACCTTCTAATGTATCTGCCTTGATCGACTTGAATACTGACGGCATAAAGCGACCAATGGACTTCTGATCGATAATACAGTAGGCGACTTGGTCCGGTTGCTTAGCCACTAGGCGACCCCAAATAGCATAGCGTTTTGGCCAAAAGTCTTCACCTTCGTCGTAGAAACGCTCACCATTTTTGTTGAGAACAATACCTAAAGAAACGCAGTCAACACGAGTAACAATACCGCCGTCATAGAGAGGTGCTCGAGCATCAATAGCAACGGCATGGCCTTGTGTCGGATCACCAATAATCATTGCTTGATTACGAATGAGCTCTTTTAGTACCACACCTTGATTAAAACGGGTACCGCGTATCAAAAAGTTTTTAGCAGAAGGGCCCCATGCCTCTTCGAGCCATTCACGATTTGATTCAAAGCCGCCTGATGCAATGACAAAGGATTTGGCGCGCATGTCTTTTTCTTGGCCGTTGTGCTTAACTGTAATAGACTCACAGCGATTGCCATTCATGTTTAAACGGATACATTCGGTTTCGTAGAAAAAGGTGATTTTTGCTTTTTCTGCGGCTTTGTAATAAGTATTAACTAGTGCTTTACCACCACCTAGGAAGAAAGCGTTTGTACGGCCAAGTTGTAGTGTGCCGCCAAGAGAAGGTTGGAAGCGCACACCATTTTTCTTCATCCAGGCGGTAGCGTCTACTGTTGAGCGGATCACAAAGCGAGCCATATCTTCATTAGTCTGGCCGTTAGTTACGCGCCAAACATCATCAAAATACTCATCTTCGGTATAACTGTCAGTAAGTACGTCGGTAGGCTCGTTATGCATACAGCGAAGGTTGCGTGTGTGACTACTATTGCCGCCACGCCATTCTTTTGGTGCACTTTCGATTAAGGCAATTTTTTGTGCGCCTTGCTCTTTTGCGCTTAAAGCAGCACAGAGCGCGGCATTGCCCCCACCGATTACGATGACATCATAAAGTTTGTCCATATCAGGTAGGTCCATTTAAATTATAAGTTATAAAGGGAAAGCATATAAATAATTATGTATTCATTTGTGTACATCACTATTGTACACAATCTTGTATTCTTTTGTATACAGAAATTTTTGCATGTCTTTTTTGTATATAATGATTTAAATTTGATGTGAAATTTATAGCATTGTTAATAAATATATGACGACAGCAAAGAAAAAAATACTACTTGAGGAAGTTGATGCAGAGGATAAGCAACGTGGTATGACCTCAGCACAGCAAGCCTACCAGTACATTATTAAGGGTTTAGAAGACGGTACTCTAAAACCAGGTACTAGAATTCGAGAAACTGAATTTGCCAAAAGTGTGGGGCTCAGTCGGACCCCTGTCCGTGAGGCATTGAATCGTTTAGTTAATGAAGGCCTAGTAACCAATGACCCCCATCGAGGCATGATTATTACAGAACTTGATCAAGCCTTAGTAGGTGAGTTGTATGAAATGAGGGCAGTGCTGGAAAGTACGGCAGCCTCATTGGCAGCTAAGCATGCAACCGATGTAGAAATTTCTTTACTGAGGACGTTGATGGAAGCGGATAAGGACATGACGGATCCGTTAGAAATTGCCAGTAATAATCGTTTATTCCACCAAGTTCTTTATCAGTGTGGACATAATCGATTTTTATTGAAAACATTGCATGCTTTACAAAACTCTATGCTTTTATTGGGAGATAGTACCCTAGCTGAGCGCGGTCGTCCTGAGGAGGCTCACGATGAGCATGAAGCGATTGTTCGAGCATTAGAGGCTAGAGATCATGAGCTAGCTGCGGAGTCGGCGCGCAAGCATATTAAAGAAGCTTATAAAACAAGATTAAGTCGCTTTTTGTTTGAGCAATAAATGACCAAGGTTATAGTAACGGGTGGTGCCGGTCAACTTGGCCAGGCATTTAGCAGTTTAGCTTTAAAAGAAGTTGTGGCCTTAGATCGCCAGCAATTAGATATTTCTGAAGCAAACTCAATTCGTCAGGCGATTCAGTTATATCAACCGACGGTAATGGTTAATGCAGCAGCCTACACTAATGTAGAGCAGGCCGAACTGGAGCCTGAACAGGCCTTTTCGATTAATGAAAAATCGGCAGTATTACTGGCGCAAATTTGTGCAGAGCTGGGGATTCAGCTGATTCACTTATCGACTGACTACGTTTTTGATGGGGAAAAGGGGTTGCCTTATGAACCGAGTGATCCAACAAATCCAATCAATTGCTATGGTCAAAGTAAGTTAGCCGGTGAAAAGGCTGTATTGTTAGCCAACTCACAAGTCATTCTTGTGCGTTCATCGTGGCTTTATAGTGAGTTTGGTAATAATTTTCAAACAAAAATCCTCCAAGCTGCGAAAGACAAGTCTCAGCTAGGTGAGGCGCTGAGGGTAGTGAGTGATGAGTGGGGCACCCCCACTTATGCGCCTGACTTAGTGAGGTTTTTATTATTGCTTGCTCATAAGGCCAAAGATTATCAAGGTCAGATACTGCACTTCTCAAGCAATCAAGTAATGAGTCGTTTACAGATGGCAGAGATGCTGTTGGCGGCAGCGCTACAAAGACAGGAACTAAAAGAGCTGCCCAAAGTGGAGGCAGCTCTCGCTAAGGATTACCCTACGGTGGCTAAGCGACCGCGTAATAGTGCTTTAAGAAGCAATGAGTTATGCGGTTAAGGCGCCTAACCAAGCGCCAGCAATCAGTAAGACACCGATAAGCATATTAGCTCTGAATAGATAAAAGCCGCGGGCCGGCTGCTTAAGGTCAAACGTTGTTAATTGCCATACAAAGTGTGCTGCGATTAGGGCCATAAAGACAAAATAGCCCCAGCCCATACCCATAGACCAACCACCCCAAGTCCATAAAATCATTGTTGCAATATAAAAACCACTCAACCAATAGATACCGTTATCACCAAAGCGAATGGCGGTAGACTTGAGGCCAAGTTTTAAGTCATCCTTGATGTCGGTATAGGCATACATGGTGTCATAGGCAATTTGCCACGTCACTGCACCGGCCCATATTGCCCACGCCGCTAAAGGAATCGTATTATTGGTGTCAGACCATGCCATGAGCATCCCCCAGTTAAAGGCTGCACCAAGTACGGCTTGAGGCCAATGAGTGTAGCGCTTACACAGGGGGTAAATAATAACCAAGGGCACTAGAGCGACAGCCATCCATCGGCTATAGCTATTGATAAAAAACAGTAATACAGCAGCTAAGGCAAACTGAGCAAATAGGAAGATAACTGCTTTTTTGAGTGTTACCTCACCGCTAGTTAGTGGGCGATAGCGTGTGCGTTCGACATGCTTGTCAAAGTCTCTATCCCAAATATCATTTATTGTGCAGCCGACACTGCGCATTAATAAAGCACCAAGGCAGAAAATAAATAGACGAAAAATATCCGGAAAACCGCCAGCAGCCTGAAACAATGCCGCAATACAGGGTAAGACCGTTAACCAAGTGCCGACCGGCCTGTCTAAGCGGGCAAGACGTGCGTAGGGCCCCCAAGACTTAGGTAGGTAGCGTTCTACCCAGTCATTGTGGTGAATATCATTTAAATCTGGTTGAATATTTGAGTAAGTCACTTACATTCTAGGCATAAAAAGTTAAGGTAAGGCTCTATTCTAAGCAATTAAAGGAGATCCATAAATACCCTTAGCCGTTATTTAACAACAATCTGTTGTAGGGAATGGCGCTAGCATGGTGTTTTAGTGTGTTTTGTAAGAGGTTTATATGCGAATTAATGTTGAAAAGGCGGTGTTATTGATTATTGATGTACAAGATAGCTTAATTCCGCACATTTATGAGGCTGAACAAATGGTCGAAAAGGTTATTTGGCTTTGTCGGCTTGTGCAATATCTTCAGTTGCCGATGGTTATGAGTGAACATTGCACGGATAAAATCGGCGCTACCAACCCAACCGTCATGGGTGTAGCGAAGGGTGCGCCGGTGTTTCATAAGCGTAGTTTTTCAGCTGTGCGTGATGGTATTATCAAGCGAACAATTTTAAAAGACAAAGACCATATTATTGTTTGTGGTATGGAGTCACATGTCTGTGTGCTACAAACGTGTTTGGATCTCCTTGCTGAAGGGAAGCAGGTGTTTTTGGTGCGAGACGCTGTCTCTTCACGTAAGCTGAGCGATCTTGAGTTGGCAGTGGAGCGTTTAAAACAGGCTGGCGCAATTATCGTGAGTAGTGAAATGGTTGCTTTTGAGTTAATGGCTACAGCAGAACACTCAAATTTCTCGGTTGTGTTAAAGCAGCTAATTAAATAAGAAGCATTTGCGTAAAAACAATCTACTACATATTGACTAAGCGGGGTGCCATCATATGAATTATAATTGGGCCTCTTACAAAACTGTATTTGCGTGTTATATGGCTCAATCTGCACTACTGACTACAGATGCCCTGATTCTCCAGTCTAGACCACCTTGCCCTCGTTTGACAAAGTTTACAGAGATTTCAATATTTCTCTTGGGTTTTTTATGTCTTATTGTCCCTAGTGGTTATTCTTATGGTGCAGTTTTACTCTGTCTTGGAGGTATTTATGTACTTATTAAGGATAGAAGTTTTTTACCCATTGACCGTTATGATAAATATATCTTGGGTGCATTGTTAGTTTTTGGTGTTGATGCCGTATTTAACTGGTTGTGGCATGGTTTTGATGGTGATCTTGACAGGAACTTACGCTTTATTTTAGCGATACCTATTTTTTTCCTTGTTTATCGTGCTCGTCCATCGTTGCACGCGCTATGGCTAGGTTTAGCGTTGGGGGCTTTAGGGACTTTTGTTTTTGCAGTGTATCAAAAGTTTTCTTTGGGTATAGTGCGAGTTGACGGTTTTACTAACGCCATTCAGTTTGGTAATTTAGCGATGCTGCAAGGTGTACTCTGCTTGGCGGGTTTGGGTTGGGCAGCTTCGTTGAAAAAATATCGTTGGATGTATATTGTTCTATTGGGGATTGCTGCCGTTGCGGGCTTAGCAACTTCTGTTTTATCTGGCTCTCGTGGTGGTTGGGTAGGTTTGCCAATCATTTTATTAATCGCCTTTTTTACTTATCGACGAGTTTTCTCAATTAAAAGTCAGTTGGTGGTTGTTTTGATTGTCATTATGGGCGCTACTTACGTGTTTTTTAATCCTCAGTTGGGTGTTCAGGAACGAATTAAGGAAGCGACTCACCAGGTGAATTTGTTCCAAGAAGGTGAGGTCAATACCTCAGTCGGTTTGCGTTTTGAAATGTGGCGCGGTGCTTATAAATTGATTCAAGAAAATCCGTTTTTAGGATGGGGTATAGAAGGCTATGAGGAGGGGATGGCAGCCTTAGTTGAAAAAGGTGAAATCCATGCAGAAACAGCAGAGTTTAATCATTCTCATAATGATTTTATTGATAGATTGGCTAAGCATGGGGCTATGGGCCTTTTTACATTGCTTCTACTATATTTATTGCCTTTAAGGGCTTTTTCTATTGTAAGAGGTTGTTCTGATTTATCACTTAGAGCAATCGCTTTAGCCGGCGTATTGTTGATTTGTTGTTATATTAATTTTGGATTAACACAATCCTTTTTAAGACACAATAGTGGTGTGATGGTCTTTGTAACTTATCTCGTCGTTATTGCAGGTTATTTCAAAGTTAAGCGCTTGAGTTTAACGCAGTCAGTTTAAGTTAATTAGTTTAAATAATGAAGATTCTTATTACTGGCGGAGCCGGATTTATCGGCTCTGCACTAGTCCGCTACCTTATTGAAGAGCAAGAGGATGAGGTGTTTAATGTCGATAAGCTGAGTTATGCGGTACATCCTTATTCTTTAGCGTCCGTTATAACCAATTCGCGTTATCACTTTAAAAAAATAGATGTTTGTGATGAAGTTGCATTGCATCTGGTTTTTGAGGAGTTTAAACCAGATGCTGTCATACACTTAGCGGCAGAAACGCATGTTGATCGTTCTCTTTCGGGAGCTGATGCCTTTATGCAAAGTAACTTCATGGGAACCTATAACTTGTTAGAGGTGACGCGCCATTATTGGGAGACTCTTGCTGAGCCAAAGCGTCAGCAATTTCGCTTTCTGCAAGTAAGCACCGATGAGGTCTATGGTGATTTACCGCATCCAGATGATGACCCTCAGGCTCGTGATTTGTGCTTTAAGGAAGACTCTACTATTGCCCCGAGTTCACCATATTCTGCGAGTAAAGCGAGTTCGGACCACCTTGTTCATGCTTGGTATCGGAGCTATGGCTTACCGGTGATTATTAGTCGTTGCTCTAATAATTTCGGACCATTTCAATTTGCTGAAAAACTGATTCCCTTTATGGTGAAGCAGGCTTTGCAGGGACAGCCTTTAACCATTTATGGCTCGGGCCAGCAAATACGTGATTGGCTCTATGTCAAAGACCATGTCAGGGCCTTATACTTATTATTAGCAAATGGTCAGGTTGGTGAAATATACAATATTGGAGCCGATAATGAGCGTCGTAATATCGATATTGTGCATAAGATATGCCGAATTATGGATGAGCTTGTACCGCAGACCGATGGTCAGTCTTATGCCGAGTTAATTCAGCATGTAGAGGATAGGGCAGGACATGATGTACGTTATGGCGTTGATAGTACTAAGCTTCGTCAAGCAACTGATTGGGTGCCTGAATATGACTTTGATACGGCTTTAGCCGAAACAGTGGCGTGGTTTGTGAGGGATTTTGATGCAGCTGCAAAGTACCAAGCTTAAGGGGGTTCAGTTAATTAAGCCTGAGGTTTTTTATGACGAGCGAGGCTTTTTAAAGGAGTCTTTCAGTTATCAACGTTATCAGGAGCTTTTAGGGATAAGCGATGATTTTGTGCAGGACAATATCTCTACCTCTAAGCGGGGAGTTTTGCGTGGTCTGCATTTTCAAAAAACCAATCCCCAAGGTAAGCTACTTACAGTGACCCAAGGGGTGATTTTTGATGTGGTAGCTGATGTGGAACTGTCTTCACCGACTTATGGGCAGTATGTGGCTTATGAGCTAAGTGCGGATAACCATTGGCAGCTTTGGGTGCCGCCTGGTTATGCACATGGTTTTTGTGTGCTCAGTGAAAGCGCCCAAGTGCTTTATAAGTGTACCGATTACTACCGTTCAGATGAACAGAGCGGGGTGGCGTGGAACTGTCCTACCTTAGACATCGATTGGCCTATTAAAGAGCCTATTCTTTCGGCTAAGGATGCCATTTTATCCGCCCTTTAGTTGTTTAGATATCGAGTTTATCCTCTATATAAATAGGCTGTTCTTGTGCATCTTGCGGTAGAATCAAATTAAGTATGACTGCGGTAATTCCACCCATACAAATTGGGTTTTGGAATAGTAATGGTAAGTGGTTAAAAATTTCTGGTTCAAAGGCGACGCCTAACCCTAGGCCGACAGAGGTTGCGCAAATAATGGCCTCACGACGACGAATGCCATTAGTCAGGATAATGCGGATACCGGCAATGGTGATTAGGCCAAACATTAGGACCATAGCACCACCCAGTACCGGGCTAGGGATGGTTGTGAAGAAGCGACCAACCATTGGGAAGAGACCAAGGATAATAAGAATCACCGCGATGTATTTACCGATATGGCGTGAAGCGACACCAGTCATTTGAATAACACCATTATTTTGTGCAAAGGTCGTCAAGGGTAATGAGCCAAGGGCTGTGGCAATCACTGATACTAGACCATCGGCCATCACGCCGCCGCGTAAGCGCTTATCAAAGGTTTCACCCTTAATCGGTTGGTTAGATACGAGAGCTGTTGCGGTTAAATCACCCACCGCCTCAAAAACGCTCAGTAAAAAAATGGTGCCGGCGATTAGGAAGGCATGCCATTGAAAATCAAAGCCGTATTTAAATAGTACGGGGACAGTGATAACTGGTAGGTTGTTGAGTGGTGAGAAATCCACTTTGCCCATAAATAAGGCGACGAGATAGCCAATTACCAGACCAATCGCAATACCGCCCATACGTAGCATAGGATTTTTAAAGCAATTAAATACTAAAATAATCACTAATACTAAGCTAGCAAGGCCAAGGTTTTCCCATGACCCAAAGGTGCCATCTGCTTTAGAGGAAAAGCCGCCGCCGAAGTCAATGATCCCTACGTGGATGAGGCTGAGGCCAATCATCATGACTACGACACCGCTTACTGTGGGTGTGATGACACGTTTTAAATAAGGCAGAATCCAAGCGGCACCCATAATTAAGAAGGCGCCGATAAATGATACGCCCAATAATGCAGAAATCATGGCGTCTTCAGAGTAGCCGTCTTCCTTCATGCCCATGCCAAGACCGATCATGACAGTGACAAAAGAAAAGTTGACAGATTGAATAGAAAGTAAACCAGAGCCGATGCCACCAAAACGATGGACTTGGATGTAAGTGCCAACACCCGAAGCGATCATCGCCATAGATACTAAATAGGCGGTCATTTCTACTGGTAGTTGTAGAGCACCACCAACGATCAGTGCCGGCGTAATCATTGGCACAAAAATTGCCAAAAGGTGCGTCATGGCACTGAGTAAAGCGCTAAAAAATGGTGGGTTATCTTCGAGTTCGTATACTAAATTTGTTGGTTCTTCGTGGAGTTGCGCGCGAGACATAGGGTAAACCTTAGGTTGACGTAGCGCGTGATTTTAACACAAGCATCTGATATCAAAGGATAAAAATAAGTATTTAGCGCAAAATGGCGGGATGCTGTGTTACTCAATGTGCGTATAATCATCAAAGAGTGAGGGATTTCTTTTTTGACTTGTCATGGTCTTGTCAAAGTCTCTAATTACACTTAACATTTTTAACATAAATAAATAGCAGCAAATAGATGAAGATAGTCGTAGTTGGTACAGGTTATGTGGGCCTGTCTATTGCCACCTTATTAGCACAAAAGCATGAGGTTGTCGCTTTAGATATTGATGTCGAAAAAGTCACTTTAATTAATCACAGAAAATCACCCATCGTTGATGAGCAAATTAGCCATTATTTTGATCATAATAATCTGAGTTTACGAGCGACTACTGATTCTGCAGAGGCTTATCCAGGCGCTGCTTATATCGTGATTGCAACCCCGACTAATTATGACCCTGAGACTAATTACTTTAATACTAGCTCAGTTGAGTTTGTCGCTGCTGATGCTTTAAAGTACGAACCACAGGCGACACTGGTGATTAAATCGACGGTTCCAGTTGGTTTTACCGAGCATTTAAAACAGCAGTTAGGCACTGACAATATTCTCTTCTCACCAGAGTTTTTGCGAGAGGGGAAGGCGCTATACGATAACTTATATCCTTCTAGAATTGTAGTGGGTGAGCGCTCTGAACGTGCTCAGTGTTTTGCTGAGCTGCTGACGCAAAGTGCTCTAAAAAAGGATGTGCCGGTTTTACTAACGGACAATACTGAAGCTGAGGCGATCAAGCTTTTTGCTAATACCTATTTGGCGTTACGGGTAGCGTTTTTTAATGAGCTCGATACCTATGCTGCTACTAAGGGATTGAATACAGAGCATATTATTAAAGGTGTTTGCTTAGACCCACGTATCGGTACTCACTACAATAATCCATCATTTGGTTATGGTGGCTATTGCTTGCCTAAGGATACTCGACAGTTATTGGCTAACTATAAGGATGTACCGCAAAATCTGATTCAATCCATTGTGGACTCTAATAGTACGCGTAAGACCTTTATTGCTGAGGATATTTTACGACGTAATCCAAAGACGGTAGGTATTTATCGTCTAATTATGAAGTCAGGTTCTGATAATTTTCGAGACTCTTCTGTGCAGGGAGTGATGAAGCATTTGTTGTCACAAGGTGTTCGTTTGGTGATTTACGAGCCGATTTTGCAAGAAACTAGCTTTTATAATTGTGAGGTGATTAGTGATTTAGAAAACTTTAAATCGCTATCGGATGTTATCGTCACCAACCGTATGAGTAGCGAGTTAGAAGATGTGTTAGAAAAAATTTATACCCGTGATATTTTTGGTGGTGACGCTTAGGATAAAATCTGAAGGCTCTATACAAAGCCTTCAGGTTGGTTAAGATTTAAATTGATCAATCCAGTACATTGTAGACTGATCTAAGCTATTGGCTTTATCAGTCGAGCCATTTAATACGTCATAGATATCATCAGCTAGGACCTTGCCTAGCTCCACGCCCCACTGGTCAAAGGGGTTAAGTCCCCAGATTACAGCCTCTACAAACACTTTATGCTCATACATCGCTAAAAGCGCACCCAGTGAAAAAGGCGTTAATTGGTGTAGCACGATGAGATTTGATGGCCTACCTCCCGGTTGCTTACGGTGCTCTGCTAACCATATAGCGTCAGCATCATTCATGCCTTTTGCGAGGTTTTCGGCCTTTGCCTGATCTGCTGTTTTGCCGTGCAGTAGCGCTTGGCGTTGTGCTAAGCAATGAGCCAGTAGTTGTTTATGGTGCTGTTGCCAAGGGTGGTCAGCGTTTTTACAAACAATAAAGTCAACTGGAGCACCCTCGCTACTTTGGTGTAACCACTGGAAGAAGGTATGTTGAGCGTCAGTGCCGGGCATGCCCCAAACTACAGGACCTGTTGGTACCTTGATAGCTTGGCCCTGATGGTCCACTGACTTGCCTAAGGACTCCATTTCAAGTTGCTGTAAATAGGGGATTAAATAGCTTAATCGAGAGTCATAAACTGCTAAATTGCGTGTACCATAGCCCAGAATACTACGGTTGGCAATTTCAGCCATCGCTAGTTGAATAGGCGCATTTTCATCTATTGGAGCATTTAAGAAGTGCTGGTCCATTGCGTGAGCGCCACTTTGTAAACCGGCTAATACCCCTGAGCCTACTGTCAGTCCGGCTGCTACACCAACTGCAGACCATAGAGAAAAACGACCACCAACCCAATCCCAGAAACGATAAATATTATGTTGAGGAATGCCCCAGGCAAGAGCGGCCTCAGGATTGGCTGTAACTGCAATCATATTATTGCCAGGATTAATACCCGCTGCGTTGAACCATTCACGCGCTCGTGTGGCATTTTCCATAGTTTCGGCGGTTTGAAAGGACTTGGTTGCGACCACGACGAGGGTGTCAGCAGGGTCGAGACCAGCAAGGCCTCCTTCAATGGCGTGACCGTCAATATTAGAAACAAAGCGAATTTGACGCCAAGAACCGGCATAACCAAAGGCTTGCGTAGCAAGACGAACACCCCAGTCACTACCACCAATACCGATATGAACAATATTGCGCCAGCGGCGGTCGTTATCCACGCGACGTACTAGTTCAAGGACGCGTTGACGCTCACTTTGTACCTCAGCTAATGGCTGTGGTTTACGAAGCATCGTATGCCAAGCGGCTCGGTTTTCCGTTGTATTGATGGCATGGCCGTCAAATAGCGCCTGCTTAAGCGTATCAAATTCTCTCGCTTCAAGCAGTTCGGCTGTCGATTGATTTAATTCGGCAGAGCTGCGCTGTGCACTCAAATCAATGCTAAGACCTGCAGCCCGGAGAACTTTATGCTGATTGCAGTCAATTTTAGAGCTCAAAACACTCTGTTTGAACTGCTCCCATTGAGGTAGTTGATCTAAAGGTGTTAATTGTTCTAAGGTTTCTGGTTTCATAAAATGAGTACACACGAAGTAGCTAGTAATAGGTGAGCGTATCTTAAGTCAGCCTTGATTTTATACTACAATAAGCAGCTAAAGAATTGAATCAAGCTAAGGCTATCAAGTACATTGACGTTTTAAAGGACAAAAATGAATCCCATTCGTAAAGCAGTATTCCCAGTGGCCGGTTTAGGTACCCGTTTTTTACCAGCAACTAAGGCTATGCCCAAAGAAATGTTGCCGGTGGTAGATAAACCTTTAATTCAATATGCAGTAGAGGAAGCTGTAAAGGCTGGTATCACTGACTTGATTTTTATCACTGGTCGTCATAAGCGCTCAATTGAGGATCACTTTGATTATATGCCAGAGCTGGAGCATGAGTTAGAACAAAAGGGTAAGCAGGAGCTGCTAGATATTGTTCGTAATATTTTACCGAGTAATGTTAACTGTATTTACATCCGTCAACCTGCTCCTTTGGGTTTAGGTCATGCCGTTCTTTGTGCTGAACCAGTGGTAGGTAATGAGCCTTTTGCGGTGTTATTAGCGGATGACTTGATTGATGCTGAAGTATCAGTGACACAGCAATTAATCGAGGTGGCCCATGCCTTTGGTGGTAGCGTCTTGGGGACTCAAATTGTCGCGCATTCAGAGACTAAAAAGTACGGTATCATAGCAGGTCAATCGCTTGACGGTAAGGTGCGCCGTGTGGAGCATATTGTAGAGAAGCCTAATCCAGAGGACGCACCTTCAAACTCTGCAGTCGTCGGACGTTATATTTTAGAACCAGAGATTTTTGAGCATTTGCGGCACACGCAAAAAGGCGCAGGTAATGAGATTCAGTTGACTGACGGTATTGCGTCGATGTTGCAAAGCCGTAAGGTATTTGGTTGTGATTATGATGGTGTTCGCTATGATTGTGGCTCTAAAGAGGGTTTTTTTCGTGCCAATATTGCGTTAGGGAAAAAGTATCATGGCCTGAGCTTTGAAGACTAGTTATTGTTATGAGTATTTTAGATCGTTTGGTGGCTCAACTTGCGCTTGAGCAGATTGATGAGATGCGTTTTGTAGGACGTAGTACGGATATCTTTTTATCCGGTCGTGTGTTTGGTGGGCAGGTCTTAGGTCAGGCCTTGATGGCTGCGAACTATACGACGCCAGACGACCGTTTCGCTCATTCTATGCATGCTTATTTTGTGCGAGCTGCGGACGCTTCGCAGCCAATTGAGTATGCGGTAGAAAATATCCGTGATGGCGGTAGTTTCTCCGTTCGTAGGGTGAGTGCGAGCCAGCAGGGCAAGTTTGTTTTTACACTGTCCTGTAGTTATCAGAGCCTTGAGGACGGTTTAGAGCATCAAGTCGTGATGCCTGCTGCTCCTCAGCCAGAGGACTGTCCTTTAGAGCAGGATGTACAGCAGGCATTGGTTGATAAGATGGGTTTAACCAAATGGAACAGCCGTCTAAAGCGTGAAAGGCCTTTAGAGGTGCGTTTAGTGCATCCTGAGTTGCAACTAGAGCTTGGTCAGCATGCGCCTAAGACCATGTATTGGATTAGATCTAATGGTGAGATGCCTGAGGACCAGCGCTTGCATCAGGGGATGTTGGCCTATGTTTCTGATTTTTATTTGATGAGTACTGCTTTGTTACCACATGCCCGTAGGCATTTTGATCCTGAGATGCAAATGGCCAGTCTTGATCATGCTCAGTGGTTTCATCGACCTATTGATATGAACGAGTGGGTGCTTTATGTAGCCGAATCTACTTCTGCGCAGGCTGCGCGCGGTTTGGTGTATGGCACTTTTTTCAATCAGGCTGGTGAGTTGATTTCAAGCGCGGCCCAAGAAGGGTTGATGCGTGAAAGAATTTCGAGATGATAGTTGCTCTGCGGGGTCACAGAATTGTCATTTAATTTTGCTAGACTCATTCATCTAATTCTATTAAGCTGTTAGAATTGCAATTAACGTTTATTCACATGATGTATTTAGATGCAACCATGTTTTCGTATCAAAAGTTTCCGCTTGGAGGTTTAGCTTAAGCACATATGATCGGTGTTCTGATTATTTTATTTTTAATTTTGGTTAATGGTGTTTTTGCTATGTCCGAAATTGCCCTTGTTTCTGCAAAGCGTATGCGTATACAGCAACTGGCGGACCAAGGCGATGCGTCAGCGGCAGCTGCTCTTCTTTTAGTTGATAACCCCAGTCGTTTATTATCTACAATTCAGATCGGTATTACTCTAATTGGTATTTTTATGGGTGCCTTTGGTGAGGCCTCTATCGTTACCCAATTAGCGCCTGTATTTGAGAGTATGGGGCTGAATGAGCAGACGGCTAGGGTGATTGCCATGTCGTTGGTAGTCTTGGGTATTACCTTTTTCTCTCTAATTTTTGGTGAGCTAGTACCAAAACGCGTGGCGATGAATCACGCTGAGGCTATTGCCACTTTTGTTGCTCGTCCAATGACCATTTTAGCAAAGGTCATGGCACCGTTTGTGTGGGTTTTATCGGTGGTGACAGACTTAGTCTTAAAGTTATTACGCGTTGACTCTAAGGATGATCAGTTAACTGAAGAGGATATTAGCGGTATCTTAAAAGAGGGTGCGACGGCCGGTCTATTTGAGAAAACTGAGCATGATATTGTGACCCGCGCGCTCAGCTTAGATGATCAAAGAGCATTGACTATCATGACGCCGCGCAATGACGTTTACTATATCGATCTACAAAATCCGTTGAATGAAACCTTGTTATATATTGCTGACAGCAGTTACTCGCGCTTCCCAGTCTGTGATGGCGGATTAGACAATATTATTGGTGTGATTGATGCTGGTACGCTGTTTGAACAACAAATTCGAGGTCAAGTAATTGATATTCGAGCGCTTGTGACGCCTGCACGCTTTGTACCAGAAACTAACTCGGCCATGGATATTTTGGAGTCATTCCAAGAGTATCGTACTGAGATGCTGATTGTAATTAATGAGTATGGTGAGGTTGAGGGGCTAGTCACCTTACGAGATGTTCTTAAGATGCTAGTAGGTTACAAAATACCGATGCATGAGGACGGTGAGCTTGAGGTTGTAGAGCGTCAGGACGGCTCGTGGTTGATTGATGGTGGGGTCACGCTTGACCGATTTAACGAGCTTTTTCAAGTTAAACTAAAATTTCCCGATCATGAGGATAATTATCATACCTTGGCAGGTTTTGTTTTAAATCAGCTAGGCCGTATCCCTTCTGAGGCTGATAGCTTTGAGTGGAATGGATTTTATTTTGAGGTGGTTGATATGGATAAATATCGTATTGATCGCTTATTGATAAAAACACCACAACAAGCTGTAGATGAGACTGAAAGTGTAGTTGAGAACGATACAGAGTAAGCAGTCGTACTAATTATTTCAATAAAGCCTAAGCTATTTTTTGCTTAGGCTTTATTTTTTCTTCTAAATATCTTCTAGAGACTCTAAACCCAGTAAATCGTTAATGAGCACGCTGCGATATTGCAATTCAATTAAGCCTGCCTCAGCAAGCTTCTTTAAAGCACCATTAGTACGTTGTCTGGAAACGCGTGCTAAGTAACCAATTTCCTCTTGAGTGATATTGAGCTGGCGGTTGTAGTTATCGTCTGCGTAGTTTGGCATACGAACCAATTCAGCAACACAGCGTGCGACTCGGATATCTGCATTAAATAAGCGGTCTGACTCAATGCGTCCAATGAATTGACCCATGCGGTGATTGAATTGATCCAATAAAAAGCGGTTAAAAGTAATACTATTATCTAGTAGCCAAAAAAAAGTTTCTATCGGCATCTTAGCAATTACACTGCTGCGTAAAGTAACTAAATCATAGCGTCTGTGCTCTTGCTTCAGTAAAGCGCCTTCACCTACCCAGCCCCCAGGAGGAACACCGGTGAGGGCAGCTAGCTTGCCATCGGCAGTGCCAACGGAAATCCGTACTAACCCTTCGATGACACCGATCCAGTGACGGGATGGGTCCCCCTTTCTTACAATAAAAGCCCCAGGAGGGTGTTCTTGTAGAAGCATATCATCAACGACGCGCTGTTGCTGCTCGGCAGTCAAAATGGTGAACCAAGGAATATTAGATAAACTTGTTTTAAGCATCGGTACTTTCCCTAAAAACCGGTTAAATGTCACTGTAGGAACATTTAGATTACATTTAAAAGCATATATTTTCAATGTAATTACTGCAAATAGTAAATTTTTAACATTGTGTTGAGGTCATGCTTAGCACATTTAAAAATGATCAAAAGAACCATATTAAGGAGACAATTAGATATGGTCACACAGCAAAATACGGCAAATACTTTTGCCAAGTTGCTTTTAAAGCATGCTAAGGAGCGTCCAGCGCAACCTGCTATGCGCGAGAAGGACTTAGGTATTTGGCAGACGATTTCGTGGGCTGAGATGGCTGATGAGGTAAAAGTGCTTGCGCATGGGTTGATGAGTTTAGGTGTGCAGAGGGGGCAACACGTCGCGGTGGTTGGTGAAAACCGTCCGCGACTCTATATGAGTATGATGGCGGCACAGAGTTTAGGCGCTATTCCGGTGCCGATGTATCAAGATGCAGTAGCCCAAGAGATGGTCTATGTACTCAAAGACGCCGAGGTCGGTGTGGTGATCGTAGAGGATCAAGAGCAAGCTGATAAGATGCTCGAAATTCAAGGGCAGCTGCCTTTTTTACGTCATGTTATTTATGACGATCCTCGCGGTATGCGTAACTACTCTGAGGATTTGTTGACAGCATACAGTGATTTATTGACGGAGGGGCAGGCGCATCTTCAGCAAAATCCAGAACTATTTATGCAGCAGGTAGAGACGGTTGGTGCGGATGACGCAGCGGCGATGTTTTATACATCAGGGACTACCGGTAATCCTAAAGGCGTGGTCTTAACTCATCATGCCTTAATTGATCGAGCGGCTGCAGTTGAACGTATGGAGGGTCTATCAGTTAATGAGGATGTCTTAGCTTATCTGCCACCAGCTTGGATTGGTCAAAATATGTTTTCCTATACGCAGTTTTTGGTGACGGGGTTTACTGTTAATCACCCTGAGTCGCCTAATACTGTGTCAATCGATATGCATGATGTTGGTCCTACCTATTATTTCTCTCCTCCAAGAGTGCTTGAAGAGTTATTGACAACAGTCAGTATCCGCATGGAGGATGCGGGACGCTTTAAAAAGTGGCTGTATAAGTACTTTATGGAGGTCGCCGCTAAGTCAGGTCAACGTATTTTAGATAAACAGTCTGTCGGTCTTAAGGACCGTTTCTTATATGGTTTGGGTAATTTCTTTATCTATGCCCCATTACGTAACTCTCTCGGCATGAATCGAGTAAAAGTAGCCTATACGGCAGGTGAGGCGATTGGTCCTGACTTATTTAGGTTTTATCGTTCAATTGGAGTTAACTTAAAGCAGCTCTATGGTTCAACTGAAACCTCTGTGTTTGTGTGTGTGCAGGAAGATGGTCATGTAGAGGCTGATACTGTAGGACCTCCTTGTGAGGGCGTGGATTTGCGCATTGCCGATACAGGTGAGGTGCAAATTAAAAGCCCTGGCTTATTCCGTGAGTATTATAAAAACCCTACATCTACCGCCGAGTCCTTTACTGAAGATGGTTGGTATCACACTGGTGATGCGGGTATTTTGACGGATGATGGGCAGTTAAAAATTATTGATCGCGCTAAGGACGTTGGTAAGCTTAATGATGGTCGTATGTTTGCGCCTAAGTACATGGAAAATAAGCTTAAATTCTTTCCCTTCATTAAGGAAGCGGTGGTTTTTGGTGCCAATAAAGACTATTGTACCGGTTTTATTAATATTGATTTAGAAGCAGTTGCTAATTGGGCTGAACGCCGAAGCTTGGCTTATGCAGGTTATACCGATTTGGCCTCTAAAAAAGAAGTGTATGCACTCATTAAAGAGTGCGTCGAGGAGGCTAATGCCGACGTTGCTAGGGATGAACAGCTATCCGGTCTGCAGCTTCATAGCTTCCTAATTCTCCATAAAGAACTTGATCCGGATGACGGTGAGTTAACGCGTACACGTAAGGTCCGACGTAACTTTATTGTTGATAAATATGGTGTTTTGATTGACGCACTTTTTGATGGTAAATCAAGCCAATACATCGAAACTGAAGTACGTTATGAGGATGGTCGTATCGGTAAAATCAGTGCTGATCTTAAGATTGAATCAGCTAAAGTTGTCGCGGTATAAGGGGGCGTCAAATGCAGCATCAACGTAAAATTGGTGAGGTTATCCTAGACCTAGATAGCATTTCGCTTTCTTTTGGTGGGGTAAAAGCTCTCACAAACATTTCTTTCAATATTAAAGAGCATGAAATTCGAGCGATTATTGGTCCTAATGGCGCTGGTAAGAGTTCTATGCTTAACGTAATTAACGGTGTTTATACACCGCAAGAAGGCCAGATTACACTCGATGGTGTAGTTTTCGAGAAGATGACACCACATCGTGCAGCGACTAGGGGGGTTGGTCGTACTTTCCAAAACCTTGCTTTATTTAAGGGTATGAGTGTTTTGGATAATATCATGAGCGGTCGAAATTTGCGCATGAAAAGCAGTATTCTCTCACAAGCCTTTCGCATCTTTGGGGCAGAAAAAGAGGAAACTCAACATCGTGAGTTTGTAGAAAATATCATTGATTTCTTGGAAATTCAGGCCTACCGTAAGGTTCCCGTAGGGCGTCTGCCTTATGGCTTACAAAAGCGTGTTGACTTAGGTAGAGCCTTAGCGATGGAGCCCAGACTTTTACTGCTTGATGAGCCAATGGCTGGCATGAATATCGAGGAAAAGCAGGATATGTCACGCTTTATTCTTGATGTCAATGATGAGTTCGGTACGACAATTGTTTTAATTGAACACGATATGGGCGTAGTGATGGATATTTCTGATCGCGTGGTCGTTTTAGACTACGGTAAAAAAATCGGTGATGGAACGCCTGATGATGTACGCAATAACGAAGAAGTTATTCGTGCTTATCTTGGTGCACAAGAGTAGGGAGGGCAACATGGGTTATTTTTTAGAAACGCTGTTTGGCGGCCTTATGAGTGGCATGATGTACGCCTTAATCGGCTTGGGTTTTGTGCTGATTTTTAAGGCATCCGGTGTCTTTAACTTTGCACAAGGTGCCATGGTACTGGTGGCGGCATTATCGATGGCGCGTTTTTCGGTCTGGTTGCCGCAGTGGCTGGGCTTTGAGAGCATGATTTTGGCAAATATACTGGCCTTCATCGTTAGTGCTCTTTTGATGATTGTTTTTGCTATTGCTGTTGAGCGTCTTGTCTTGCGGCATTTAGTCAATCAGGAAGCGACAGCCTTATTAATGGCAACCTTAGGAATTAGTTATTTCTTAGATGGTTTTGGTCAGACCTTATTCGGTAGTGCCATGTACACAATTGATGTAGGTATGCCGAAGGATCCTTTATTTATCTTGGATGGTGTATTTGAGGGTGGTATTTTACTGAGTCTTGAGGATTTAACGGCGGCTGCTATTGCGACAGCGTTGGTCGCTGTGTTGGCTCTGTTCTTCCAATTTACGCCAACAGGTCGAGCGTTGCGTGCGGTAGCGGATGATCATCAAGCCGCTCAATCTATCGGTATACCATTAAATAGGATTTGGATTATTGTTTGGGCTGTTGCCGGTTTAGTCGCATTAGTTGCAGGTATTATTTGGGGCTCAAAGTTTGGGGTTTCCTTTACCTTATCAACGGCTGCATTACGCGCTTTGCCAGTCGTTATTCTGGGAGGTTTAACTTCTGTACCAGGTGCAATTGTCGCAGGCTTAATCATCGGTGTCGGTGAGAAGCTATCAGAGGCATATATAGGTCCCTTCTTGGGTGGTGGTATCGAAAACTGGTTCGCCTACGCACTGGCTTTAGTGTTCTTGCTGTTTAGACCACAAGGCTTATTTGGCGAAAAGATTATCGACCGTGTTTAGTTAAAACCTAAGGAGTATAACCATGTTTTACCGTGAAAATGGTCAATTTAAAACCAGTTACAGAGCGGATCAACAGATCTTTCCTATTCGTCAAGACCGTATTGCAATTTTATTAATTATTGCCTTTGCCTTAATTGTTGTGCCGTTTTTTGCGAGCAGCTATTTTTTAAGTGCAATTTTAATTCCCTTTTTGATTTTGTCTTTAGCGGCTCTCGGACTTAACGTCTTGGTTGGTTATTGCGGACAGATTTCTTTGGGTAGTGGTGCCTTTATGGCTGTCGGTGCCTATGTGGCATGGAACTTTGGTGTACGGGTTCCAGAGATTCCCTTTATTATCCAAATTTTAATTGGTGGTTTTGGAGCAATGATTTTCGGGATTCTCTTTGGTATTCCAAGCCTGAGAATTCGTGGTCTGTATTTAGCCGTAGCAACACTTGCGGCACAGTTCTTTGTTGATTGGTTATTCCTAAGGATTCCTTTCTTTACCAACTACTCGGCTTCCGGTAGCGTGTCAGTGGGGCGTTTAGACTTTTTTGGTCTACCGATACAAACACCGTTACAAAAGTATATCTTTGTGCTTTTAGTGGTGATTGTCTTAGCCTTATTAGTTAAAAACTTAGTGCGTGGAGCGATTGGTCGTGAGTGGATGGCGATTCGTGATATGGATGTTGCTGCCTCAGTCATTGGTATTCGTCCGATGTACTCTAAGTTAAGTGCTTTTGCCATTAGTTCTTTCATTATTGGTATTGCCGGTGGTTTGTGGGGTTATATCCACCTAGGTTCTTGGGAACCTCTCGCTTTTGATTTAAACCGTTCATTACAACTGTTATTTATGGTGATTATCGGGGGTTTAGGTTCTATTTCGGGTAGCTTCTTTGGTGCGGCTTTTATCGTCTTGCTACCAATCTTATTAAATCGTGTCCCAGAGCTCTTTGGATTAAGTATTCCGGTTGATACAGCGGCGCATATTGAACATATGATTTTTGGTGCCTTAATCGTGTTTTTCCTAATTGTTGAACCGCATGGTTTGGCGAGACTATGGGCAATAGCACGTGAAAAGCTCAGAATTTGGCCTTTCCCACATTAATTATCACGTGATAAACAGCTACATCAAGAAGAGCGAAATTTTAAACTTAAAAATAGATATAAATTTAATTAAAAAAAGTTACTTCATTTAAAGGAGACAAGGATGAAGAAAGTTATTTTAAAAACACTAACAGCCTCAATGATTGTGGCAGGTACTTTTGGTGTGAGTGCTGCGCTTAAGGCACAGCCGACAGAGCAATATGCACCACTTTTAACCTATCGTACCGGCTCTTTTGCGCCGCTGGGGATCGGTTGGGGTGATGGTAAGATTGATTACCTTGAGTTGGTTAATGCCCAAGGTGGCATTAACGGTGTAAAGATCAAGTTTGAGGAATGTGAAACAGCTTATGCTACGGATCGTGGTGTGGAGTGTTATGAGCGTATGAAACATGCTCATGGTGGTGCTTCAGCCTTTGATACGCAATCTACCGGTATTACTTTTGCGGTGACAGATCGTGCGCCAGACGATAAGGTAGTCGTACAGACAACGGGTTATGGTTTATCGCAGTCTGCTGCCGGTGAGTACTTTGAGTGGAACTTTCCACTATTAGGTCATTACTGGACGGCAGCTGATGTAGCTATTCAGCATATTGCTGAGCAAATGGGTGGTTTTGATAACTTAAAAGGTAAGAAGATTGCTCTTGTTCATCATGACTCACCTTATGGTAAAGAGCCCATTCCATTATTACAAAAACGTGCTGAAGCGCATGGTTTTGAATTGTTGGTTTATCCGGTCACTGCGCCCGGTGTAGAGCAGAAATCTACATGGTTGCAGATTCGCCAACAACGTCCAGATCAAGTGATTTTGTGGAGCGCTGGTGTGATGACTCCGACCGCTATTCGTGAAGCACAAGCAACAGGATACCCACGTGACAAAATTCTTGCTATTTGGTGGGCTGGTTCTGAAAATGATGTCAAAGATATTGCTCAAGTAGCTAAAGGCTATAAGACCATTACTTTACATAATTCAGTAGGTCAGGATTTTGGTGTGTATGACAAATTAGAAGAGCATGTTTATGCCAATGGCAAGGGCGTTGGCAAGGGTAATGACACCTTTGGAACCATGGCTTACAACCGTGGCATGATGATTTCTTTCTTATTGACAGAGGCTATTCGTACAGCTCAAGAAAAGTATGGTGTGGGTCAGCATATGACACCAGAGCAGGTCCGCTGGGGCTTTGAAAACTTGAATATTGATGACGCACGCTTAGAAGAAACAGGTATGGCTGGGATGGTTCGTCCGGTGCGTACGACGTGTGAAGATCATGTTGGCGGTGACTGGGCTCGTATTGCTCAGTGGGATGGTACGAAGTGGGAGCTTATCTCTGATTGGATGCAGGCAGATCAAGAGTTTGTCGCACCATTAGTTCAATCAGAAGCTGAGAAGTATGCAGCATCCAAAGGTATTACGCCGCGTGATTGTTCTACCGTAGAGTAATTTAACATCAGTTGGAGGTTGTTATGCAAAGCCAAGTAACACAAGAAAGCCAAGTGGCCGTTACGGCAGTACCCGAGAGAGAAATCATACTGGATGTTAACGGCATCGAGGTCATTTATAACCACGTTATATTGGTGTTAAGAGGGGTGTCTCTATCAGTACCTAAGGGGAAAATAGTCGCTTTATTAGGTGCTAATGGTGCTGGTAAAACCACTACCTTGCGTGCAGTCTCCAACTTACTGAAAAGTGAGCGTGGAGAGGTGACCAAAGGAAAGATCAATTATAAGGGTGAGGAAATTCAAGATCTTACGCCGGCTGATTTGGTAAAGCGTGGAGTGATTCAAGTAATGGAAGGGCGTCATTGCTTTGAACACTTAACAATTGAGGAGAATTTACTCACAGGTGCTTACACGCGGAATATTAGTCGAGGTGACTTAGATGCGAGTTTGGATATGGTTTATCAGTATTTCCCACGTCTTAAAACGCGTCGAACTAGCCAAGCCGGTTATACCTCGGGTGGTGAACAGCAAATGGCAGCTATTGGTCGGGCTTTGATGGCTAATCCGGAGATGATTTTATTGGATGAGCCGTCCATGGGGCTGGCACCGCAGATCGTCACTGAGATTTTTGAAATTGTTCGTGATTTAAATACCCGTGAGGGTGTGAGCTTTTTGTTAGCTGAACAAAATACTAATATCGCTTTACGTTATTCTGACTATGGCTATATCTTAGAAAGCGGTCGAGTGATGATGGATGGTACGGCAGAAGAGCTTTTAAGGAATGATGACGTAAAAGAGTTCTACCTAGGTATCGAGAGTGGTGACCGTAAGAGTTTCCGTGAGGGTAAGTTTTACCGTCGACGCAAACGTTGGTTAGCTTAAGACAGAGGTGATATATGGATAGTACGGTTAATCAACGTATTGGTGAGGGTGCCTCACCTTACTATAGTATGCGTGAGGTGCGGGGAGCCGAAGAGCGAGAACGAGAGCTTTTCTCTCAATTACGTCATAGTCTTCGTACCTTAATGTCAGCAACGCCACGTATGGCTGAGCAGCTGAATGGTCTTGATGTTACTACACTGTATACTCGTGAAGACTTAGCGGCAATTCCAGTGGTTCGGAAGTCCACTTTAATGCAAAAGCAACATGACTTGCGAGGTACTGGAGGAGTTGGTGAGGCCGTTTTTGGAGGCTTTACTTCTGTCACTTGGGGGCAGGTGGCACGGGTTTATGGATCGCCAGGACCAATTTATGAGCTAGATACTAATCGTTCAGATTACTGGCGTATGGCGCAGGCCTTATATGCTGCTGGAATTCGACCAGGTATGTTAGTGCATAATTGTTTTTCCTATCACTTTACCCCTGCAGGTAATATGCTTGAAAGTGGTGCTTTAGCGCTTGGTTGTTCAGTTTTCCCTGGGGGTATTGGACAGACTGAATTGCAAGTTAAGACCATGTTAGACCTACGCCCACAAGCCTATACCGGCACCCCAAGTTTTTTAAAAATTATTATTGAAAAAGCTGAGGAACTAGGAGAGAAGATTGGAAGTTTAAAGCATGCTGTTTTTACGGGCGAGGCTTTTACTCCGACGATGCAAGCATGGTTTGCGGAGCGAGGTATTGATGGTTATCAGTGCTATGGTACGGCAGATTTAGGACTTATCGCCTATGAAACTAGTGCTCGTGATGGTCTTGTCGTCGCTGAGGATATTATTTTGGAAGTGGTCCGTCCAGGGACTAATGAGGCGGTAGCTGTGGGCGAGGTTGGTGAAATAGTTGTGACCACTTTAAATCCGGATTATCCTTTGTTACGCTTTGGTACTGGTGATATGTCGATGGTACTTAGTGATGCATCACCATGTGGTCGTACTAATCTTCGTATCAAGGGATGGATGGGGCGAGCAGATCAAAGTATTAAGATTCGTGGTATGTTCGTCCATCCTGAGCAAGTAGCTGATCTGAGTAAGCGTTTGGATAACGTGGTTAAAGCACGTATGGTCGCGAGTGGTAAGGTTGGCAGTGATAAGCTAGTGTTGCAACTAGAGCGAGCAGAAAATGTGACTGATGATTGGATTGTTCATGCTGAGTCAGTGGCTCGTGAGGTGACTAAGCTACGCACTGAGATTGAGGTGGTAGCGGTGGGTTCGCTACCCAATGACGGTTTAGTTATTCAAGACAGTCGGAATTACGAGTAAATCACAATGCGCTATTCAAGAGTTGGGTAACAGAAAATGGTAAGGCACTGATAAACAAGTCCTTGCCATTTTTTGCGTTAAGTCAGATTGAAGTGATTTGATTAAACTTTTTGTGCCTCACGTTCGGCCTTTTTTAGTTTAGTCTTGATACGGTTTTGCTTGAGGTTTGAGAGGTGTTCAACAAAAACTTTGCCAACAAGGTGGTCAAGCTCGTGCTGAATGCAAATGGCTAATAGGCCATCGGCCTCAAGTGTGTACTTCTCACCCTGTTCATCTAGTGCTTCGAGTGTGACCTCAGATGAGCGCTCAACCTTGTCATAAATGCCGGGTACGGATAAACAACCCTCTTCATAAACCGATTTGTCATCGCTACGAGCGATAATTTGAGGGTTGATTAGAACTAATAACTGATCGCGCTCCTCGGAGACGTCAATCACGACAATTCGCTCATGAATATCGACCTGAGTAGCAGCTAGGCCTACACCTTCAGCTGCGTACATGGTCTCAGTCATATCCTTGATAATCTGGCGTACACGGTTATCAACTTCTGCCACTGGTTTAGCAATCTTGTGCAAGCGAGGGTCAGGATACTTAAGAATAGGTAATAATGCCATTATTTAACACATAAAAATCAATAAGATTCGTCCATTTTAACATTTTAAACTAGACGTTTTAATCCATGCTATGAAATCACTTCAATGAAAATGGCAAAATAGTTAAAACGTTGGTTTAGTATGATTGGTATTTTTGAGGGTATTGGATGTCCGCTATTCATATGGATGAGATTAAAGCATGGTTACGCTTTAGTATGGAGCCTGGTATTGGTTCGGTTATCGGTCGAGAATTGCTTAGCAAGATAGGTTTGCCACAGCTGATTTTTGACGCTAGTTATACGACTTTAGAGCCGTATTGTCAGCCTAAGCTAGCCCGCCAATTGAGTGCTCCGGTGAGTGAGGAGATAGAGGAGCGTATAGAGCTTACGTTGCAGTGGTTACAAAGTAGCTCTCTACATGGTATTTTAACTTGGCCGGATGAGTTGTTTCCTAGTGAGTTATTTGACCTACATGATGCGCCTTTTTTACTTTATTATGCAGGACAAATTGAAGCATTGGCAAAACCAAAGTTGGCAATTGTTGGCGCTCGCCATTCCACTGCAGGGGGCAATGATAACGCGCGTGCGTTTGCACGGTATTTTGCCGCTAAGGGTTGGGCCGTAGTGAGCGGATTAGCTTATGGGATTGATAGGGCAGCTCATGAGGGAGCTTTGGCAGCAGGAGTGCCTAGTTCGACAGTGGCAGTGATGGCGACAGGCTTGGATATTGTTTACCCAGGTGAGCATACCGAGCTGGCGGTACGGATTCGTAATAATGGTTTGTTATTGAGTGAGTATGGTATAGGTATGCAGGCTAATACATTTCACTTTCCGCAGCGTAATCGTATCGTTGCAGGGCTAAGTCAGGGGGTATTAGTGGTTGAGGCGGCACGTCGTAGTGGTTCGTTAATTACCGCTAAGCAGGCCTTAGAGTATGGCCGCGAGGTGTTTGCTATTCCTGGCTCTATTCATTCTCCCTTGGCACGAGGGTGCCATCAACTCATACGAGAGGGGGCGAAGTTAGTTGAGCGAGGGGCTGATATTGAGGAGGAGTTGAGAACACTAGAGAGCGCTCGTTAAGAGGCTCTCTGATGCGTGAATTTGACTTGGCGTTGGGGCCCTTAAGATGGACACTTAGCAATCATGGCACGGCCAACGCTACTGGCGTTTTGGCGACCGATTTCATCTGAAATCCACTGACCAATTTGTACCGTTTTGTCTAAGTCCATTCCGGTTTTAATGCCCATGCCGTGAAGCATATAGAGTACATCTTCTGTCGCAACATTACCTGTTGCGCCCTTAGCGTATGGGCAACCGCCTAGACCTGCGACAGAAGAGTGGAAGATGTTGATACCAGCCTGCATGGAGGCAAGGATATTAGCTAGGGCTTGACCGTAAGTGTCGTGGAAATGACCAGCGATACGCTCTTTAGGGACGATGTCGGTGACTCGACTCATGACCTCATACACATGAGCTGCTGTGCCTACACCGATGGTGTCCGCGATGTCAATCTCGTCACAACCTAAATCTTGCATGCGTTTCGTGACATCAAGTACGGAGTCAATGCTGACTGCGCCCTGGTAGGGGCAACCAAAGGCGGTGCTAATACTGGCGCGAAGTAACACGCCAGCGTCCTTGGCTAAGCGTGCTACATCACTAAAGCGCTCAATTGATTCGGCAATGGAGCAATTAATATTTTTTTGAGAGAAAGCCTCACTGGCGGCACCAAAAATTACGACCTCATTGGCGCCATTGGCCAAGGCACCTTCAAGGCCGCGAACATTAGGCGTGAGGGCAGCATAAACAACACCTGGTTTACGCTCAATGCCCTGCATAACCTCTGTAGCATCGGCCATTTGTGGAACCCATTTAGGTGATACAAAAGAAGCTGCCTCAATTTTTGGTGCACCTGCATCAACTAAGCGGTTTACTAACTCAATTTTAGTTGTGGTAGGAACAAACTCTTTTTCGTTTTGTAACCCGTCACGCGGTCCAACCTCAACAATTGTTACCTTTTTTGGAAAGTCCATTTTGTCTACACTCCGTAAGTTTTTTATTTATAAAGTAATTTTAAACGATTTACGAGAGTTGATTCATAGTGGGCTAGTAATTCTTGTTGTTTGGTTATATAGCTGTTAGTTGGCTTATGATGTTGATTGTATTTGGCTATGGACCAAATGGCATCAGGGTAATGTGGATCCTCGTTGAAGCGTGGAATAATATGCCAATGTATATGCGGCACCATTGTGCCGAATTGTGCCAGATTAATTTTGACAGGCTGTAAAACTTGGCGTTGTACCTCTTCGACCAGGTAGACAAAATCCATTAACTTATGCCTCTGCTCAGGACTGAGCTCAGTCATTTCTTTGATATGGGCTTGGTGTATCACGCGAGTAAAAGCAGGGTAGTACGTATCATCCGCATTGATGATGCGTACTAAGTCGTTTTGCCAAATTAAACGACCACCTACCTCATTGCATAGAATACAATCTTGTGCAGACATGCGAGGGTGCCTTTTAGTCTTGAGCCATCATGGTGGCGAGGGCTTGACCTGGCTCCTCTTGGCGCATAAAGGCTTCACCGATGAGGAAGCCGTAGATGTCATTATCATTCATTAGTTTGACATCTTCTTTTTTCAAAATGCCACTTTCAGTGATAAGGAGACGGTTTTCATCTTGTGGAAGTAAATCTTTTAAGCGGATAGAGTTATGAATATTGGTTTCAAAGCTACGAAGATCGCGATTGTTAACCCCGATTAATGGTGATTTAAGCTTAAGAGCACGCTCCATTTCTTTTTCATCATGGACCTCAATTAAGGCATCCATCTTCAGTTCAGTAGCAATTTGCTCGAAGTCATGCAGCTCTTTATCATCTAAGGCGGCTACGATCAATAAGATACAATCAGCGCCAAAGGCACGAGCACGATAGATTTGGTATGGATCGACTAAAAAGTCTTTACATAACACCGGCAATGAGCAAGCGGCACGTGCTCGACGTAAGAAGTCGTGAGAGCCTTGGAAAAACTGTGTTTCTGTAAGTACTGAGAGGCAAGTTGCACCACCAGCAGCATAGCTCATGGCGAGTGCACCAGGCTCAAAGTCTTCTCTGATCACACCTTTAGATGGGGAGGCTTTTTTGATTTCTGCAATGACTGCATTTCTTTTGATCTCAATTCTCTCTTTGAGCGCATTGGCAAAACCACGAGTATCTTGACGTGCCTCAGCTTCTCTGAGGAGGTCATTGCTACTGCGAGTTTTTTTCAGTTCAGCCACTTCCTCTTTTTTAACATCAAGAATTTTTAATAAAATATTGTCCATTTTTCTTCCATTAATTCACTATCGATTACTGCTGTGGTCTTAAGGTTTGACTGAATTCGCAGAATTGCTGCATTTTTGTAAAGGCAGAGCCGTTGGCTAAAAGCTCGCGAGCTATTGCAATACCCTCTTTGATACTATTGGCCTTGTTGCCTGTATAAATGGCTAGACCAGCGTTTAAAATAACGACATCCAGTGCAGGGCTTGCTTCATTTTTTAAAACACTAAGAATAATATCTCGAGACTCTTCCCTGTTTTTAACTCGGTAGCTGCGGTTAGAAACCATTTGCATGCCAAAGTCTTCAGGGTGGATTTCATATTCAGTGATCTGACCGTCTTTGAGCTCACCTACGAGCGTGGTTGCGCCAAGAGTCGCCTCGTCCATGCCATCTAAACCATGAACAATAAGTACATGATTGGCACCGAGCTGCTTCAGTACACGTACCTGAATACCTACTAAGTCAGGGTGAAATACACCCATTAACTGATTGCCAGCTTTGGCAGGGTTGGTTAGAGGGCCAAGAATATTAAACATTGTACGAACGCCTAGTAGCTTACGTACCGGAGCAATGTTTTTCATGCTGCTATGGTGATAAGGTGCGAACATAAAACCGATACCGGTTTCGCGTAGACTGTCGGCAACACGTTCGGGTGGCGTTTCGACAAATGCTCCAAGGGCTTCTAAACCATCGGCGCTACCAGCGGGGCTAGAGGCGCTACGATTGCCATGCTTGGCGACAGGTACGCCGGCGGCAGCGGCTACAAACATAGCAGTGGTGGAGATATTAAAGGTATCGCTACCATCACCGCCTGTACCGCACATATCAAGTGCTTCTTCGGGATTATCTAAAATGACGGGTTGGCTGAATTCACGCATGACTGTAGCAGCCGCAGTGATCTCATCGACAGTTTCCTTTTTGACTCGTAAGCCCATTAGGAACGCAGCAGCAATTTCTGATGGCATGTTGCCCTGCATTAGGTTGCGCATCAGGTCAACCATCTCATCTTCGAATATTTCACGATGCTC
>CANROD010000002.1 GCA_947632105.1 uncultured Oligella sp. | reverse complement strand
AACAATCTGTTGAGACATAGACTTACAACACAAAATAATATATAAAAAGACAAGAAAATATCGTTTAGTAAATCATTCTAACACTTTCCACTCATCGTGCTAATTAACTTTGAGTAAGTAAGGGCCAGAACTAGAGGATGGAGCCGCATATTTAAAACGCTGCTTAACTGCGGCTACTTCCTTAGCCACCACAGAAGATCCAATGTTTTGCTTCGATTGCTCAGGACCGATGTCCAGTCCCGCTTCAATCAATTTTTCAGTTCTTTTCTTACCTAAACCCTTAATACGAATAGACAAGTCCTCAGCTGACTCAAAATCTCCACCTCTCGCTCTCTCATCAATAATACGTTGTGCTGTTTTCTCACCAATCCCCTTAATACTTTGAAGCTCAGTACTTGTGGCGGTATTAATATTAACTGCTTGCGCAATAACAAAGGGTTGAAAAAACAATAACAGCAAAAGCAATGACGTTACCAAGCTCTTATAAAAAGCAAACATAAATATTCCTCATAATAAAAACTATTCATTAGATTTATTATGAGGAAATGTAGGGCTGAAAAGCGCTATCAGGATTTTTTTATCCGACCAAATCCGCGAACAATCATTTAAAAGTTAAACAGATGGATTGTGCAACAAGTATTCAACGTATTCTGCAACACCCTCTTGGACCGTTTTTAAGCTTTGCTCGTAGAGACCTTGCTGTCTGAGCTTGTCAGTATTAGCCTGTGTAAAGCTTTGGTAGCGACCCTTTAGGTCGTCTGGAAAATCAATGTACCGGACTAAACCTTGTTGAATTTGCTCATCAAGAGTCAAAGATGATTTACCTTGTGCCTGACGTACAGTATTAATTACTGTGTGAGCTATATCATTAAAAGGCTGAGCACGTCCGGTGCCACAATTAAAAATACCGCTAATTTGTGGTGATCTCATAAAATGCAAATTGACCTTAACTACATCCTCTACATAAATAAAATCACGTACCTGCTCCCCAGCAGCATAACCATCGTATTCGCCAAACAGACGAACAAAACCCTCATCCATAAACTGATTAAAGTGATGAAAAGCTACTGAAGCCATACGCGCCTTATGCTGCTCATGTGGTCCATAAACATTAAAATAGCGTAAACCGACAATTTGCGCAGAAACGCCCTCTGCTAAGCGGCGACGCACCACTTGATCAAAAAGAAATTTTGAGTAACCATAAACGTTGAGCGGCCCCTCTGCAGACAACTCCTCCGTAAAGCTCTGCTTAGCACCGTAAGTTGCTGCTGAGGAAGCATAAATAAATGGTATGCTTTTTGCCTGACAATAATTTAATAGTTCCAAAGAAACCTGGTAATTATTGTCCATCATAAATCGGCCATCACGTTCTGTTGTGTCTGAGCAAGCACCCTGATGAAAGACAATAGAAATCGGCGGTAACTTATCCTCTAACAACTCCTTTCTGAATAAGTCCTTATCCTTATAGTCAGCAATTTGGTAATCGCGTAAGTTAATAAACTTATCGCCCTGCTGCAAATCATCAACCACTAGAATATTTTCAAAACCCTGCTCATTTAAACCCTTAACAATTTGGCTACCAATGAACCCTGCAGCACCCGTCACAACTATCATATTAACTCCTCTGCACTTACTATTGACGTGCCAACCTTACCCACAACAATAGCTCCTGCTTTATTAGCCCATTTTATTGCCTCTGACCAAGGCATACCAGCAGCTCTAGTAACCGCCATCGTAGCTAACACAGTATCGCCAGCACCGGAGACATCAAATACCTCTTGGGCTTGAGCATCAACATGATGCACACCGCCGTCAGAAAATAAAGTCATGCCCTTTTCAGATCGTGTTACTAACAACGCCTCTAAAGAAAGCTTTTCTCGCAGGGCTTGAGCCTTTTCATGCAGCTCTTGCTCGGAATCCCATGAGCCAACAGCCTGCGACATCTCTAACTGATTTGGCGTTAAGAGACTCGCATGAGCATAAGCTTGATAGTCATCACCTTTGGGGTCAACCAACACGGTCAATCCGTGCTGTTTTGCCACCTTTATAATGGCGTCAACATGCCTCAAGACCCCCTTAGCATAATCCGATAACACCAAGACATCATGCGTCGGAATCAACTCCTCGACGCTACCATAGAGATCTTTTAAACTATGTTCTGTTGGTTCATGCTCAAAGTCAACTCGAAGCATTTGCTGCTTTCTGCCCAAAATACGCATTTTTAATGTAGTATTAATCTGCTGATCTAAACTCAACACAGTATTGATACCCATCTCGTCTGCCAATCTTTGAATCTGCTCTCCACCCTCATCAACGCCAACAATACCAGCTAAGGTAGCTTTAGCACCAAGACTGACTACATTACGGGCTACATTACCAGCACCACCAAGACGGTCCTCTCTTTTAACAACTTTAACTACCGGCACCGGCGCTTCAGGAGAGATTCTATTGACATCACCAAACCAATAACGGTCTAGCATCAGGTCACCAACTACAAGAATCTTTTTTTCTTGTAGTTGCTCTAAAGGATAAGGGTACATATTACTTTCCCTCTAAACGCTGCGTCGAGTAAGTTTCCCATTGATTACATCCTGGGCACTGCCAATAAAACGATTGAGCCTGGAATCCACAAGCACGACACTCTCGACGATCCAAACGTTGCGCATGCTTATGAATAATTTTGTGCAAATAATTAATATCTAATATTTCAGCAATTGCTGTTGACTCTGCGCCCTCAGACTGTTCTATTTGCTTTTGAACGTTAATCTCAGACTCTAAAAACTTACTCAAGCCAAGTAGCGTTGGGTTTTCTCTGAGCGCTCTCGCAGCAAAACAACGAGCAGCCTCATCATTTCCATCAAGACGATAATGCTTTAAGAGAGTCACAAAAAGGTCTAAAGAGAAATGCTCTTCAAAATGCTTAGCTAAGAGATGCAACCCTTGTTTTAACTCGCCAGTACTTTGATAGTTCTGCAAGAGCTTTTCCGCAACTAAACTACTATAAGTAGGAGCCTCTCGTAAGACACTTTCAAGTTGCATACGCTGATTCTCAGGTTGCCCTTGGAGTGTAGCAACGTCTGCGCGCAGCATCATAATACGCGCAACTGACGCCTCAGTATGCTCTTCAGAAAAATTCGTCTGTAGTGCATGCTCAGCCTGGTCTAAATGCTTAATAACCTCAGCAAGATTTGCAGGCTTTGCAAGCAGAGCCTGCTCTGCCAACTCACAATGATAGTGAATCAAAGCCGGTACAGACTCGTTTAAAAGTGCCTGGAGCCTTGTTACTGCCTCAATGGCCTTAGGCCAGTCATGAACTGACTCATAGATACGGATTAAATTGCGTGTGGCTGCTACGCTATAAGACTGGCTATCCATAACCTTTTGGAATGCCTCCTCAGAGCGATCAAACATCCCCGCCTTAAAGAAGTCCTGACCAATCTGATAAAGCGCCTGCTCCTGATCCTTAAGCGGCAAATCTGCTCGATTTAAAAGACTCTGATGCACACGGATAGCACGCTCAATCTCACCACGGCGTCTGAACAAATTGCCTAAAGCAAAATGTAGCTCCGTCGTTTCTGTATCTAACTTGGCAACCTCGATAAAAGCATCAATCGCTTTATCGTGATCTTCATTTAATAAAAAGTTTAACCCCCTAAAATAGGAGTCCGGCAACTGCTTAGTCTCTGACAGCATTTGCCTAAAATCAACCCTAGCAGCAATCCAACCTAGTGCAAAAACAATAGGAATAAGGATAAGCCACCAAACCTCAAAAGAAACACCAACTTCCATAGCTATATCTTATGGCTTTGGTTGTAAGGAAATAAAAATATCTGGACCATCAGTACTACCGCTTTTAGAGTTATGCTCTTCTTGTACTTTTTCGCGAACATGGGTAGCAGCTTGTCGATGCAAACTAGCAATCTCATCCTTAAGTTTTGCCTGTTTATACTTACCACGAAAATAAGCAGGTGCCATTAACACATAAGAAAATATAGCACCCAAAACAAAGGCTATTAAAAGCACAAGAACCAGAGGAACGCCTTTAGCTTGAAGACTTGCAAAGAAATTAACATCAATAAGATGTGTATTGTTAATTGCAAACAACAAAACAAGAACAAAAATGATTATACGTATAATCCAAACCAAATACTTCATCGACTTCACCCTGGAAATTTTAATTATGCTCTATTGTAATAGGAAACAAGAAAAAACTTAAGACATTACGTTTTGAATAGTTTAATGCGGCGGAAACAAAAAAACCCGAATTTAAGATAATAATCTAAATCCGGGTTTTTAAACAAAGCGTTAAAGCGTTGAATCAATTAACCGATAGCTTCTAATTGACGATCGTCCTGATTGGCTCCGGAAACATCCTTAACATCAGACGACGATCCATCCTGGAATGCCGCATCAACTCGTTCGCGTAATTCTTTACCAGCTTTGAAATGAGGTACTTTTTTACCTGGCACCATCACTCTTTCACCGGATTTAGGATTACGACCAACACGAGGGGCTCTCTGCGACAATGAAAAGCTTCCAAAACCACGCACCTCAATACGCTTACCTTCAGCTAAGGCGCCAACCATAGCATCTAAAATCGTATTGACAGCGTAATCAATGTCACGAGCTGGCAGCTGTGAAAAATCAGCTGCCAAAGCCTCAATTAACTCAGATTTTGTCACTTTTACTCTTCGTCTTTGGCTTCATCAAGCTTAGCTTTTAATAAAGCTCCTAAGCTTGTCGTACCAGATTGTGCTGCAGAACCCTTGATACTCTCAAGCTTCTCTGCAGTTTCAGCGTTGTCACGAGCCTTGATAGACAACTGAATTGAACGCTGCTTACGGTCTACGTTAAGAATCATAGCTTCAACTTCTTCACCCTCTTTAAGAGCAGTCGTAGCATCCTCTACACGACCACTAGAGATTTCAGAAGCGCGCAAATAGCCCTCAACGTCTACAGATAACGTAACTACAGCTCCTTTAGGTTCAACCGACTTAATAGTACCCTTAACTAGAGCACCTTTATCGTTAGCTGAAACGAAGTTATTGAACGGATCACCTTCTAACTGTTTGATACCTAAAGAGATACGCTCTTTATCAGTATCAATAGCTAAAACAACGGCCTCAACCTCGTCACCTTTTTTGTAGTTACGAACAGCCTCTTCACCTGCTTCATTCCAAGACAAGTCAGATAAGTGAACTAGACCATCGATATTACCTGGTAAACCGATAAATACGCCGAAGTCAGTAATAGACTTGATAGCGCCTTGTACCTTGTCACCACGGTTGAAGTTAGCAGAGAAATCTTCCCATGGGTTAGAACGGCACTGCTTCATACCTAAAGAAATACGACGACGCTCTTCGTCGATTTCTAGTACCATAACCTCAACTTCTTCGCCTAGGTTAACTACCTTGCGAGGGTCAACGTTTTTGTTAGTCCAATCCATTTCTGAAACGTGAACTAGACCTTCAATACCAGACTCAACCTCAACGAATGCACCGTAATCAGTTAAGTTAGTTACTTTACCGAATAGACGAGTACCTTTAGGGCAACGACGAGATAAGCCGATCCATGGATCTTCGCCTAACTGCTTAACGCCTAATGATACACGGTTTTTCTCACGGTCAAACTTAAGAACCTTAGCATCGATCTCTTCACCAACGGTAAGAACCTCAGATGGGTGACGGACACGACGCCATGCCATATCAGTGATATGTAGTAGGCCGTCGATAGCGCCCAAATCAATAAACGCACCGTACTCGGTAATGTTTTTAACAGTACCTTTAACTACTGAACCTTCTTCTAGAGATTCTAGTAGTTTCTCACGCTCTTCGCCCATTGTTACTTCTAATACTGCACGACGTGACAACACAACGTTGTTGCGTTTGCGATCTAGCTTGATCACTTTAAATTCTAAAGTTTTACCTTCAAAGATGCTTGTATCTTTGACAGGACGTAAATCAACTAAAGAACCAGGTAAGAATGCGCGAATACCGTTAGTCATAACAGTTAAGCCACCTTTTACCTTACCGGTGATAGTACCGTTAACTAATTCGCCGGATTCTAATGCTTGCTCCAACTGTAACCAAGCAGATAAACGCTTAGCACGATCACGAGAAAGAATAGTAGCACCGTAGCCATTTTCGATAGAGTCGATAGCAACAGATACAAAGTCACCGATTTCAACTTCTAAATCACCTTGATCGTTTAAAAACTCTTCGATAGGGATTAACGCTTCAGACTTAAGGCCGGCATTAACAGTAACAAGGTTACGATCAATACCAACAACCTCAGCAGAAATCACCTCACCAGATTTCATTTCCTGGTCTCTAACGCTTTTCTCGAATAAATCAGCAAAGCTTTCGCCGCCTAGGGCTTCTTGGTAGTTTAAGGATGTCATTAATTAAATATCCAAAGGCAATACATGCCTAATAAAAAACACGTCGATTGGAGGATCGACGGAATTGATAAACTTTTGTGCGATTGAATTAGAAGCGCACAAAAGACCGAAAATCACAAAAAATATAAATTAGTTGAGCCTAACTAAGCTAATAGACTTATACAGATAAGATAAATCCCTTCTAGCATTTCTAGGCTTGATTGCACCTATCGTACCAGTGGCCTAAAACAATAGCCAAGGTATCCTGGATGTCTAAATCCGAAGAGTCTACGATGATAGCATCATCGGCTGGTTTCAATGGAGCAAGTGGACGATTTAGATCGCGCTGATCACGCGCTTCTAAATCTGCAACTAAACCATTAATTTTAACCGAAAAACCCTTTGCCATCAACTGCTTATAACGTCTTTCTGCTCTTTTTTGCACATCCGCAACAAGATATATCTTTAAATCAGCGTCAGGAAAAACCATAGTACCCATATCCCGACCATCTGCAACTAAACCAGGAGCGCGGCGACAATTACGCTGACTCTGTAATAAAGCGGCCCGCAACTCAGGGTAAGTGGCAATTTTAGAGGCGATAGCACCAACCTGTTCACTCTCAATACCATCTGTCACATCCTCACCATGCAGGAAGACACCCTCAGGCAAAAACTTGACAGAGAGTGCATTAGCCACGGCAGCGACCAACTCCTGATCCTCTAAATCCACCTTTTTCTTCATACAATCTAAGGCAGTTAGACGATATAACGCACCAGAGTCTAAAACATACCAACCCAACTCTTGGGCCAATAGACTGGCTACAGTACCCTTACCTGATGCACTTGGTCCATCAATTGTAATCACAGGAATATCGCTAAAGGTGCTCATTTGTTTTACCTCAATTATAGTTTTTTATAATTTTAACTTATTTCAAAAGCTGTTTGTATTCTTCGAAGTACGTAGGAAATGTCTTATTAACACAAGCCGGATCCATAATGCGTACACTCACACCACCAAAAATTGCCAAAGAAAAACACATGGCTATACGATGATCATCATAAGTTTCAATAGTGGCGTTTTGCCAATTTGTAGGAGGTGTGATTTTTAAGTAATCAGGACCCGACTCTACTATTGCACCAATTTTTTCTAATTCTGCATGCATAGCATCTAGACGATCCGTTTCTTTAACGCGCCAAGAAGCGATATTTCTGAGCGTGCATGGCCCATCAGCATATAGAGCTAAAACAGCAGCTGTCATCGCTGCATCAGGAATTAAGTTAAAATCCTCATCAAAGGCCTTAACCCTTGGAAACGCTCCCTCTTGAACAGCACTTACCTCAACATAATCAGAGCTATACTCAACTTGAGCACCTATCCTTTCAACAAAATCCGCAAACAAAATATCACCTTGAATACTCTGCTTATTAATGCCACGGACACGGATAGGACCACCAGCTAATAGACCTAAGGCAAAAAAATAGGAGGCTGAAGAAGCATCACCCTCAACCCAAATTTCCTCTGGGGAAATATACTCTGCATCAGCAGAAATAATATAACGCTGCCAAGCTTGATTATCTACCGCGACACCAAAGCGCTTCATAAGGTTCAAGGTAATAGCAATGTATGGTTTAGAGATTAACTCACCTTCAACTTCAATTTCAACCGCTTGATTCAAGTGCTTAGCTATTATAGGCGAAGCCATTAACAAGGCCGTTAAAAACTGGGAAGAAACAGAGCCGGCAACCTTAATAACTGTATTTTTTTTAAGTGTTGGCTGCTCAATTTGTAATGGCGGATAACCTGGATTTTCCAGATACTCAATACTTGCCCCGATCCCTTTTAAAGCCTCTACTAAATCACCAATCGGTCGCTCATGCATACGAGGAATACCATGCAAATGATAACTACCGCCGCTCACCGCTAAAACTGCAGTTAATGGACGAATGGCGGTACCGGCATTTTGCATAAACAAATCTGCCTCTTTAACCGGAAACTCACCTAAACCATGACCATGAACTTTAACAGAGTGATTACCCAAGTCTTCGACTTGTAAGCCAAGCTTATGAAGAGCTCCTAACATCACCTTTGTATCATCGGAGTCTAATAAACCATGAACAATGGTCTCACCTTTTGATAAGGCAGCCAGCAACAACACTCGATTAGAGACACTCTTAGAGCCTGGCAAGTTAATCTCTCCAACAGCTCTCTTTGCTGATTCTAAATCCAAATAAGGTAATCCTTGAACCATCGCTTCCTCCAAAAATACGATTAAACAAACTTGCTATTCAAAAAATAAAATTTAAATAGCTAATTAGGATTTTAAGCGCCAACTTTTCCTTTTATCTGAGGCCGCCTTAAACCATTGAAGCATTTTGTCTTCTTGCCCACTATCTAAATAGACCTTAGCCTCTTCTAATTGCTCTATAAAGCTATTTAACTGAAAGAGCATCGCCTCTTTATTGTCGTAGAAAATATCACTCCACATATCGGGCGAACTAGCGGCAATACGGGTAAAATCCTTAAAACCAGTGCCGGCCATTGTAAAAAACAACTCATGATACTCTGAAGCCAACAAACTATTTAGATAGGCTGCGGTGATATAGTGAGGCAAATGGCTTGTTGCGGCAAAAATCTTATCGTGTAATTGCGCATCCATACAATAAACTGATGCGCCTATAGCCTGCCAAACAGCTGCCAACATTTCAATATCAGCGGATGAGTTTTCTGCTAGAGGTGTAATAATCAGCTTGCGATCTTCATAGAGATCGCTACGCGCTGCAGCTGCTCCTGATTGATGTGAACCTGCGATGGGATGCAGTGGCACGAACTGCCTAATACGATCGCCCATAATAGCACGAGCATCTGTAATCAATTCATACTTGGTACTGCCACCATCACAAACAACCACCCTATCAGATAGATGAGGAGTTAATTTCTGTAAAACGCTAGCAAACGCCTTAACTGGCACTGCAATATAAATCAAATCTGCTTGCTGAGCCAAAGACTCCATGCTGACAGCTTCATCAATTACACCTAAGGCTTTAGCATTTAATAAAGTCGATTGCTGCCTACCTGCCGCAATCACCCGCTCACACAGCCCTGCTCTTTTTAATGCCAAAGCAAATGAGCCACCAATTAAGCCAGCACCAATAACACCGACTGTTTTAATTAGTGCCGGCTTAGCTTGCGGCTCGACTCTCGCAATACCTTCATTAAAACTAACTCGAACAGCTTCACTAAGCGTTGATTCTGGGAGCTGCTTAGGCATTATCTTTGGACCTCATTTGATTTAACAAAAGAATTCAGAGACTTATATTTATTTAAGCTCAAATCATTCATCCGTATTAAGACGCTTTAAATCATTGCGACCACATCGCTTTGACGTGGATAAGAACCTAGAATCTTTAAAAAAGATGATTGTGTTTCTAAATCACTCAGTGCCTGACGCACATTATCATCGCTTTGATGACCCAAGATATCAATATAGAAGTAATAATCCCACTGACCAGTACGGGCAGGACGCGACTCGAAACGCGACATAGAAACATTATTAGCAGAAAAAGGCGTCAGCAAATCATGCAAAGCACCTACTCGATTTGGCACTGCGACAATCAGACTTGTCTGATCATCACCGCTAGGCTGATTTACAACACGCCCAATCGCCAAGAAGCGAGTTTTGTTATTAGCATCATCTTGGATATTTTCCGCCACCATAGATAACTCCCATGCAACAGCTGCATGAGAACCGGCAATGGCTGCAACGGTAGGATCCTCAGCAGCCACACGTGCTGCATCTGAATTGCTAGCTGCCGGCTCAAGCTCCAAGTTTGGATAATTTAATGATAACCACTGATGGCATTGAGCCAAGGCATGAGGGTGTGCCATTATTTTTTTAATGCCTTGCATATCACCCGATCTAGTCATTAGGCACTGATGAATAGTCAATGTTCGCTCACCATGCACTTTAAGTGTGGTACTTAGCAAGAGATCTTGAGTGCGATTTACCGCACCTTCAGTAGAGTTTTCTACAGGCACCATACCGACATCAGCTTGACCAGATTCTACCGCCCTAAATACCTCATCAAATGAAGGGCATGGCAAAGCCTGCACCGCATGACCGTAATATTCATAAGCTGCTTGCTCAGAAAAAGAGCCCCTAGGACCTAAATAAGCAATCGTTAGGCCGCGTTCCAAACCACGACACGCAGAAATAATTTCAGTCCAAACAGAGGCCACAGAAGCATTTGGAAATTTGCCATTAAGATTATCTTTTTGCAAGCTACGAATTACTTGCGCCTCACGCTCTGGCTTAATAACCGCGTCATCCGCATCAAAGCCATGCTTAACCTGACCCACCTCGATCGCCGCCTGGGCACGCTGATTTAACAAATCCAAGATTTGATGATCAAGTGCATCAATCTTGTCACGCAAAGGCTTAAGCAATTGATTTAATTCACTACTCATGACTTACTATCCGTTTTGACGCTCAAAATCTTTCATATAGGCTACTAAAGCCTCAACCCCTTCGGTAGGCATCGCATTGTAAATAGAAGCACGCATACCACCCACAGACTTATGACCTTTTAAGTTTAATAAGCCCTGTTCTTTAGCACCAGCTAAAAACTTAGCGTCTAAAACCGCATCACCAATTACAAAAGGAACATTCATGATCGAACGATTAGCTGGTTGAACATGGTTATTATAAAAACCTGTGCTATCTATATAATCATATAAAAGCTGTGCCTTAGCCTGATTAGTTTGCTCAATCGCAGCTAAACCACCTTGAGCTAAAAGCCATTTATAAACCAATCCAGCAATATAAATACTATAAGTTGGTGGTGTGTTAAAACAAGAATTCGCATCCGCAACATTTTTGTAATTAAACACATCAGGACAAACAGCTTGGCTCTTACCTAAGAGCTCACGACGAATTACAACAATTGTTATCCCTGCAGGACCTGCATTTTTCTGAGCGCCCGCATACAACATATCGACCTTAGAGAGGTCCCAATCTCTGGATAAAAAATGGGAGGAAGCGTCTAAAATCAACGGCACATTTTCAGCACCAATTTGCGCCTTATCTGGCAAATTACTATACTCAACGCCACCAATCGTTTCGTTACTACAATAATGCAAATAAGAAGCTTCCGGATTAATCCGCCACTCACTAAAAGCCGGTGCCCAATGCCAAGGTTGATACTCTACACCATCAATGAGTCGCGCCTCGGCACTGCTAGCAGCTACCCGTATATTTCCATAACCGACAGCCTCTTTATAGGCCTTGTTAGACCAAGAGCCTGTTAAGATATAGTCAGCCGTTTGCCCAGCTTTTAAATCAATAAGATTCATTGGTAAAATCGCATTTTGCGCAGTGGCACCACCCTGCATAAACAACACTGCCCACTCATCACCTAAACCCAAAAGCTTAGCTAAATCGCTCTCGGCTTCTGAGCATATTTGTGTAAACTCTGCACCTCGGTGACTCATTTCCATAACAGATTGGCCACTACCCTGCCAATCCAACATTTCACCAGCCGCTTGCTGTAATACTACCTTAGGCAAAACTGAAGGACCTGCAGAAAAATTCCAAAATTGATTCATATTGATTACTCCTCTGTAGGCTCATCTGAAGAACCAGCTTCTTGCTGTTCCTCTTCGCCTACCAGCTCCTCACTATTTATTTCGTCTGACTCTTCTGAGTCATCATCTAAATCACTTTCGACAACGCGCTTTACGCCTGTTAGGCAATCACCATCATCACAACTAATTAGCGTAACACCCTGAGTCGAACGCCCCATCTCACGGATTTGCTCAACCTCGGTACGAACCAAGACACCAGCTGAAGTGATCAACATAATTTCATCACTCTCATCGACTAGTACAGCGCCAACCACCTTACCGTTACGATCAGATGCTTGAATTGCAATGACGCCCTTATTACCACGCTTGTGACGTGGATACTCAGCAATTGAGGTCCGCTTGCCGTAGCCATTTTCAGTAGCTGTTAACACACTACGCGACTCATCATTGGCAACTAGCATCGCTATAACCGCCTGCTCTTCTTCCAAGCTCATACCACGAACACCGCGGGCGTTACGCCCCATCGGTCGCACATCCTCTTCATCAAAACGGACTGACTTACCGGCATCAGAGAACAGCATCACATCATGCTTGCCATCAGTCAATTCGGCACCAATTAAGAAATCACCCTCATCTAAACTAACGGCGATAATTCCGCCACGACGTGGATTGGAGAAATCGGACAGCTTGGTTTTCTTGACAGTTCCCTGAGAGGTAGCCATAAATACATATTGGTCCTCGGTAAACTCTTTAACTGGCAAGATCACGTTAATACGCTCATTTTCCGCCAACGGGAAAAGATTGACTATAGGTCGTCCACGAGAATTGCGACCACCTTGTGGCACTGTATAGACCTTGAGCCAATACATGCGACCATGATTAGAGAAACAAAGTAGATAATCATGCGTATTAGCAATAAACAGACTGTCGATAACGTCATCTTCCTTCATGGAAGTCGCCTGCTTACCTCGGCCACCACGACGCTGAGAACGATACTCGGATAGCGGCTGACTCTTAATGTAACCACCCTGAGAGAGCGTAACGACCATATCAGTTGGAGTAATTAAGTCCTCCATATCAATTTCTGACGCATTGAGCTCAATAGTAGAACGACGAACATCTTTAGCGTTAACACTAAACTCTGTCTTAATCGCCTCTAACTCTTCAGCGATAATTTCAGAGATACGCTCCGGCTTAGATAAAATATCAATTAGGTCTGCGATTAAGAGCATTACCTCTTCATACTCACCAACAATTTTTTCTTGCTCAAGACCTGTTAAGCGCTGTAGACGCATATTAAGAATTTCTTGAGCTTGCGTATCACTCAGGTAATATAAGCCATCGGCTTGTAAGCCATACTCTGGATCAAGATTCTCTGGGCGATAAGCTGCGCTGCCACCCATGATCCCACCCTCATCAGCAGCAGCTAACATAGTGCGCACTAAGGAGGCATCCCAACCACGGGACATCAATTCTTCACGAGCGACCGGAGGCGTAGAAGCACCACGAATGATTCGAATAAACTCATCAATATTAGCTAAAGCAACGGCCAAACCCTCTAGTACATGACCACGATCGCGTGCCTTACGCAGCTGGAAAACAGTTCGTCGAGTAACTACCTCACGACGATGCTGTAAGAAATAATCTACTAACTGCTTTAAATTAAGTAGACGCGGCTGGCCCTCAACCAAGGCAACCAAGTTCATACCAAAGGTATCTTGAAGCTGTGTCATCTTAAAGAGATTGTTAAGCACAACTTCCGGCATCTCACCACGTTTTAGTTCAATCACTAAACGCATACCATCTTTATCAGACTCGTCGCGGATATCAGATATCCCCTCGATACGCTTATCATTGACTAACTCGGCAATTTTTTCTTGAAGTGTTTTTTTATTTACCTGATAAGGAATCTCATCAACCACAATCGCTTGACGATTACCACGCTCAATGTCCTCAAAATGAGTTTGAGCACGCATGACTACACGCCCACGACCCGTTCGATACCCCTCTTTGACGCCCTGAATGCCGTAAATAATACCGCCAGTTGGAAAATCCGGTGCAGGAATTAACTCAATAAGCTCCTCAATGGTGCAACTCGGATTACGTAAAGCATATAAGCAACCGTCAACCACCTCAGCTAAATTGTGTGGCGGAATATTAGTCGCCATGCCAACAGCAATACCTGAACTACCATTGACTAATAGGTTAGGTAAGCGAGTAGGTAAAACCAAGGGTTCTTGTTCAGAGCCATCATAGTTAGGCCCAAAATCCACTGTATCCTGCTCAATATCAGCCAGAAGCTCATGAGCAATCTTAGATAAGCGCACCTCGGTATAACGCATAGCTGCAGCACCATCGCCATCGACAGAGCCGAAGTTACCTTGACCATCAACTAATGTATAACGTAGCGAGAAATTCTGCGCCAGACGAACAATAGTATCGTAAACCGCACTATCACCATGAGGGTGATATTTACCAATCACGTCACCGACAATACGGGCTGATTTCTTGTGAGGCTTATTCCAATCATTATTTAAGACACTCATCGCATAAAGCACACGACGATGTACAGGTTTCAAACCATCACGTGCATCCGGCAAAGCTCGACCGACGATTACACTCATCGCGTAGTCTAAGTAACTACGACGCATTTCATGTTCTAAAGAGATTTGAATCGTTTCTTTAGCAAAAGAATCCATATTTACTCGCTAACAGCAAAACGCCATTTAAATTCATAAAAGTTAACTCCCCATTCTAACACCTATCAAGCTACAGCAAAGGCTGCCGAGTGACTGAATCAAATTTATACAGCAATAAATATGCCACAAAAATTAGATGATGTATGTTTTTTTACAACAAGCTTGCTCAATACACCCTCTGTCGATCTTTGTCTTTATACAACACACTGTATCTTTTAAGCAACAAAAATCATTTAAAAAAAGATTATATCTTTAAAATACATATAGTTACGACAGATAGCTCAGCAATAAATCAGGAAATCATTTAATATCTTAAACATGCATCAGGGAAAATCTACTCAAAACACTTTGAATGATGTTTCATTGATTGCTATACTAAACCTGATTTCCATTCTGCGGCGGTTTCGCTGCGAGTAACTTTTTAGCTTTATTTAGCTCATCGAGGAGAAACATGAACAAAGCCTCTAAATTCGCATTAGCATTCGCCGTTGCAACCACTGCAACCACTGGCGTAGCATCTGCTCAAACTATCAATAACTGGGTAAGCAATTACGACATCGTCTGGATGAACAACACAGGCGAGCATTGCTGGCGCAATAACTATTGGACACCTGCCACTGCCGCTCAAGGTTGTGGTGCTCCAGTTCAAGAAATGGTAGCAAACAAAGTTGCGTTTAATGCAGACACCTTCTTTGATTTTGATAAATCAACTATCAAACCTGAAGGTCGCAACATCTTAGACCAAATTGCTCAACAATCTCAGAATCTTGCTTTAGAATCTGTTATCGCTGTTGGTCACACAGATAGTATCGGTACTGAAGAATACAACCAAGGCTTATCCGATCGTCGCGCCGCTTCCGTTAAGAACTACTTAGTTTCTCGCGGCATCCCAGCTGATTCTATTATTGCTGTTGGTCGCGGTGAAGCTCAACCAATCGCTAGCAACGCTACACGCGAAGGCCGTGCTCGCAACCGTCGCGTTGAGATTGAAATTGTTGGTACTCGTACTAATTAATTAGCATGGAGTTATATTTCTGCTACTAAATATTTTAAGTTTCACTAAGCTTTTTCTTAGCAGAAATACTACTGATTTTGCAATAGGCTCCGCTCATATCGGGGCCTTTTTGCTTCTTACCCTCATCACTAAAAAGCATAAACCCACTATGAGAGATATCAGCAAGCCTACCAATGTCGATCCATCTGAAATTGAAAAATTTAGTGCTATTGCATCTAAATGGTGGGATACCGCAGGTGAGTTTGGCCCCTTACACCAAATCAATCCTCTACGCACTCAATGGATCATCGACCATGTTAAGAGCCTAACGGGCAAAGAGATTATTGACGTCGGCTGCGGAGGCGGTATTTTAGCTGAAAGTCTTGCTAAAGCTGGAGCCAAAGTGACCGGCATTGATTTAGCTCAAAAATCACTCACAGTCGCTCGACTCCATAGCCTTGAAAACCAACTACCCATCGAATATAAAAAAATTCCAGCCGAAGAAATGGCTGAGAAATACCCCGAGCACTTCGATATCGTAAGCTGCATGGAGATGCTAGAACACGTACCTGATCCACACTCTATTATTCGCGCTTGTGCAAAAATGGTAAAACCTGGAGGCTGGGTCTTTTTCTCAACCATCAATCGCAATGCAAAATCATTTTTACAGTTAATTGTTGCTGCTGAATATATTTTAGGGATGGTACCCAGAGGTACACACAATTACAATCAACTATTAAAGCCTAGTGAACTTCGTCAAACCATTGAGCAATCAGGGTTATCATTGAGAGACATCAAAGGACTTGAATATAGTTTCATATCTAAAACTTATTCTCTCAAGCAAGATGCTACCGTTAATTATTTTATTGCCGCACAAAAATGATAAATACGATTTTATTTGACTTAGATGGCACACTAATTGATAGCGCACCAGGTTTAGCTCTAGCAGCTAATCTACAAAGAAAAAAGTGCTTCCTTGAGGATCTAGACTATGACGAGCTTCGTTCAGTAGCCTCACAAGGAACTCATGGTTTGCTCAAGGTGGCACTCGAACTAGAACAAGACGATCTGGTTTATCCTTATTTTAGAGATCGTTTTCTAGAGGATTATCGTCAGTGCATGCTTGATAATAGCCACCCATTCCCCCATATCAATGAATTACTAAATGCTATTGAACAACGAAACTTAACATGGGGCATTGTTACCAATAAAAGTGAGGCCCTTACCCACCCTCTTCTTCATTATTTAAAACTTAACACCCGCAGCAAGATCACGATTTGTGGTAACACTACACCCTTTCCCAAACCAGATCCTAGAGGCTTACTCTTTGCCGCAGAGCAATTAAACAAAGAAAGCAATCAATGCATTTACGTTGGTGATGATGAACGTGATATTATTGCAGGCAAGAAAGCAGGTATGAAAACCATAGCAGTTACCTACGGCTATAGTTTAGACAGTGCCATGGCAACAGCCTGTCAGCCTGACGCCATAGCACATCACCCAGCAGACATATTCTCACTGCTCTTTGGAGATGCTCATTCACAAGGCTTAATTCATGCATAAGACCATCTCTTACTCCTTAATTTCAAAAGTATCAAGACTCACTGCAGTTTCTTGCCTAATCATACTTACCGCATGCACAACGCTTAATGAAAACAACCAAGGCGGACAAGGCAGCTTTAGAGTCAATGAAGACGGTAAACCAGCTACTAGTAAACGCTTTTCATGGGTCACAAATAACTGGCAGGAACTAAGTAACTCGCTGAAAAGCAACAATACAAACGAGCTCTCAATTGAAGTCAATCAGGTTCATGACGGCAGTTTACGCATACTAATTCCAGCAGATGAGATTTTTGTTGGCAATACATTACGGATTAACCGGAAGTCTCACAGCACTCTTAATAAAATTATTGAAGACATGAATTCACGTCAAGAGCTGCGTGTCCGCATCGTGGGCCATACAGACAGCAGTGGCGACGACTTGTACAATCAAATTTTATCTTTAAATCGCTCGAATAGCGTTGCCAAATACCTTATCTCAAAGGGCTTGAGAAGCTCTAGAATTGAGCTCGAAGGCAGAGGCTCTATTGACCCATTAGTGAGCAACGACTCTAGAGAAAACCGCATAACCAATCGCCGCATTGAACTATACCTCTATCACTTAAAATAAAAAGACTGAAGTTATAGACAAACAAAAAGGGGCCGAAGCCCCTTTAATCCGTTCTGTTGACAAGTGGATCAGTCTCCTAGCAACACCAAATTAGGCGGCTAATGCGTAACTTTCGTCATTTGCATTTATAGAATTTGCTAGATTAACGGTCTTCGCCTACCGGCTGCCAATCTTCCTATCTTTCCCTGTCGAAACCAGTGACGCCCCCGTCATAAACACACTAAATGCCTAATGCATTTATGGTGGAGGCGGCGGGAATCGAACCCGCGTCCAGAAAACCTTCAGTCAATCAGATATACAGCTTAGATTACAGTCTATCAAATTTTAACAAAGCAATCAAGATAATACTCAATTTAGCATCATTGAGTTAATATGTAGGGTTATCTATCAATCTTGTAGCACAGCTTTTTCGCTGAGCTTTGTTTTGCTTATTTACGCTCTAAATCCATGAAAGCTGCTTTTCTTATACTATCTGCCATAAACCAACAATCCGTTGAAACCACCGATCCGTTAGCTCAACTACAGCAACGCCTAATCACTCTTAATAGCCAATTCGAACAAAGCCCCAATGCTTTGATTGAATACAGTGAGACAGCACTAAGCGATGAGCAAAAACAGCAAATACTGCCACATGCAGATCTCTTAGCTGAATTTCGCCCAAATGAGCTTCTACTCAAGCTGAAAAACAAACTTAAAACTACTAACCATCCTAATGCTCTATCATCTTACAATGAGTTATTAAAAATAATTGCACTTAATTGGTTTTTGCAGAATGCACACGGCGCCAACCTCTTTAAAGAGATAGATTGTGTCGTTATTATTGATTCTTCTGCAGAATTAGACCAAGACATGATTGATTTACTCAACAAACCTGAAGCTATCAAAGACAAGTTCTTCTTCAAAAAGGCTCGAAATAGACCCATACAAAATGAGAAGAGTCAATCAATCATATGCTACCCTACTGATACGTGGGCTTACTCCACTGAATTGACAGACGAGCTAATCAACAGCCTCGTCGATGCCTCTGAAAACTCTTATAAGCAATTAAAAAGTACGACTAACGCCACCACAGTCAACCTCGGCCACGAGCTATTTAAAACGATTGATCTCGCAAAGATACACTTCTTAATCTAATAAAAAAGCTTGTAGATTTAATCTACAAGCTTTTTTTATAGAATCATCACGATTTAATAAAAATACACTAAATCAGCTGCAATATTGACAGCCTCACGAGTTGGCGTATCGATATTTTCTTTTCGTTTCTTTTCATTTTCAAGCTCTTCTTGTAAGTTACCCTCACCAAAAGATAGACCATCGTCTAGACGAAATATACCAACATCAGACTGCCCAAGCTCTTTACGTCTGTCATTAAAGTCTTGGCGCTGCTCTTCCATCTCCTTACGCTCTTGAACACGCTGTTCATAATTTAAAGAAACTTCTTTGCGATCAGATAATCTGGAACTATAAGCAACCTCATCAACTAATAATTGCCAAGATTCTGACTCCTTAGTACGTTCATTATGACGCTGAGAAACTGCCTTAATGATAGGCTTCATATCTTTAAATTGACGATGCTTGACTGGCTCAATCTCAGTCCATGGCAAGGCGTTGGGATAACTTGACTCACCGAACTCCTCATGATTAACCATCGAAGGAAAATCAATATCAGGCTCTACTCCCTTAGATTGAGTAGATGCTCCATTAACCCTAAAGAACATCTGAATAGTCCACTTTAAAGCACCAACATCAGCATCTTTTATCAATGATTTATTGATAAAGTCAGATAAATCAGTTAGGGTCTGTACCGTACCCTTACCCCATGTATCATCACCGACAACAATACCACGTCCATAATCCTGTATTGCTGCTGCAAAAATTTCTGAGGCAGATGCAGAAACTCTATTTACCATAACAACGACAGGCTTATCCCAGACGATTTCCTGATGATTGCTACGAACATGAGAAATACGATCATCATTAGATTTGACCTGAACAATATGATTCATGGGCCCTACAAAAAGACCGCTGAGATTAGCTGCCTCTGATAAAGAGCCACCACCATTGTTTCGCAAATCCAACACCACAGCTGACGCACCCTGCTCATTTAAATCCTCTAAAATCTTTTTCACATCGCGAGTGACACTTTTATAGTCGTCTTGATTAGTTGATCTTGCCTCAAAATCCTCATAAAAACTTGGAATTGTAATGATACCGATCGTGTGATCCATACCATCCCCTTTAACCTCCAGAGTCTTAACCTTAGCTGCTTGATCCTCCATCATAACCTTATCTCGGACAATATCCACTACCCTAGTTTCTGACTCAAGACCCTCATCCCCAGGAAGAATTTCTACTCGCACAACACTACCACGCTCACCGCGCACCTTGGCAACAATATCATCAAGACGCCAATCAATCACATCCTCCATCGGCCCCTCTGCTCCTTGACCAACAGCCACAATACGATCACCCGCTTTGATTTGCCCTGATTTTTCTGCTGGCCCACCAACCACCACCTCACGAATCTGTGCATACTCATCACGCTTCTGCAAGACGGCACCAATGCCCTCAACTGATAAACTTAATTGCACGTTAAAATTCTTAGCTGACGTAGGGCTAAAAAAACTAGTGTGTGGATCGGTGCTATCTGCATAAGCATTTAAGAACATCTCAGCAACGTCCTCGCTATTTGCCTGCAGAATCAATTTTTGGCTATTGGTATAACGCTTACGCAAGCGCTCAATAATTTGCTCATCGCTTTGACCGACTAGCTTTAAGCGTAAAAAGTCATTTTTAACACGTTGATGCCATAGCTCCTGAAGCTCAGCCTTTGTTCTTAGCCAAGGCATTTTTTTGCGATCTAAAGAAAAAACCTCATCCTCAGTAAAATCAAACTCATGCTCTGAATCTAACAGGCTAAATACATATTGATAATACTCTTGAACACGCTCTCGATAGAGCGTGTAAATATCAAAAGCCATCTCTAATTCACCATGCTCGATCATTTTTGCCGTATCCAATCGATAAGGATGAAAACTCTCAATATCGGATAACAATAAAAACATACGCTGAGAATCCAAAACATCAAAATAGGCATCAAAAATACGCCCAGCCATGGCCTCATCCAGAGGTTGTTTGTTATATTCGAAGGTTGATAAAATACGGCTCGTAAGAATTGAGGCTCTAGAAAAATCCGGACTACTAGAAAGCTTTGGTAAGCCCTCAACTTCTTGAGACTCTGCAGTCTCTGTATTGTCTAATACCATAGAGGCCATATAAGAGGCCCCCACAGGCCCGACTTGGGCAATATTCTGCCTCTGCTGCTCAGGCAGCACAGAGCTCTCACATGCGCTCACTACGAAGCAGGAAGAAACTACTAATACTAACAACTTAATTCGTGATCTAATCGTCATTTGGTACAAAACCTCAAAGCCAGAATTTACAACCCTATCATTTTAGCGATCTTTCAGTGAGACTGCTAAAATGATAGATAATTCCCTTAATTTCACTTGATGGACGATAAAAATGCTATTCACCACCCTAAGCATCCCAAAATTTGCCTTAATTACTGCTACCTTTTTACTTGCAAACTCAAGTGTCTATGCTCACTCAGCATCAAGCTTTTCATCTTGCCTGCAATCATTACAAGCACAAGCTAGTCGCGCGGGTGTAAGCACAGCAACTTATTCTAAATTAACTAGTAATTTAGAACCTGATTTAAGTATTTTAGAAAAGCTTAATTATCAGCCTGAATTCCGTCAACCCATCTGGGACTATATGGCCTCCCTAGTTGACGGTCAACGAGTTGTTGAGGGTAAAGCAAAACTCCTAGAGCATCACAACACACTACAGCGCGTGGAACAAGTTTACGGCGTAGATCCAGCTACAGTCGTAGCTGTCTGGGGAGTTGAAAGTAACTTTGGTCAAAACTTTGGTAACTACCCTATTCTTCAAGCCTTAGGGACATTAAGCTGTTACGGTCGTCGCCAAGCATTTTTCCGTAAAGAATTTTTTGCCGCTATGAAAATCGTCCAGGCCGGTGATGTTTCTGCTGAAGAGTTTCAAGGCTCATGGGCTGGTGCCTTTGGGCACACTCAGTTTATGCCAACTACTTTTGAACGCTTAGCAGTAGACTTTGATGATGATGGTCGTCGTGACTTGATAAATAATACAGCTGATGCCTTAGCTTCAACGGCTAACTATTTAAAACGTAATGGTTGGCGCACAGGTCAAATCTGGGGGATAGAGGTCAAACTACCAGAAGGTTTTAATATATCTGGTGAGGGACGCCGCACAAAACGTAGCCTTCAGTCATGGCAACAACGCGGTGTAACGGGCGTTTTAGGGCAACCTTTAAGTGACTTCGCTCCTACCTCTGAAGTAGCTGGTTTATTAACACCGGCCGGCGCACAAGACCCTGCTTTTCTGACCTTCAAAAACTTTGATGTCATTTATAGCTACAATGCAGCCGAAAGCTATGCACTAGCAATCTCTCATCTATCTGATCGCCTACGCGACGGACCAGGATTTTTTACATCATGGCCTACCGATGATTTAGGTCTATCACGAGAGGAGCGTGTAGTTTTACAGAAAATATTACTTGACCACGGTCATGATATTGGTGAAGCCGATGGGATTATCGGCAGCAAATCACGCGCAGCTATTAAGCTAGAAGAAGCACGTTTCAATATGCCTATCAGCGGACGTGCTGGCCAAAAAATCCTCCAACGCTTAAAAGACCAGTAAATAGCACTCTAATACACAAAAGGCTCACTTTAAAACAAAGTGAGCCTTGTCATTACTCTTAATGAAAGCGATCAATTATCAATCAATCCCCATCAAGAATGCCTTCTTCCAGGGCAATAGCATCATCTGAGGAAGCCATCGGTACATTTAAAGTGCCGTTATTAACTGCATTATTGATACTGATAGTTGAAATCAAATTATCTCTAAAAGTGACTGCAAGTGAGCGGCCAATATTATTGCTCGTAATGCGCTGAAGCTTCTGAGTGCCTGCTGCATTAAATGATAAACTCAGATAAGGTCGCCCCTGATCGTCCTGAACCGCAAGAACATCTGCTAAATCACTACGTAATAAGGTTTGTCTAGGATCCACATAAATGCGCTGATTATTGCGCTCGACCATCACATAATCCTGCATAGGAGTCGCTGACGACGCATAGATAACCAATGAAGAAACAGATGTTTGTTGAGTTGGTTGAGTTGGTGGAGGCGTAGCTGGAACAGTTTCAATCGGCGTACCCGTAGTAGGGACATCCTGTTTACTAGAACCCAACGTACCATCCATAAGGTTATTAAAAGTCTGACAGCCCGCTAACAGCGAAGAGCAGACAACTGCTCCCAAGAGCAGCTTTTTATTAATCTGCATTATCCTATACTCTTAAAATTGATTAATATTCATAATATATAACATCGACTATTTTACCGCACTATAGCTCAAATTTATAAAAAACGCTCATGAGGTTTTAAATAGCGCCATTGCCCCAACGGTAGATCTGCCAGAGCCACATTACCCATACGAACGAGTTTCAAGCCTACAACCTCTAAACCGACAACCTTACACATATTGCGAATTTGACGTTTTTTATCTTGCTGCACAATAAATTTTAACTGATCGTCATTTTGCCAAGTAACCTCAGCCTGCCTGAGCTGCTCACCGTCTAGTGAAATACCATAATTGAGTAAACGCAAGCCACTATCAGTAATGCTCCCTTCAACACGCACCAAATATTCTTTCTCTATTTCTAGCTCCTCGTTGTTCAATTGTCTGGCGATACCACCATCTTGAGTAAAAACAAGCAACCCTTGTGAATCAATATCCAATCGGCCAGCAGGCGCCAAACCTTTGAGGTGTTGCGAACTGAAAGTATTTCTATTACGATCAAACTGCTTTTGAGGTGTAATTAACGCACCAGCAAGCCTATAATTACCTTCTTCATCACTTTGATGTGAAATATAGCCCACAGGTTTATTTAAAATGATGGTGGCACGCGCTTGTTGTTTTTCTTGTGCTAACTTATGCAATGTAATAGTTTGTTTAGGGTAAGCCTTGGCACCTAAGCCTATAACCAGACCATCGACTTTAACCCAACCTTTTGCAATATATTGATCGGCTTCTCGACGCGAGCAAAAACCTCTGTCGGCTAGCAATTTTGATACACGAATTGGTTCTACTAATTTTTTCATAGTTTCATTCTTTAATTTTAATTATGTCTAACACTCATTTACTACCGGAATCTTGGAATCACGAGCTCAACGCCAGTTTTACTGATGTAGAAAAGTATTGGCTCAGCCGACCCGGCGCATTAACAAGCGGTTTAAGGAAAGTTGGTGAATTTTCAATTAGGGTTTTAAACGAGTATATTACCCATGTAAAAGAAGACGAAGCCTATCCACTCGGTTTATCAAGCAATCAAAAAGTTTGGGCGCGAGAAATACTCATGAGCATTAATGGCCAAATGGCTATTTTTGCCCGCAGCATTACCGAACACAACGCTTCTCAAATAACATGGCAGGGAATCAGAGCGCTGAACGCGCGGCCACTTGCCGATATTTTATACAATGATCCTGCCATAACTCGTAGCAGCTTTGAAAGTACTAAATTAAATAATCAACTTTCACTACATCATGCCCTGACAAGATACTCCGAACTGCCTTGGGGTGAATTTCTAGCACGTCGCTCTACTTTTTCTCAAAACGGGGAAGGACTAACGGTCAATGAAGTTTTTTTACCTAGTTTTTGGGAAGAGCTGGCAAAACACCCATTAGAAAAACAAATAAACTTCTAAACTGCACTAAATAGCTAAATCGTCCTGCTCACCAGTACGAATACGAATCACTTTATCAACATTAGTGACAAAAATCTTACCATCACCTATTTTACCAGTACGCGCTGCCTTGATAATCGCCTCAATGCACGCGTCTGCCTGATCGTCAGTCACGACAATATCAATTCTTACCTTAGGCAAAAAATCCACAACATACTCTGCTCCACGGTATAACTCCGTGTGGCCACGCTGCCGGCCAAAGCCCTTAACCTCTGTTACAGTCAGACCATTCACCCCTATTTCTGACAATTCCTCTCGCACTTCATCCAATTTGAAGGGCTTAATAACTGCTGTAATTTGCTTCATTATCTAAACCTTAAATAAATTATTATTCTAAATATGACTTTTATTATTATCGTTCATTTACAAAAACTTTACAGCACAGCACCAACTGTTTACTGTAGTTTTAATACTTAAAGCCATGTGATAACGGATAACGCCAATCTAAGCCAAAGGCTCCATCGCTAACTCTAGGTCCAGGCGCTGTTTGACGTCTTTTGTATTCGTTGAATTTTAACAAACGGCTAATTTTATTGACAGTATCTGGTTCAAATCCTGCCTGAATAATATCGCCACTACTTTGCTTTAACTCAATCAATCGGTACAAAATATCGTCCAGAATATCATACTCAGGCAAACTATCCTGATCTACTTGCCCCTCAGCCAATTCAGCTGATGGAGGACGAGTAATAATCTCAGTCGGAATAATTTCATGCTGAGAGTTACGCCAATTAGCCAAGCGGTAAACCAACGTCTTAGGCACATCCTTAAGTACAGCAAAACCGCCAACCGTATCGCCATAAAGCGTACTATAGCCTGTCGCAGCTTCCGACTTATTACCACTACAAATAATCATTCCGCCTAACTTATTCGATAATGCCATCAAAATTACACCACGAATTCTAGCTTGAAGATTTTCTTCGGTAGTATCTGCCGGTAACCCACTAAAGACAGACGCTAACCCGTCGATATAAGCCTTAAACATAGGCTCAATACTGATGTTATGGTAACTTACACCTATACGCCTTGCCATATCCTCCGCTAAGTCCAAAGACAGCTGAGAAGTGTACTGTGAGGATAGCATTACCGCGGTAATATTGTCAGGGCCAATCGCATCGTACAGAACAGCTAATACCAAGGCTGAATCCATCCCTCCAGACAAACCAAGTATTGCTTTACTAATCCCACTATCCTTTAAGAAGTCTCTAGTACTTAAGACTAAAGCACACCAAACCTCCGACTCTATGGACTCACTCGCTTGATAAAGCAAATCAGGTGTGTTTACAGTATATGTGGACTCATGACCATACACTAATGCCTGTACCTTGAGGCATGACCAAGTATTATTCGCTCCTAATTGATAAATCGCCATAGCCTCCACAAAATGGCCAACCTCTACCTGCAACTCACACTCAGCATTTAGTAGAAAAGAACGACCCTCATAAATCAACTCATCATGCCCACCGACGTGATTGGTATAAAAAAGATTAATCTGTTCATCCGCGAGCTCATCCAACAAAACCTTTTGATATTCAGCTATACGACCCACATGATATGGTGTTGCATCAAGCAATAAAATACTCTGTACGCTCTGACTTGAAAGAGCATCGATATAATCTTGGCACCAAATATCATCGCCAATGCTTAGCGCAAAACGATGCCCCTTTAAATTAAAAATACTCTGCTCTAAAGCCAATGCACTATTTAAATAGTATCCAGTGCTCAACAATTTATCATTCTTGCTCGATAACTGATTATGAGTCTGCTTAATCTCACCGTTTGCCAAGACAGAAACGCTATTAAAAAGCTCATCATCCACCAAACTAAGATGTCCCACCACCACAGACAAGCCGATAAATTGGCCCAGCTCTACTGCCAACTCTTGCAACACCTCTTGTTGCTGCTGTAAAAAACTGTTGCGTGACAATAGGTCCTGCAGAGCTACCCCACAAAGCGCTAACTCAGGTAAAACCAACAGTTCAACACCTTGTTTATAAGCTGTTTTAGCTATTGTAATTATTTTTTTAGCATTAGTTAGCGAGTCCGCAGTAGCAAATTTCGCTTGAACCACAGCAATAGTTAGAGGAGTCATAGTCATAACATTTTCACAAATAAAATAATGTTTTCATAAGTCAATGAGCAAAGCCCTTATAATTGGTAGTTAGCTAACTAATACTTAATTAATCAGCGCTCCGGGTTATTTGCTTGGCGCTGCTCTCTATTTTACAGATATTTTCAATCACATGACTGATTCTACTCTCCCAGATAACAACACCCAAAATCAATTTGACAATAAAGCCAAAGCTTGGTCTGCTCGCTTTAACGAGCCAGTGTCCGACTTAGTTAAACGTTATACTGCCTCAGTTTACTTTGATAAACGCTTAGCTACTTTTGATATTCAAGGTTCGCTAGCCCATGCAGAAATGCTGGCTCATGTTGGTGTTATAAGCCAAGAGGATTTACAACAAATCCAAGATGGTATGGCAACCATTATCAACGAGATTGAGGCAGGCAAATTTACTTGGTCTCTCGACCTTGAAGATGTTCATTTAAATATTGAAAAAAGGCTTGTAGAACTCATCGGTGACGCTGGCAAGCGCTTACATACAGGTCGTTCACGTAACGATCAAGTAGCTACTGATATGCGTCTATGGCTACGCGATGAAATTGATAATTCACTTAAGTTGGTTCAAGAGCTTCGCCAAGCTTTGGCTAAAGTCGCTCTAGACAATCATGAAGTTATCCTACCTGGCTTTACTCACTTACAAGTAGCTCAACCTGTCACGTTCGGTCATCATTTATTGGCCTATGCTGAGATGTTTGGTCGCGATGCCGAGCGCCTTGAGGACTGTCGTCGCCGTGTCAATCGCTCACCGTTAGGTGCCGCCGCCTTAGCAGGTACTTCTTATCCTATTGATCGTGAACGCACCGCTGATAGCTTAGGTTTTGAAGCCGTATGCCGCAACTCTTTAGACTCTGTTTCTGATCGTGACTTTGCGATTGAGTTTTGTGCCGTTAGTAGCATGATTATGATGCATATTTCGCGCCTATCAGAGGAGTTGATTATTTGGATGAGTCCCCGTTTTGGTTTTATTCAATTAGCCGATCGCTTCTGCACCGGTAGCTCAATCATGCCTCAAAAGAAAAATCCAGATGTCCCTGAGCTGGCTCGTGGTAAAACAGGACGCGTCTACGGTCACTTAACTGCTTTATTAACGCTAATGAAAGCACAACCTTTGGCTTACAACAAGGACAACCAAGAGGATAAAGAAGGTTTATTTGATACAGCGGACACTTTACGTGACACCTTAACAATTTTTGTTGATATGGTAGGCGGCATTACAGTCAAAGCTGAAAATATGCGTGCAGCTGCTTTACAGGGGTTCTCAACAGCAACTGACCTTGCTGATTACTTGGTCAAAAAAGGCCTACCTTTCCGTGATGCTCATGAAGTTGTCGCGCTTGCCGTACGAAAGTGTGAGGACATAGGATGTGACCTTGCTGACTTAGACTTGGCGCAACTAAAAGAATTTGATGATCGTATTGAAGAAGATGTATTTGAAGTCCTAACTTTAGAAGGATCCATCAATGCCCGTAATCACATTGGTGGCACAGCTCCCGCTCGTGTTAAAGCAGAAGCTAAGCGCATTCTTAACAAGCAATAAGAGTACGTTTTAAAAAACCCTAAAAAGCTGAGAAAAATGATTTCTCAGCTTTTTTAATGCCAATTAATAAAACGAGTATTAATCCTCTTCTAGAGCCCCTCGAGAATTAACAACTCTATAAACAACATCCGCACTAAAACCTCTAGAAGCTAAAAAACGAATCTGCTTGGCCTTATCCTTAGCCTGTTCTTGAAAATCCTGTTTCTCAACCTCTTCTACAGACTCATAATCATTAAGAGCGTAAGAATCATAAAGACCAACACCATACTTAACTCCAAAGCGCTTAATCCATACTTCGCGCGCTCTCTGATATTCTGAATCACTAAGCCCTTCTTTAAGAGTGCTTAATTGCTCACTATCAAGATCATGCTGCGATAAAGCCTGAAGAATCTTTTGGTTACCCCAACGTTGCTCCCTGCTCTGAACAAAGGTCTCTACAAAGCGCTCATCAGACTGCCAGTTTTCACGCTGCAGCCTAGTGACAACCTCATCAATCGCCGCTTCATTATCGCTATAACGCTTGAGCCTCTGCCTCAGTTCTTTTTCAGAGTATTCACGAGCAGAGAGAATAGCAACAGCCTTGGACAAAAGGTTAACCTCTGACTTTTGTCGGCTGCTATCTACTGCTTTAGCTGCTAGTTCCTCAGCTAAAGAATCGTATTTTCCATTACTACTATCTCTAAAACTCATCTACAAACCAAGTTAATCAATAAGTTGAACTATACCTCATCGGGTGAGTCTACATCTGCACCCTCAACCGGCTCAATGGTAATAGCTCGCTCTATAAGGCCAAGGTTTTCACGAATCTTATTTTCGATATCTACTGCCATCGCTGAATTTTCGCGTAAATACTCACGAACATTATCCTTACCTTGACCAATACGAGTACCGCTATAGCTATACCAAGCACCAGCCTTATCAACAATATCTGCTTTAACACCTAGGTCAATGATCTCACCCTCACGTGAAATACCAGTACCGTACATGATATCGAATTCAGCCTGCTTAAATGGAGGAGCAATTTTATTTTTCACAACCTTAACGCGGGTCTCATTACCAACAATCTCATCACCCTTTTTAATAGAGCCAATACGACGAATATCTAAACGCACAGAAGAATAAAACTTTAAGGCATTACCACCGGTAGTAGTCTCAGGGCTACCAAACATAACACCAATTTTCATGCGAATCTGGTTAATGAAGATAACCATGCAATTTGTCCGCTTAATAGAAGCTGTCAATTTACGTAAGGCTTGACTCATTAAACGAGCCTGTAGGCCAGGTAAATTATCACCCATATCACCCTCAATCTCTGCACGAGGAGTTAATGCGGCAACAGAGTCGATAACAATTAAATCAACAGAACCTGAACGTACTAAGGCATCAGTAATTTCTAGGGCCTGCTCACCTGTATCAGGCTGTGAAATTAATAAATCCTCAAGATTAACCCCCAAACGACTAGCATACTGAACATCTAGGGCATGCTCAGCATCAATAAAAGCACAAGTACCACCCGTTTTCTGCATCTCTGCAATCACTTGTAAAGTCAAGGTAGTCTTACCTGAAGACTCAGGACCATAAACCTCAATTACACGACCACGTGGCAATCCACCTACTCCTAGGGCAATATCTAAACCTAAAGAACCTGTCGATACAACTTTAATGTCATGCTGGATCTCATTGTCCCCGTAGCGCATCACGGAACCCTTACCAAATTGCTTTTCAATTTGTGATAAGGCCGCCGATAGGGCCTTTGAACGCTCATCATTAGCTGCTTTATTTGCTTTTGTACTCATGCAAAGTTTCCTTGTAAAAATCTGATCCTAGCGTAGCAAGTATTGCCATACTACGTAGTAAATATTATGCCATTGATTATACTGTATGCTTGAACAGTGTTGCTAGTTTTATCCTCCTGTTGTGTTTTTCTTGCGACTTATTCGCAAAATGCTACACTTAGCCTTTTGGAAAATTTTGGAAAAAACATGTGGTTCAAAAATCTTAAACTATTCCGTCTTAACCCCGACTGGACAATAACAGCACAGGACTTAGAGGAAAAGCTCCAAGTCAATGCTTTTATTGAGGGCAGCCCTGGTCAGGAAACCAAGCTGGGCTGGGTTAGTCCACTTGAGCACAGTGGCCTAGTTTATGAACTTGGACAATATTACTTTTTGACTCTACAGGCTGAGAAAAAACTATTACCTGCCAGCGTCATTAACCAGTTTGCCCGTGAAAAAGCCATTGAAACTGAAGAGCAGCAAGGCTACAAACCAGGTCGCAAGCAAATGAAAGAAATTAAGGAGATGGTAACAGACACGCTAATTCCTAAGGCGTTTAGCATTTTCCGTCAAACCCGTGTCTGCTTAGACTTAGAAAACCACTGGCTCTATATTGATGCCGGTAGTGCATCTAAAGCAGATGAAGTAATTTCTTTGCTGGTTAAAGCACTAGATCCAGTCCCTATCCAATCCTTTATGACGGAAGTTTCTCCTAGTACCGCGATGACCGAATGGATCTTCAGTGATGAAGCAACAGAAGGCTTTAATATTGAACCACAGACAGAATTCAAGTCCACTCAAGAAGACCGTGCCACTGTCCGCTTTACTAATGTTATCCCAAGCCAAGAGGAAGTATCTAAGCACATTGAAAGTGGTAAGGTGGTCACTAAGCTAGGGCTCACTTGGCGTGATCGTGTAAGTTTTGTCCTGCATGACACCTTAGAAATTAAGCGTATTCAAGCCTTAGAAATTTTAGATGAACAGCGCAATCCAACCGGCGCAGATGATATAGAGCGCTTTGAGGCAGATATGACCTTGATGTGTAAGGAGTTCTCAGCTTTTCTAGAGGACCTAACAGTAGCCCTGGGTGGTGAGAAGAAGTGATACCCTACCTGCCATTTTAAAAGCGGAAATCTCTCTGGTAAGCGCACTGTTTATATCTACTGAGCGCTTGCCGGCTCTTTTAATTGCGTCTTCAGCCAAGCCATTACCTCTTCAACCACAGGAAAAAGCTCTACGCCTAAGTCACCGCTAAAGCTACGCCACTGTTCCGCATACTTATCATGCACCGTAGAGAGCACTGGTACGCCATCACTAACAGCACGACTGATTTCTGCGACTAAGCCTAAACCTTCAGCTTCAGCAATGCCAAACTTATTGATGACGAGGATGTCAACACCTTGGTCCAACACTTGTCTTGGCACCTCACTGGACTCTGCTAAAGCTATGCTATCCAATCGACAACCACTAGCACCTGTTCCTCGGTCAACTAAAATTCGATATTCGCGATCGTCACTGACTGAACAAATAACCTCACCAATATAGCCACCTTGACCATCCTTTTTGTTGAGCAAACCACCTACCTTAAGACCCTTTTCTTGGAGCTGCTCAACAGCAGACCAAAGTGTTTGTACTGCTTCGTTACCATCATCTTCAAAAACGATAACTGCTAATGGCTTATTTTCCATGCCTTATCCCTCTAAAAAACTACTGTAGCTTCAACGTTAAATTAAATGCTTGAGGCACCGCTTGATGATTTTCATCCTCTACTGCCTGAGTCACCTCAATATGGCTACGATAAACTATGCGTAACTCATATAGACCATTACTCGGAATCATAAATGACTCACCACTAATTAAAGTAAATACACTACTATTAAAATTATTAAATAGCAGCATTTCAAATAGCTGACTCTCTTGATCCGCTAATTCAACCTCTAACTGCTGCCCTTCCTGCGCATTAAAATAGAAAATAGCGTTTCCCGCACCCTTTATATACCCAGTGTAAAGTACCTCACCCTCATCTAATAGATAGCTATCAATGTCATGAGAGAAATTGGTCAAGGAGCGGATTAAAGCCTCTTCTTGTTTTTGCTTATTTAATGCTTCAGTATCTACAATCTCTGCAGGTGCATCAGGCACAATCTCTGGTAGCTTTTCATCCTGATGCAATAATCCTACTAGTGCAACTAAGGCAAAAGTGACAGCGATGATAACAACAATTATTTTCTTTGAAAGCGACGTAATACGCATTGGTCCAACATTCTTAAATCTATTAAAAAACTAATCATACATGGATTAACGCCATGCCATTAGACGGTTCTTATGAGTTTAACAAAACTTGTTGCTTAAGCCTCTGCAACTTATCTCGAACTGCGGCTGCTTGCTCGAACTCTAAGTTTTTAGCATGATCCATCATGGCTTTTTCCAAGCGTTTTAACTCTCGACTAAGGGCTTTTTCATCATTGACAAAACGCTTTAAGTCCTCTGATTCAAAGCTAGTAGATAGCTCATTAATCGGTGCCATCACACCATCAATCATTTCTTTGACTTCCTTTTTAACCCCAACCGGCGTGATTCCATGCTCTTTATTAAAGCTCATTTGCTTAAGGCGACGACGTTCAGTCTCATCCATAGCACGAGCCATCGAGTCTGTTATACGATCAGCATATAAAATAGCCTTACCGTTAAGGTTACGAGCAGCGCGACCGATAGTTTGAATCAAACTACGATCTGAACGCAAAAAGCCCTCCTTGTCTGCGTCTAAAATAGCTACTAAAGACACCTCTGGAATATCTAACCCCTCTCGCAGCAAGTTAATCCCCACCAAGACATCAAAGGTCCCTAAACGCAAATCACGAATAATTTCTACTCGCTCTACTGTGTCAATATCCGAGTGTAAATAACGAACTTTCAGCCCATTTTCTTCTAAATACTCAGTTAAATCCTCAGCCATACGCTTAGTTAAAGTCGTCACTAGAACACGATCACCTACAGCAATACGCTCTTTAGCCTCACCCAACAAATCATCAACTTGCGTTAATGCAGAGCGAACCTCAATCACTGGGTCAACCAAACCTGTTGGCCGTACCACCTGTTCCACCACCTGATCTGAACGCTCATGCTCGTAATCTGCTGGTGTCGCAGAAACAAAAACACTTTGACGCATTCTGTGCTCAAACTCATCTATTTTAAGTGGTCTATTATCAAGCGCTGAAGGCAATCTAAAACCAAACTGTACTAAAGTTTCCTTACGAGAACGATCACCTCGATACATGCCGCGTAACTGCCCCATCATGACATGGCTCTCATCAAAAAACATCAACGCATCTTGCGGCAAGTAATCGATTAGGGTCGCTGGCGGTTCACCAGGTGCTGCACCTGATAGGTGCCTTGAGTAATTCTCAATACCCTTACAAAAACCTAGCTCCTGCATCATTTCCAGATCAAATAAAGTACGTTGCTCGATGCGCTGCGCTTCTACTAACATCCCTTGATCATAGTAATACTGCTTACGCTCACGAAGCTCCTCTTTAATCGTCTCCATCGCTCTTACAATTGTCTCTCTTGGTGTCACAAAGTGAGAACTCGGATAAATCGTAAAACGTGGAATTGCCTGGCGCACCTTGCCCGTTAAAGGATCAAATAACTCAATACTCTCAATTTCATCGTCAAACATACTCAAACGAACAGCTAACTCCGCATTCTCCGAGGGAAACACATCAATCACATCACCACGCACTCTAAAGGTACCACGACTAAACTCCATATCATTGCGCTCATATTGCATCGCTACTAAGCGCGCTAATAGCTCATTACGAGGTACCTCATCACCTCTTCTGAGTAATAAAATCATGGCATGGTAATCACTTTGGTTACCAATACCATAAATCGTTGAGACTGTACCAACCACTATCGTGTCACGTCTTTCGAGCAAACTTTTAGTTGCGGATAGACGCATTTGCTCAATATGCTCATTAACAGAAGAGTCCTTTTCAATAAACAAATCCCGCGACGGCACATAAGCCTCTGGTTGATAATAATCATAGTAAGACACAAAATACTCAACTGCGTTACGCGGAAAAAACTCACGCATCTCAGAATAAAGCTGGGCTGCTAATGTTTTATTTGGCGCTAAGACTAAGGCAGGCCGCCCCGTTCTAGCGATGGTATTAGCCATCGTATAGGTCTTACCCGAACCAGTTACACCCAACAAGGTCTGAAACATTAAACCATCATCGATTCCCTCGACCAAGGCATCAATCGCTGCAGGCTGATCTCCTGCAGGAGGAAATGGTTGACGGAGCTGAAAAGGGCTATTAGGAAATTCTATGAATGTTGCTTGGTTCATTTGTTATAATCTATTGATGCGTGAAACGAATCTTTCATTATCGCTTTTATTTTCTATTTTTTCAAAAAATCAGGTGCATACATACGATGAGTAGTCTCTACCAAAATGTGGAAATGGCCCCACACGATCCGATTTTAGGTCTTAACGAACTGTTTAATGCTGATAGCCGTACCGACAAGGTTAATTTAGGCATTGGTGTTTATAGTAACGATGACGGTCAATTACCATTGCTCAAAGCTGTACGTGTGGCAGAGCAACAGCATTTTGAAAGCGCTAGTCCTCGTGGCTACCTACCTATCGAGGGTATTGCTTCTTATAACAAAGCAGCCCAAACTTTATTATTAGGTCAGGACTCTTCTGTCATCGAGCAGGGCCGTGCAGTCACGGTAGAAACCATTGGTGGCACTGGTGCCCTTAAAATTGGTGCAGATTTTTTAAAAAAACTCACACCAAACTCTAAGGTTTACGTTAGTAATCCAACTTGGCAAAACCACGAATCAATCTTTGAAGATGCCGGTTTTACGGTAGAAACCTATCCTTATTATTCAGCAGAAAGCCACGGCTTAGACTTTGCTGCAATGACGGCTCATTTAAAGACTTTAGACCCTAAAAGCATCATTATTTTACATGCTTGCTGTCACAACCCTACTGGCATTGATCCAACGCTTGAACAATGGCAAGAGGTCTTAGCTATTGTTAAAGATCGTGACTTAATACCTTTCCTAGACATCGCTTATCAGGGCTTTGGCGCAGGCTTAGAAGAAGATGCTCAAGCAGTCCGTTTATTTGCCGAAGCTGGTGTTGAGATGTTTGTCAGCTCGTCTTTTTCAAAGTCATTTTCACTCTACGGTGAACGTGTCGGTGCTTTAACTTTCACCACAGAAACCAAAGAGTCAGCTGAAAAAGCATTTACTCAAGTAAGGTCAGTCATTCGCTCTAACTACTCAAACCCACCTACCCATGGTGCAACCATTGTTTCTGCCGTGCTTAACTCTCCTGAACTATTCAAAGCATGGGAAGATGAGCTTAGCGAAATGCGTGTCCGCATTCACTCCATGCGCGAGCAACTCGTTGAGAAAATTAAAGCAGCCGGTGTTGAGCAAGACTTTAGCTTTGTGCTGAATCAAAACGGCATGTTCTCCTTCTCCGGCCTCACAAAAGAGCAAGTAAATCGCTTACGTGAGGAGTATGCTATTTATGCAGTAAACTCAGGCCGCATTTGCGTGGCTGCACTTAACTCCAAAAACGTCGATTATGTCGCTAAGTCAATTGCCGCTGTGCTCTCAGCTTAAATATAGCTTGCTATTATTGCTATTATGATAGAGAATGACTGTACACAAGTACAGTCATTTTTTTATCCTGGAGTGATTATGAGCATTAAACTCACCGCCAGACAGCAAGAAGTCTTCGACCTTATCAAACACACTATTCGTCGTAATGGCATTCCACCTACACGCGCCGAAATTGCCAAGAGCTTGGGTTTTCGATCTGTCAATGCAGCAGAAGATCATTTAAAAGCACTCGCTAAAAAGGGAGCGATTTTTCTAACGCCAGGCACGTCGCGCGGTATACGCCTCAACCCAGAGTTAGTCGATTCAAGTCAGGGTGAAACTAATATTATTGGCAGCACCTCAGCTGCTAATTTTGACCATATCACTATACTCCCCCTGATTGGTCGTGTAGCAGCAGGTAGCCCGATACTAGCCCAAGAGCACATCGAAAAAGAAATTCCCGTTGATCACGCTATGTTCGAGGACAAGGCCGATTATCTACTGCGTGTCCGTGGTGAGTCAATGATTGATATTGGGATTTATGACGGTGATTTACTAGCTGTCAAAAGAACTGAGTCGGCTCACAATGGCCAAATTGTTGTTGCTCGTATCAACAACGAGGTGACTGTTAAACGTTTTGAGAAAGGCAGCAAAAGCATTTCCTTAATCGCTGAGAACCAAAGCTTTGAACCAATCATCGTGACACCACAGGATGATTTTGCGATTGAGGGCCTAGCAGTCGGCCTCATCAGAAGCTTAAATTAAAAAGCCTATAGGGGTAAAACTCTCAGAGCTCTTACCCCTAATTAATAGTCAGTATTATTCAGCCATTGGCACGCTAAATGTTTTTAAACGCAACGCATTACTCAATACAAAGACACTAGACAAGGCCATCGCACCTGCTGCAAACATCGGTGATAGCAGTATGCCATAGGCTGGGTACAGCGCCCCTGCTGCGACAGGTACCAAGGCTGTATTGTAGGCGAAGGCCCAAAACAAGTTTTGATGAATATTTTTAATTGTAGCCTTAGATAGGGCAATTGCATTAGGCACGCCCTTTAGGCTACCTGACATTAACACTACATCTGCCGCTTCCATGGCTACATCTGTACCAGTACCTATAGCAATCCCAACGTCAGCTTCCGCCAAGGCCGGTGCATCATTAATACCATCACCCACAAAAGCAACTAGGCCGTATTTCTTGCGTAACACTTTAATTTGATCTAATTTACCATCAGGCATTACCTCGGCAATCACCTCATCAATGCCTAAGAACTTAGCAATAGCCTCCGCCGTCTGTCGCTTATCACCGGTAATCATCACAACCTTGATACCTAAATTATGCAGTGCATTAATCGCCTCAGGTGTACTTTCTTTGATAGGATCCGAAACCGCAATAATCGCTGCAAGCTTGCTATCGATCACCGCATACATCGGCGACTTGCCTTCATCTGCTAGCCGTAAAGCTATTTCATCAAACTGACTAGGATCTAGACCTAATGAGATCACAAAGCGGTCAGCACCAACTTCTACCTTAGTACCATTAATAACCGCTCTAATACCCATACCGGTAATAGACTCAAACTGCTCTACTACAGGTACATCTATACCCTCCTCAATCGCAGCTTGAACAATCGCGCGAGCAATAGGGTGCTCAGACTGCTGCTCTGCAGCTGCCACTAAGCCTAAAACAGCATTACGGTCGACACCCTCACTAAGCTCCAAATCGGTCATTACTGGACGACCCAAGGTTAAGGTTCCTGTCTTATCAACCGCCACCACTTTAGCGTCACGCAATGTTTGCAAGGCTTCACCCTTACGAAATAATACGCCCATCTCTGCGCCACGACCGGTACCGACCATAATAGAAGTCGGTGTCGCCAACCCCATCGCACAAGGACAAGCAATAATCAGCACAGAAACAGCACTAACCAAAGCTAAGGTTAAAGCAGGGCTTGGACCAAAAATCAACCATACGATAAAAGTCACTATTGCAAGCAGAATGACTGTTGGAACAAACCAGTAAGTAACTTTATTAACCACCGACTGAATTGGTAGCTTAGAGCCTTGAGCCTGCTCAACCAAATTAATAATCAATGAAAGAACCGTTTTGTCACCAACCGCAGTTGCTCTAAAGGTAAAGGCTCCTTGCTGGTTAACCGTACCACCAATGACCTCACTATCTGCCGACTTTTCGACTGGAATAGGCTCACCACTAATCATTGATTCATCAATAAAGCTCTGTCCCTCCAAAACAACACCATCAACAGCAACACGCTCACCGGGACGCACCTGAACGATATCACCCTCTTGCACCTCGCGGATAGTAATTTGCAGCCACTCACCATTGCGTTGAACTCGGGCCTCTTTAGGTTGTAAACCGACCAAACGCTTAATCGCTTCAGAAGTACGCCCCTTAGCCTTTGCCTCTAAGTAACGACCAAATAATATCAATGTCACAATGACTGCAGCCGATTCATAATACACATGGACAGAGGCATCGGGTAGCAAGAAAGCGAAAAATGTAGCCACCACGGAATAACCATAAGCCGCCAGCGTACCAACTGCCACCAACGAGTTCATATCAGGTCCTAAACGTAATAAAGCTGGGATTCCTGCCTCATAGAAACGTCTACCAGGAAAGAGTAACACTAAGCTTGTTAACAAAAATTGAAAATACCAACTATTTTGCAAACCTATATTGCTAACTACCCAATGATGCATCATTGGAATCATATGAGAGCCCATTTCTAAGATAAAGACTGGTATAGTTAACACCGCAGCAATACTCAAGTCACGCTTTAATACCTCCTCTTCTTTCTCCTTACGCTTTGATAACTCAGCAACCCATGAGTCATCTGCAGCACCTGATGGCGTTGCCTGTTGAGGCTGCTTAATTGGATTTGCTTCAAAACCGGCTTTTTTAATCACAGCAATGACATCATCAACAGTCGTAGCAGTATCAGGCTCAAAAGTAACATCAGCTCTTTCAGTTGCTAGGTTAACTGCTACAGAACTGACGCCATCCATACGACCGACAAAACGCTCTACTCGTGCAACACAAGAGGCACACGTCATGCCACCAACACTCATGTTTATATGCTTCGCCATTAATAATCCTTATTGAAATTCAATTCATCATAAATATGATGTATTATCAATATAGAATATACGAATATAACCACATCAACAGTCACATCATGAACAATAAAAACAACGATATATAATTTATTTCTCAATTTTAAATAAAAAAGCTTCCCAAAGTATAAGTATTACTATATAGTAATGAATTCAGCGCCCGTAGCTCAGTTGGATTAGAGTACTTGGCTACGAACCAAGGGGTCGTGGGTTCAAATCCTGCCGGGCGCGCCACATTTAAAAGCCTTCATAATATTCTTATTATGAAGGCTTTTTACTTTTAATAACTCTTAAGTAGTGTAAATTTATTTAACACCATAAAATCCACACCAGATCATCATCAATTTCCATTCTACTGCAAGCCAGTCCCTTTTCTCTTCTTCATCGACTTTTTCTCCTTCCTAGGTGTTTACCCCCGATTAAACAATCTCTAGGGTTATTACTATTTACAACTGAATCAGATTGAGCTAATTTATTGCTATGCACCAATGATGTCTTGTGTTTTATATAAGACTTGTTAAATAGCAGTAAAATCAATGACTTTAGTCTTGTATAAGACAAAAAATAAGCTGACTTGACAGACATTATAAATTGCCATGCAACAATTTTTTCTTTTATAAAAATGGAGAGTACTATGTCTCAAACTTATCAATCAGTAGTTCAACAAGCTCAAGAGGAAATCAATCAAGGCGGTGCCGGTTGGCATGCTATCGGTGCTGAGGAAGTGGCTCGCATGCGTTTAATGAACCGCTTTCAAAATGGTTTAGAAATCGCTCAGTACACCGCAGACATTATGCGTAAAGACATGGAGGAGTACGATGCTGACCCATCTAAGTACACTCAATCTTTAGGCTGCTGGCATGGTTTTGTAGCACAGCAAAAATTAATTTCAATCAAAAAGCACTTCAAAACTACTGATAAAAAGTATCTCTACTTATCAGGCTGGATGATCGCTGCTTTACGCTCTAAGTTTGGCCCTTTACCTGACCAATCAATGCATGAAAAAACTACGGTTTCAGATGTTATTGAAGAGCTATATACCTTCTTGCGCCAAGCTGACGCTCGTGAGCTAGATTTATTATTCACAGCACTTGATAACGCCCGCGCCGCTGGTGACAAAAGCAAAGAAGCAGAGATTTTAGATCAAATCAATAATCACCAAACACACGTAGTACCTATTATTGCTGACATCGATGCCGGTTTCGGTAACGCAGAAGCGACTTATTTGTTAGCTAAAAAAATGATTGAAGCTGGTGCTTGTGCGATTCAAATCGAAAACCAGGTATCAGATGAAAAGCAATGTGGCCACCAAGATGGTAAGGTAACAGTACCTCATAGCGACTTCTTAGCCAAGATTAACGCGGTACGTTATGCTTTCTTAGAGCTCGGTATTCCTAACGGTATTATTGTTGCTCGTACTGACTCTCTAGGCGCTGGTTTAACCAAGCAAATTGCTGTAACTAACGAACCCGGTGATTTAGGTGACCAATACAATAGCTACTTAGACTGCGAAGAAATTTCAGCAGACCAATTAGGTAATGGTGACGTTATCATCAAACGCGAAGGCAAGTTATTGCGTCCTAAGCGCTTACCAAGCAACCTCTTCCAATTCCGTGCAGGTACAGGTGAAGATCGCGTAGTGTTAGACTGCATTACCTCACTACAAAACGGTGCTGACATGATCTGGATTGAGACTGAAAAGCCTCACGTTGGACAAATTAAAGGAATGGTTGACCGTATTCGTGAGGTTGTTCCTAATGCCAAGCTTGTTTACAACAACAGCCCATCATTCAACTGGACGCTTAACTTCCGCCAACAGGTATTTGACAAGTGGACTGAAGAAGGTAAGGACGTTTCTGCTTACAACCGTGATGATTTAATGAGTGTGAATTACGATGGTACAGAGCTAAGCAATGAAGCTGATAAGCTAATCAGCAGCTTCCAACAGGATGCTTCTGCTCATGCCGGTATTTTCCATCACCTAATTACTTTACCAACCTATCACACGACCGCCCTATCAACTGATAACTTGGCAAAAGGTTACTTCTCTCGAGAAGAGGCGATGCTTGCTTATGTTAAGGGTGTACAGCGTGAAGAAATCCGTCAAGGTATTGCTTGCGTTAAGCACCAAAACATGGCTGGTTCCGACATTGGTGATAATCATAAAGAGTATTTTGCAGGTGATGCTGCGCTTAAAGCCTCTGGTGAAGACAACACCATGAATCAATTCGATTTCTAAGATAACCTTAATATCAATTAGTATATCGAATAGCTTCATGTCTTTAAATTGGCTTGCTTTGGCAAGCCAATTTAGCTTAAACAGTTCCAGGAGTATGTTATGACAACATATAAGAAAATCGAATCTCTTCAGGTAGAAGAAACGCTATTTAAGTTGATTAATGATGAAATCCTCGCCAATCACCCACAAAAATTAGATAGTGACGAGTTTTGGAAAAACTTTTCAGCATTAATCAATGAGTTTGCTCCAAAAAATCAAGCTCTACTGGCCAAACGTGATGAGTTACAAGCAAAAATAGATCAATGGCATAAAGCCAATCCCGGTCCTATCCAAGATATGGCTCCTTATAAAGCCTTTCTAAAAGAGATTGGCTATTTAGTTGATGAACCGGGAGATTTTGAAATCGCCACAGAAAATGTCGATCGTGAAATTGCCGAACAAGCTGGTCCACAATTAGTTGTACCTGCGACCAATGCTCGTTACGTATTAAACGCTGCCAATGCGCGCTGGGGCAGCTTATATGACGCACTTTATGGTACAGATGCCATCGCTCAAAATGGCGATTTAGCTCACACTGGTGAATACAACCCAAAGCGAGGTGCCGCAGTCATTGCTTTCGGACGTGACTTCTTAGATCAAAGTATTCCATTAACTGAGGGTTCGCATAGTGATGCCATCCAATATACGATCGATAACGGCACACTAAAAGTTAAACTACGTAATGGCAGTGAAGCTACGCTACAACAGAACGAGCTATTGATTGGATTTAACGGCTCACCTGACGCACCAAACTCAATCCTCTTTCTCCACAATGGTCTCCACTTTGATATTTTAATCGACAAAAACCATCCTATCGGTAGTCAAGATTTAGCTGGCGTCAAAGATATTGTGATGGAAGCGGCCTTAACATCTATTTTTGACTTAGAGGACTCAGTTGCTGCAGTTGATGGTGAGGACAAAGCCTTAGTTTATAGCAACTGGTTAGGTTTAATGAATGGTGAGTTGAGTGAAGAAGTAGCTAAAGACGGCAAAATTTTTACCCGTCGTCTAAACCCCGATCGCGAATATTTATCAATTACAGATCAACAGCCTATCAAACTACCTGGTCGTTCATTATTATTTTGCCGTAATGTAGGTCATTTAATGACTACTCCTGCGGTACTGGATGACGCAGGCAATATGATCCCTGAAGGTATTTTAGATGCAGTCGTTACTGCCCTAATTGCTGCTTATGATCAAAGTAGAGGAAGCAATCAAAATAGTCGCACAGGTAGTGTCTATATTGTTAAGCCTAAAATGCACGGACCAGAAGAGGTAGCCTTTGCTAATGAGCTATTTACCGCTGCAGAAGTACTAAGCAAGTTACCTAAAAACACCTTAAAAATGGGTATTATGGATGAGGAGAGGCGTACTTCAGTCAACCTTAAAGCGTGTATTAACGAAGCAAAAGAGCGTTGCGTATTTATTAACACTGGCTTCTTAGATCGTACAGGTGACGAAATGCATACCTCTATGCTCGCTGGCCCTATGGTGCGTAAAGGCGACATGAAGGGATTACCTTGGATTAAGGCATATGAGGCAAATAACGTCCAAGTTGGCTTAGCGTGTGGCTTAGCTGGTAAAGCGCAAATTGGTAAGGGTATGTGGGCAATGCCTGATTTAATGAAAGACATGCTTGAGCAAAAAATTGCTCACCCTAAATCAGGTGCAACCACCGCTTGGGTCCCCTCCCCAACCGGTGCAACACTTCATAGTCTGCATTACCATCAAGTCAATGTCTTTGATATTCAAAAAGAAAAAGCTCAGGATAAGAGTAACTATCTTGATGATATCTTAACTATTCCTGTCGCCACCGATACGTCATGGACAGATGCCGAAAAGCAAGAGGAGTTAGATAATAACTGCCAAGGTATTTTGGGCTATGTCGTCCGTTGGGTCGATCAAGGCGTAGGCTGCTCAAAGGTATTGGACATTCACAATATTGGTCTAATGGAAGACCGAGCGACCTTGCGTATTTCCAGCCAGCATATTTGCAACTGGTTAGAGCATGGGATTGTGAGTCAAGAGGAAGTTGAAGCCGCTTTATCACGCATGGCCGTTATCGTAGATGGTCAAAACGACGGCGATCCACTCTATCAAAAAATGGCTGGTAATGAGCAAAACTCTGCTGCCTTCCAAGCGGCTAGAGACTTAATCTTTAAGGGTAAAGAGCAGCCAAATGGCTACACTGAGCCTTTACTGCATCACTGGCGCCAAGAAGTTAAAAAGCGCTAACAAGCCTGTCGAGGTAATCACTCTCAGCCCACACTCATTTTATGAATGTGGGCTTTTTCATATAACCAAATAATGACAATAATAAGTTATCCACTGATTATGTGGAAAACGTTGTGCGTAGTCTGATGAATAAACGCTATCTAATTGATTCATAATACTTAGTCATAACTGATGATAGATTAATCAAATCACTCAAAAGAGCAAAATAATTGGCTTTAAGAGAATTAATCCCAAAAAACTGCAGACTTAGTATTAACCATTACAGTTATCCACAGAAATTGTGGGTAACTCTGTGCACAGTGTGATGAATATATCTTATCGCCTTGATTAATAACGATTAATTATTTTTGATGAGGTATTAATCAAAATGAAATATTTGCACAAGGCTTAAAGCCTTATTCCTAAACTCACTAAAGAGATGAGAAAAACTCATTATTACGTGAGTTTTAGCACCTACGTTCTAGGGTTTTCTCCTAAATGCCAAGATAGCTTACTAAGCTATCATATTCTGTATGATTCAATTTATTTTTCATAACCTATAAATATGCATAAAAATCAACCACTTAGCTTTCACAAAAACTATAAACCCTTATTAAAAAAGGTGCTAGCCGAGCATTTAAGCAAGGAAGGTAATCTTTTGCCTATTTTGCATAGTCTTCAAGATAAGATAGGCTTTATTCCCCAATCCTTGATCTCTCCTTTAGCTGATGCTTTAAACCTATCATCCGCAGAGATTCATGGGGTCATTTCTTTCTACAGCCACTTCAAAACCAGCACCCCAAAAAAAATCGTCATCGAAATTTGTCAGGCTGAATCCTGTCAATCGATGGGCGCACTTCAATTAAAAAATGAGCTTTTGCAGCACTTACAAGAAAACAATTACGACGTGGCTGTAGAAAATGTGTACTGTCTTGGCCTTTGTGCACAAAGTCCTGCAGCTGCTATTAACAACAAGGCTATTGCTAAACTCACACTTAATAAAATAAAAACATCACTGGAGAGGACTTTAGCATGAATCAAGTGACTATTTATATTCCTAGAGATACAGCGGCTCTCGCAATGGGAGTTGAGGAGATCCTTGAACCTATTCGTTTGAAAGCAAAAAAGCAAGATCTTGACCTCACTATTATCCGTAATGGCACGCGCGGTTTGCTCTGGCTGGAACCACTAATCGAGGTACTTACTGACAATGGCCGCATCGCCTACGGACCAATTTTAGAAGAGGATTTAGACAGTTTATTTGACGCGGACTGGCTCCACGGTGCTCAGCACCCTTTATGTCATGGTTTAACCGATGAAATTCCCTATTTAAAAAATCAAGAACGTCTAACCTTCGCTAAGGTCGGCCTCATTGATCCTCTCAGCCTAGACGACTATACAAAGCACGATGGCTGGAATGGTTTGAAAAATGCCTTAAGTTTAGATCAAGAAAGCATCGTCAAGCAGATAAGCAATTCTGGTCTACGTGGTCGCGGTGGAGCAGCTTTCCCCACTGGAATTAAGTGGGATACAGTTAGAAAAGCCGCAGCCTCTCAAAAATATATCATCTGCAATGCCGATGAAGGAGACTCTGGCACCTTCTCTGACCGCATCCTTATGGAGGGTGACCCCTTCTGTTTGATTGAGGGCATGATTATCGCTGGTTTAGCCGTTGGTGCAACCCAAGGCTATATATATGTCCGCTCCGAATACCCCCTCGCCTTCGAAGTACTTGAGGAAGCAATTAACAAAGCTTATCAAGAAGGCTATCTGGGTCAAAACATTCTTGGCACTGACAATCTCTTCAATCTAGAAGTTCGTATGGGCGCTGGAGCATATATTTGTGGCGAAGAGACTTCTTTATTAAATAGCCTAGAAGGTAAACGCGGTACCATTCGCTCTAAACCTCCCCTACCGGCTATCCAAGGGTTTATGAATAAACCAACAGTAGTTAACAATGTAGTTTCCCTAGCTTCTGTGCCAATTATTTTAAGTAAAGGCGCAGAATTCTATCAACATTACGGCATGGGCCGCTCACGGGGTACCTTGGCTTTTCAGCTAAGTGGCAACATCAAGCAAGGTGGTTTGGTAGAAAAAGCTTTTGGCATCAGTCTACAGTCCTTACTTTACGATTTTGGTGGCGGCAGTGCTAGTGGCTTAGCCCTTAAAAGCGTACAAGTCGGGGGGCCTCTTGGCTCTTATCTATCCGCTGAGGAATGGGATACTCCCTTAGACTATGAGGCTTACGCTACCATCGAATCGATGGTTGGACACGGCGGTATTGTGGCTTTTGACGAGACAGTCGATATGTCACAAATGGCCGAGTATGCCATGGAGTTCTGCGCTATTGAGTCTTGTGGCAAATGCACTCCCTGTCGAATCGGTTCTACTCGTGGTGTTGAGGTTATTCAAAAAATTCGTCAAAACATCGATACTGATGCTAATACTGAGCTGCTTCACGATCTCTGCGACACCATGACTGCTGCTTCATTATGCGCCTTAGGAGGTCTAACTCCCCTACCTGTCTTGTCAGCTTTAAAGAAATTCCCAGATGACTTTACGGCACATCATGCCAAAAACACACACAAAGAAATAGGTGCAGAATCATGCTAGAAACAGTATTAATCCGTGAACGCGATTTTGGAACCCTAGAGGTCAAAAATGAACTCCAAGTTAGCCTCAGCATTGATGGTCATCCAGTTCAAGTCCCAGCTGGCACATCCGTAATGCGTGCTGCCATGTTAGCAGGGATTACTATCCCAAAGCTTTGTGCCACAGACTCACTTGAGGCCTTTGGTTCCTGTCGTGTCTGCTTAGTACAGATTGAGGGTATGCGAGGCTTTCCGGCCTCCTGTACCACACCAGTTACCGAAGGCATGGTGGTTATTACCGAAAACAAACGGCTAAATGCTCTACGGCGTAATGTGATTGAGCTATATATTTCTGATCACCCTTTAGACTGCTTAACATGCCCTGCTAATGGTAACTGCGAACTACAGGACACCACAGGACAGCTAGGCTTACGTGAGGTTCGTTACGGTTTTAATGATGCCAATCATAATCAATCAATAAAAGACACCTCAAACCCCTATTTCAGCTTTGACCCTAGTTTATGTATTGTCTGCAGTCGCTGCGTAAGAGCCTGTGAAGAAACACAAGGTACTTTTGCTTTAACAGTTGAAAACCGAGGCTTCAATTCGGTTATCAGCGTTGGCTCAGACAATGATTTTTTAAACAGTGATTGCGTTTCCTGTGGTGCCTGCGTGAATGACTGCCCTACCGGTGCTCTCATAGAAAACACAGTAATTGACATGGGTCAACCGACTCATGCAGTCGTTACCACCTGTGCCTATTGCGGTGTCGGCTGTGGCCTCAAAGCAGAGCTTAAAGGCAACACAGTTGTTCGCATGACTCCCTGGAAAGATGGCAAAGCTAATGATGGACATACCTGTGTTAAAGGTCGCTTTGCTTGGGGCTATACTGATCACCCTGACCGTATCACTAGCCCCATGATTCGCCGTAACACTAATGAACCATGGAAACAGGTCAGTTGGGAGGAGGCACTGAGTTATGCCGCTGCTGAAATAAAACGCATTCAAGCAAAGTATGGTATTGACTCAGTTGGTGGGATTACCTCATCGCGCTGCAGCAATGAAGAAACCTATTTAGTACAAAAATTAGTTCGTGCCGCCTTTGGCAATAACAACGTCGATACCTGTGCTCGTGTGTGTCACTCACCTACTGGCTTTGGCTTAAAGCAAACAATAGGTGAATCAGCCGGTACTCAAACATTTGAGTCAGTCGCTCATAGCGATGTAATTGTCGTGATGGGTGCCAATCCCAGTGATGCCCATCCGGTTTTTGCCTCTCGTATGAAACGTCGAATTCGTGAAGGTGCAAAACTCATTATCATTGATCCACGAGCGATTAACTTAGTCTCTTCAGCACACATCAAAGCAGATTTTCATTTACCGCTAAAGCCTGGCACTAACGTGGCTATGCTAAATGCCTTTGCTCATGTCATAGCTAAAGAAAGGCTTTACGACCAAACCTTTATAGAGCAACGGTGTGAGGCGGCAACCTTTAATGATTGGTTAAGCTTTATTCAACAAGAAGAAAACTCGCCTGAAGCCGTCGCTGAGCATACCGGCGTCGATGCTAATGATATTCGCGCTGCGGCAAGACTCTATGCGACCGGTGGTAATGCGGCCATTTACTACGGACTGGGCGTCACTGAACATGCTCAAGGCTCCACAGCGGTAATGGCTATCGCTAACTTGGCGATGCTAACCGGCAATATTGGCAAACAAGGGGTAGGTATAAACCCCCTACGTGGGCAAAACAATGTTCAAGGCTCCTGCGATATGGGTTCCTTCCCTCACGAACTGCCAGGATATCGACATGTTGCTAATGACGAAGTGCGAACAACATTTGAACAAGCTTGGGGTGTCAGCATAAACTCTGAGCCCGGTCTTAGAATTCCTAATATGTTTAGTGCGGCATTAAGCGGTAGCTTTAAAGCACTGTACTGCCAAGGCGAGGATATTCTGCAATCTGATCCAAATACACAGCATGTCGAAGCAGCACTAAGTGCCATGGAGTGTGTCATCGTACAGGACTTATTCCTTAATGAAACAGCTAAATTTGCACATGTATTTTTACCAGGCTCCTCTTTTCTGGAAAAAGACGGTACCTTTACTAATGCTGAGCGTCGAATCTCGCGCATCCGTAAGATCACTCAGTCTCCTTCAGGTCTTGCTGATTGGGAAATTACAATGGCTTTTTCAAAAGCTTTAAGCTATGAGATGAGATATGAGCATCCGCGAGAGATTATGGATGAAATTGCCCGCCTCACCCCTACCTTTGCTAATGTCAGCTATGAGCTAATTGATAAATTAGGTGGTAGCGTACAATGGCCATGCAGTAATAACTACCCCGAAGGTTCACCAATTATGCATACTGATAGCTTCGCACATGACAACGGCAAGGGAAAGTTTATACCAACTAGCTATATCCCAACCTCTGAACGCGTTAACAAACGTTTCCCGTTATTATTAACTACCGGACGAATCCTCAGTCAATACAATGTCGGCGCACAAACTCGCCGCACAAGTAATTTCTTATGGCATGCTGAAGATCTGTTAGAGATTCACCCACATGATGCCTCTGAACGAGGTATTAAGGACGGTGATTTCGTCCAACTATCAAGTCGTTCTGGTACCACTACTCTGCGAGCTAAGGTGTCAACTCGTATGCAGCCTGGTGTGGTTTATACCACCTTTCACCACCCTATTTCTGGTGCTAACGTGATCACGACCGAAAACTCAGATTGGGCGACTAACTGTCCAGAGTATAAGGTTACCGCTGTGGCAGTCGATAAAGTTGAAGCAAAATCTTCCGCTTGGCAAGATAACTGGCAAGCACAAGACAAAAAGCAACGTGAGTTTATCGCCGTTAGCGAAGAAAACTAGCAATTAAAGGACTATGTGATGGACATGCACTCTCTAATCAAAATGCTTAATGATATTGCTGCTTTTTATCAAACTATGCCTGACACAGCAAAAGCAATAGAAAATATGGCTAAGCATATTCGATCTTTTTGGGACCCAAGAATGCGCGATGAAGTAAAAACTTATTTAGAAAATCATACAGATGGCAAAAGCAGCGAAGGTGAAATGTCAGACTTCTCTCTAAAAGCCTATCACTATATGCTAAAAAACCTCTCGTAGTTTTTCTTAATAACTAACAATAAAGCCCGCATATGAAACAATATGCGGGCTTCTCTTCTTGAAAGCGTAAGCAATAGATTAACTATAACTCATTACTAATCTTTAGACTCATCTGAATCTTCGGACTCACCCTCGTCTTCAACTTGGTCATAGATGCTACCTCTACTAGCAACTTTTAAAATATTCTTATTACCAGTATGCCGCACATCCTCGCCCTGAACAGTATAAATAACACGCTCTGCCAGATTAGAAGCATGGTCACCGATACGTTCTAAGGCTCGTGCCATAAATATCGCTTCCATTGTATAGCTGAGAGTACGGGGATCTTCGATCACAAAACTGCTTGTTTCACGTAAAATGCTACGCCATGCCTTATTAACCTTTTTATCAGCGCGAACAACTTTAGCTGCAGCCACTGGGTCAAAGCGAGCAAATGCATCAAGTACGTCACGTAAATTTGTAGCTACTAGGTTGCCCATGTAGCTTAAATCTACAATTGGCTCAAAACGTACGTCTTGTTCATGGAGTCGTCGTGCGGTTCGAGCAATTTTTTCGGACTCATCACCACATCGTTCTAAATCAGTAATCATTTTTGTTACAGACAGAAGCAGACGCAAATCGATCGCAGCTGGTTGCTGACGAGCAATAACCTGTGTAATTAGGGAGTCGATCTCAACCTCTAGTCTATTGACTTCAAGCTCATAAGCTTCAACTCGTTCAACTAAATCGATGTCACCAGTATTGAGTGACTCAACTGAGTCAATAATCATAGACTCAACTAAACCACCCATACGTAGAAATTGGGAGCGAATTTCCTCTAGTGATTCACCATAACGGCTACTTGTATGTTCTTCAAACATCTGACACTCCATAATGAAAATTATTTAATTGTAAAAGGTATTTATTACTACTCAATGACATTAGGCTGTTATTGACTTAACACCCTCTTGACTAGCTATTAATACAACGCTAGCGGGTGCAAGCGCAAAAATTCCACAAGTAACGACACCAGGAATATGATTAATTTGTTGCTCTAAACTAACTGCATCTTTTAATTGAAAGCCTGCAACATCTAAAATAGGATGCCCATTATCCGTCAAAAAACCAGTACGCTCTACTACTTCCCTAGCACCTAGTGCCTTAAGCTGATGAGAAACAGCATTTAAAGCAATGCTAATTACTTCTACTGGAATTTTAAAATTGCCTAAAAACTCAACCCACTTTGAGTCATCGATAATGCATACAAATCGCTCCGCCACTGAAGCAACAATTTTCTCGCGAGTTAATGCACCGCCCCCACCCTTGATCATTTGCAGTTTAGGGTTAACCTCATCTGCACCATCGACATATACTGGCATTGTATCAATATCATTAAGATCAAACACCTCAATCCCATGGCTAGCTAAACGTGCAGCACTACGCTCAGAACTCGCAACGGCACCTTTGAATCGATCCTTGTACTCAGCTAAGGCATCAATAAATAAATCTGCTGTCGAACCAGTGCCAACACCAATCACCACATCAGGAGTAAAAAACCCACTGATATACTCTACTGCTGCAACAGCTACTTGCTGTTTAAGCTGATTTTGATCTAACGTCATACCACAAACTCCTGATACAGTTTTTCTGAAAAACCCAGTTTAAACCCCTCAGGATAGACAAGCAATGGTCGTTTCATCACACTAGGATTCGCTTGAATCAAAGTGATGCGCTCCTCATCAGAATCAAGATCTTTTGACGCCTCGTCTAACTGACGCCATGTTTGAGATGCTTTGTTAATTAACTTATCCCAGCCCAAAGCATCTGCCCATTGACTTAATTGCTCAGTGCTTGGCACCTGCTCACGAACATCAACCATCTCAACCTGATAACCCTGAGTTTCTAGAAACTTTTTAGCTTTAACGCAAGTACTACAGCGCTTTAAACCGAATATTGTAAAAGACATAATACACCTTAATTAATTTAGGCTACTGATAGAACAGACAAAGCACTTAGCACTCACTTCTTTCTAAACTGTAAGCGATTGCCGATTATGACACAAACGCCAACAATGAAAATCATAATAGTCGCTAATGCATTCACCTCTGGTTTAATACCCAATCTCACCCGTGAAAAAACCTCAACCGGTAAGGTGGTATAACCTGGTCCATTTAAAAAAGAGGAAATTACCACATCATCCATGGATAATGTAAAGGCTAGCAGCCATGCAGCGATCATTGACGGCACGATAAGTGGCAAGACAATACTAAAAAACACCTTTAATGGCGTTGCACCTAAATCCAGAGCTGCCTCTTCTAATGAACGGTCAAGCTCACGAATACGAGATGCTACAACGATTGCTACATAAGCCACGCAGAGTACTACGTGGCCGACCCAAATTGTGAAAATACCATTTTCAGCAGGAAAACCAATACTCGACCTAAACTCAATAATCATCAATAAGACCGACACTCCCAAAATAACTTCAGGAATAACCAATGGCGCATTTAACATACCAATAAAGAGTGAAAACCCTAAAAATGGTCCCTTACGAACCATAATATAAGCTGCCCACGTCCCAATAACAACCGCTGCCGTAGCGGATAACACAGCAATTTTGATCGACAACCATGCCGCTCTTAAAAGGTTTGTATCCTCAAATAACTTTTGGTACCAACGGAAAGAAAAACCAGTCCAAGTTGATTGCAATGCTGAGTCATTAAAAGAAAAAACAACCAGTGAAACTATCGGTAAATATAAAAAACCGAAACCTAAAATAAACACTAAATATTTAAAGCAAGTTCCTACTCTCATTAGTCTTGCTCCTTAAATTGCTTCGCTTGGTTAATTTGGAACAATACCAGTGGAATTAATAAAATCATCAGCATTACCACCGCAATTGCAGCAGCCATCGGCCAGTTTGAGTTAGTAAAGTATTGATCCCACATTACACGACCAATCATATATGTATTTGTACCACCTAACAACTCCGGAATAACGTACTCCCCTACTGTAGGAATAAATACTAACATCGCTCCGGCGATAACCCCAGAAGCAGACAATGGCAATGTAATGGTTAAAAATGCTTTGAATGGCTTTGCGCCAAGATCATAAGCAGCATCCAAGAGACGCTGATCATGCTTTAATAGATTGGTATAAAGAGGCAAGATAAAAAATGGCAAATAAGTGTAAATCAAACCTATATACACTGCAACATCCGTTCTGTAGAGTTCAATAGGCTCACTAATAAGTCCTGTCCACATTAAAAAGTTATTTAAAAGTCCCTCATTACGCAAGATACCCGCCCACGCATAAACGCGTAAAAGAAGTGACGTCCAAAGAGGCAAAATCACACCTAGTAACAACAAATTTCGTACTTTAGGGTTGGACTGTGCAATAAAATACGCCATCGGATAACCAATCAAAATACAAAATAACGTTGAGATAGCCGCCATCTTGATTGATCGTAAATAGGCATCCACAAAAAGTGAATCAGTAAATAAGGAAATATAGCTCTCTAAATATAAAGCTATTCTTAATACACCATCTTTGTATTCCAAAAGTTGAGAATACGGAGGTTGTCCAAAAATTGACTCAGCGAAACTAATTTTTAAAACAATTAGAAAAGGTACTAAAAGTGTTAAAACTAACCACGCATAGGGAGGTACAATACTTAAATACTCACGATTCAATAAACGAGAAAGTAAGTTAGTAGATTTCGTCATGATGGTAATACCGTTCCGCTATCTGCTGCCCAAGTGATGTAAACCTCGTCATCAATACTCGGATTATCTTCTAACTCAGTGAGTGCAGACATACTAACATCCACTACCTTGCCCGACTCCAATTCAATTTGATACAGCATATAGCTACCCATCCAAGCGACGTGCGTAACTACACCATGGGCTACATTGACCGAATCGTCTGGCTTTTCTAGTAATATGCGAATTTGCTCAGGACGCACTGACACATAAACCTCCATACCTAACGGTTCATTCACCCCGTGATTGACGTAAAGTGGATCCTCTAAATCCTCTGACTCAATTAATACGTGATCGGGTTCGTCTACAACAATACGACCTTTAAAGATATTAGTATTACCAATAAAACTGGCAACAAATTGCGAATTAGGAAAGTTATAAACCTCTTCGGGTGTACCGTGTTGAATAATTTCACCAGCCGTCATCACTGCTAAACGGTTAGCCATCGTCATCGCCTCTTCCTGATCATGAGTCACCATAATACAAGTTACACCAACCTGTTCAATAATTTTACTCAGCTCAATTTGTGTTTTTTGACGAATTTGCTTATCTAAAGCTGACATCGGTTCATCCAATAGCAATAGCTTAGGACGCTTAACTAAGCTACGCGCTAAGGCAACACGTTGCTGCTGACCACCCGATAATTGTGAAGGTTTGCGACGCGCATAACCTGCCATCTGGACCAAATCTAAAGCATCAAAGACTCGCTGCTGTATTTCCTGCTTATCCACACCTTCCTGCTTTAATCCAAAGGCTACATTAGCCTCCACCGTCATGTGCGGGAATAACGCATAGGATTGAAACATCATATTTACCGGACGCTTATAAGGTGGCACATTAGCAATATCCTCACCGTCAAGAAAGATTTGTCCAGAAGTAGGCCTTTCAAAACCTGCCAACATACGTAATAACGTCGACTTACCACAGCCCGAACTCCCTAATAGAGCAAATATCTCATTACGCTTAACCGTCAGGTCAACACCTTTAACTGCAACTACGTCACCAAAAATTTTTTTTAAATCGACAAGTTTTAAAAACTCATCATCAGTTGTAGCATGTGTTGCTATACGCCCTTCTGTCATTTCGCTCACGATCCCTATTTGATAAATTGATAAATGGCCCGTAGACTAAGCAAAAACTCAATCGATACGGGCCATTTTATAAACTAAAACTAGCTAGTTAATGTCTAGTAACTAACGACCTGCTTTTAACTCTGCCCATAAACGAGTTTGCAATCGAAGAATTTTCATCGGTTGTGGCTTAATTACAAACAAAGTCTTAGCTTTTTCTGGACTAGGATACAACTCTTCATTTGCTGCAAGCTCTGGTAAAACATGCTTACGTGCCGATTTGTTGGCGTTAGTAAAAAACATTTCATTGGTAATAGCTGCATGTACTTCCGGTGTCTCAATGTAGTTAATAAACTTCATTGCATTATCGAAGTTAGGCGCATCTTTAGGAACCGCCATTGTATCAAACCAAACTGGCGCACCGTCATTCGGCGTAACGTAAACAACTTCAAACTCGCGATTAGCCTCTTTGGCGCGATCTGCTGCAATCATCACATCACCACTAAAACCATAGACAAAGCATAAATCTCCAGAAGCTAACTCATCAATATAACCTGAAGAACTAAACTGACGAACATAGGGTCGAATGCTTTTAAGTACCTCAATCGCTTCACGATAATCAGCCTCGTCGGAGCTATTTGGATCCTTGCCTAAATAATGCAGCACGGCAGGGAAAACTTGGGCAGCTTCATCTAAAATGGACACTCCACAACTACGTAACTTTTCAACCTTAGCGGGATCAAACAAGTTAGACCAATCACTGAAATCATAGTCCTCGCCCATGATCTCTTTAACCTTAGTGAGGTTATAACCAAGGCCGTTAGTACCATATCCCCAAGGAATTAAGTACTCATTATTTGGGTCAACCTGAGCAACAACAGCCATAATCTCAGAGTCTAAATGTTCCCAATTAGGGATTTGAGATTTATCGAGCTTTTGCAATAGACCAGCTTCAATTTGACGTGCAGCATAATGAGTTGCAGGAACGACAACATCATAGCCCGAGTTACCAGTTAATAGCTTGGCTTGGAGAATATCATTTGTATCATAGGTGTCATAACGAACTTTAATACCCGTCTCACGCTCAAAACCAGGAATCGTATCGGGAGCCGTGTACTCTGCCCAATTATAGACATTCACCACACTACTATCTTCGGCTGTAGCAACACCTGCAACAAGTGCATATGCCATTAAAGAGAGAGCAATAGACTTCAATTTCATCAGAACAATCCCCTAATACAAAAACTAAAACAAAAAACTAATAATATAGATAAATATAAAAAAAATGGTCAACTTTGTCAGATTTTATAATAAAATTGTGACAATTGTTCCATAAATACAATACTTTGCTCACCACAGACCTTTAATAGTGAGCGTTGCAGACGAGCTAAATTTTGCTGTCTTTGACTATCGCTTAACTTTATCTTTTGCGCTTTATCAAAATCAATCAAATAGGCATCCGACGTAGCCTGAGCACAGAGAATATTGTACGCATTTAAATCCGCATGCCACACGTCTAAATCGTGCATTTGTCTTATTTTTTGTGCGGTGACATGGGCATAGCTTACCGCTTGCTCCTTGCTAATTTCCTTATTTATAAATTGCTGACAAATCACAGCTAGCGGTATAGTATCTTCTATCAGACTGGTAATTAATGCCATCTCACAAAATAGCCCTTTTTTGTGATAATAAGCAGCAAGTGCTTTAGGTACTGTTAGTCCAGCATTATATAAGTAATTAATAATGGCAAACTCTTGGAAAGAGCGTGTTTTCTGAGGACTACTAAAAATATACTTAGATTGATTAAATCGACCAACTACCCCCCCACGTCGGTACTGTCTTAATACAGCAGAACCGATTGGGGTAGGAATATACCAAGCAGCATTACGTCCGCCCGCACTAACTCTTTGTGCTTGCGACTGATAATACTCAGCCGTGAAAAGTGCTGGGCTAAGGGCATCCTTAAGCTCTACCCCACTTTTAAGGAGAGCCTCTTGCCAATCAGTATGAAGTTGAACGCCCCAATCATCCCCTTGGAAAGTAGCTTTAGTATCCATAAACAGTCGTTCCGATAAAGTCTTTAAGGCCGTAAAATATTAATATGATTTGGTTGCTACTTGAAAAGCATGAGCACAACGGTCAACAGTAGCACTACCGCAAACAGTCTTTTTAAAAAGATCTCGGATAAGCGCACAGCTAATTGTATCCCCTGCTTAACTAGCATAACACCACCAATCGCCAAGGCAATGCCTACAGTCCAGTCCGTATTTCCATGCCAACTATAGGTAATTAAAGCCATGCTTACACCGGGTAAAACTAAGGCTAAACCAATACCCTGAGCCACAACCTGTCTATATCCGTAAATCATCGTCAGGATAGGCACTGCCACCAAAGAACCACCCACACCAAAAAAACCACCTACCAAACCTGCTGCAACACCCAGTCCCAAAAAGCCAACTTGACTCATTTTTTTCGGCTCCGGCGATACCTTAGTCATATCAATATTTTTGCGCGGACGAGTTTGCCAAAAATACAATAATGAGAGAATAAAAAGCAGGATAGCAAAGAGACGTCTCAACAGCAGAGGATCAACCCCTTGCGCTAACAGCGATGAAAAATTAGTCACAACCACATTGACAATAATTGCAAGACTTACGCCCTTAAAGTCAATTTTATTGTTTTTATTGTAGCCATACACGGCAAGAAAAACATTGGCAACAATCATCACCATCCCCGTACCTTGAGCTAGTTGCTGTGGCATATCAAAGACAATAGCCAACATAGGAATCGCAACAATGCCACCGCCAATGCCTACTAAAGCACCAACAAAGCCAATAATAGCGCCTAAAGCCACAAACAAGGCAAAGCTTAATACAACTTCCACGGCTCTAGTCTCTTCTCAAAAAATCAAATATATCGGCCAAACGTGACACAGGCCAAATGGTTAAACCCGCTATTTTTTGTTTGGGGACATTGTGCTTCGGCACCATTGCCACCTCAAAACCCAATTTAGCGGCTTCTTTTAAGCGCTCTTGACCACGAGTTGCAGGCCTAATTTCGCCTGCCAAGCCCACCTCACCAAAAGCAAAAAAACCCTTCGGCAATGGCTTATCGCGCATTGAAGAAATAATTGCCAATAACACAGGTAAATCAGAGGCAGTTTCAGTAATTCTCACGCCCCCTACCGCATTAATAAATACGTCATGGTCAAAACTAGGAATACCACCATGACGATGTAGAACCGCTAGCAACATGGCTAAACGACTTCCTTCCAAGCCAATGCTTAGGCGTCTGGGGTTTGGTACATGAGCAGCATCAGCCAAGGCCTGAATTTCTACCAATAAAGGTCGAGTCCCCTCCTGAGTAGCCATAACACACGAACCTGCAATATCAGTCGAGTGCTGCGAAAGGAAGATAGCTGAAGGGTTACTAATCCCTCTGAGGCCCTTGTCAGTCATGGCAAACACACCCAACTCATTAACTGCACCAAAGCGATTTTTGAAGGCTCGAATCAAACGATGTGAGGAGTGATTATCTCCCTCAAAATATAATACTGTATCAACAATATGCTCAAGCACTCGTGGTCCTGCCAAGCTACCATCTTTGGTTACATGGCCAATCATCACGAGTGAGATACCACTTTGCTTAGCCATGCGAGTAAGTTGCGCCGCACACTCTCTAACCTGTGACACTGAACCAGGGGCAGCTGTTAACTCACCTGAAAACATTGTTTGAATCGAATCAATCACCACTACTTTAGGATTTAATTCCTGAACTGCTTGCTGAATTGACTCTAACTGAATCTCTGCCAATAACTGTACAGACTCGGTATTTAACTCCAAACGCTTAGCACGCAAGGCTACCTGCTGATCCGACTCCTCACCGGTCACGTAAAGAACATCCTCAGTCGTCGAAAGACTGGTTAAGACCTGCAACAATAGAGTCGACTTACCAATCCCAGGATCACCTCCAATCAACACTACAGAGCCCGGCACCAAACCACCTCCAAGCACACGGTCAAACTCCTCTGAACCGGTACTCATTCGTGGTATCTCCTGCATTTGCACATCAGCCAGTCGACGCACCGGAGTGGTCGCTGCTAAATGATTAAATCGATTAACCACCACTTTTTTAGAAACCTGCTGCTCAACCGTTTCTTCTAAGGTATTCCACTCTTGGCAATGAGGACACTGCCCTTGCCATCTCAGTGTGGTACCACCACATGATTGGCAAGTAAATATTGTTTTCGCTTTGGCCATGTCACTACTAAATAATTTGCTTATTTACTCGTTGATTTAAATTACAAAAAGTCTCGTAAGAACCCATTCCGGCACAGGCGGTAACCTGATCGATGCTTGGACCACCCTCACCCCACAAAGTGACCCAATCACCGACTTGCGCCTCAGGGATATGGTTTAAATTAATGGTCATCATATCCATAGACACCCGACCAGCGAGATGTGTCTCTTTACCATTTACCACCACGATTGTAGAACTGTCAGCCCAACGTGGATAGCCATCTGCATAGCCACAAGCCACTACTGCAATACGTGTTGCTTCTACCGCCTTAAAGCGACTGCCGTAGCCTACTGTTTCACCTGCTTTCATATCCTGTATCGCTATAATCTTTGCCTTTAAAGTCATCACCGGTCGCAACTCAAAATCTAGCGAGCCCTGCCCCTCTATATTACCCATCGGAGACGCTCCATACAAACAAAGTCCAGGACGAGCGATGTTTTGATAATTGGGTAAAAACAACTCATCCGCATAACGTAAAGTAGCCGCCGAATTACAAACGCTCAAACTATTAACTGCAAGTTGCTTGAGCGCTGGAGTAAACCGTACAAGCGCCTGTCGCATCTCGTTCCAAGCATAGTCAAAAGATGCGCGGTCCGGTGCATCCGCATCGGCAAAGTGCATCATCATAGTAACCTCAGCAACTTTACGCTGTGCTCTTAGCCGCTCGAGTTGTGGTAAAACATCGGCTAACGCTGCAGGTCTAAAACCTAAACGGTTCATGCCAGTATTTAGCTTAAGCATCATCCTAAGCCCTGCCCCCTCGGGCAGTATACGCAACGCGTCTAACTGCTCTTGACTATGAATAACAGTAATGCTTTGAGTGGCTTCTAAAATTTCTAAATCAGCCTCCTCAAAAAAACCCTCTAGCAGCAGTAGGTCTTTATCCCAACCAAGCTCACGAAGTTGGAACAACTTCTCAGTTTCAATAACGCCAATACCATCGGCTGCAGCAAAGCCTCGAACGGCAGCTTGAATGCTATGCCCATAAGCATTTGCTTTGGCAATAGCAATAGTTTTACTCTGCTGAAAACGCTGAGAACCCACTTGTTTTTCAAGTCGCTGCTGAACGATATCCAAATTATGGGCCATTGCTGAAGTAGAAATAGTTGCTATGATTGGACGAGGCAAGATATCAACCCTATGAAAAGTTTATATAAAAACTTTAAAGCTAAAATAAATAGCTATTAACCTAAACATCATTGTACGCCTTTTGAGAGATTCTGCAGTACTTGAAAATACTTAATACCCATATATGAAAACTGCTTTCACTACGATAAAAAGGCTTATCACGTAGACTATTGCTAAAATACTATTTTGTTCCCATCATTAAGTCGTTATTCTCTTTTTATGACACCATTAGCCTATTGCGAAGATAAAATTAACCGTCCAGCCAGCAGCATATATTATGCCCTTCTCACCTGTACGACGGAGCAACGTAAGCACTTAACTGCCATTCTTGCTCTTCATAGAGAAATTAGCGAGGTATTGATTGAGTGTAAGGAAAGCTCAGTTGCGCGAATTAAGCTATCGTGGTGGCGTTCAGAGCTCGAGCATAGTTTGGATGGCAGCCCTAACCATCCAATCACCCAGGCCCTATCAATAGACGGCGGGTTAATTGAACAGCTTCGTAGCGACAAACAAACTTCAGCTGCACTGTATCAAATTTTTTCTGAGCTGATTGAAGCAACTGAAATAGATCTTAGCCAAGGGCGATATTTGGATTGGCCCAATCTAGAAAACTATCTCGTACTAAATGCAGGCTCACTAACAAAACTACTACTATGGCAATTGCTGGGCAAAGACTATACGCCAAAAAAACTACAAACTTTCTCTGAAAGCCTAGCTAAAGCAATTGCTTTAACTATCGTGATTCGTGATGTAGGCTTACATAGCATGCAAGGGAGGATTTATATCCCCATGTCAGATCTGCGTCAATTCAATGTCACGGCGCATCAGATAAAGGAACGACAGTACGGTGACAACTTCAAATCACTACTTGAGTTCGAGGCTCAGCGAGCCATGTCATTTTTCGATACGGCTCAAACTGAGCTAGACAAACTACCTAAAGAGAGTATACGTGAACTACGTCCTCTCCTCAGCCTTGGCACCATGTACAAAGAGCTTCTCCAAAAGACTCTGAAGAACTCTCAGGATGTTTTTGAGCATCGTCTAAGCCTTAGCCCACTGCGTAAGGCCTTAATTGCTCAAAAACATAAATTTTCTTTTAATAAAATCTAGCCTGAGCCTACTTAGGCACTTGAGCCTCTGGTCGATACATTTGAAATAAAGTATCTTCGGTAATTTCATAATAATTTGCCGGGCCGCCAGCGCGTAGTACTCTACGTGCTCGGTGTGCTTGAAAAATATTATCCTCATCAATCATCGAACGTGCGATATGCACACGCACCACCTGCCCCATGGCGAGCCAAGTCGGATGCTCTACTCCATCAATGTCTACTAGTTGATTGCAAGATAGGAGCTTACACTCCATGCTTACCAAGCTTTCAGCCACTCGTGGTGCGTCAACTAACTCACCACTTAAAGGCGTCAGCTTAGCAAAATCAAACTCATCCACATCGTCATCGGTACTCGTTAAATTCATTTGCTCTGCCAGTTCACGAGTCACCAAGTTCCATGTAAAAACTCCCGTATCCTGTACATTTTGGATGGTGTCTTTTTTAGAACGAGTACCGGAAAAAATTAAAACAGGTGGGTTGTAATTGAGAAGATTAAAAAAGGAAAAAGGAGCTAAATTTAACTTACCCTTCTTACTCTTAGTACCTATCCAACCGATTGGGCGGGGCCCCACAATGGCATTCAGCGGGTCATGAGCTAAGCCATGTCCCTCATTAGGATTATAGGAATAAATATCTTGTTGCATAAAAAAACCTCACACAGCTAAACTTATCTTTAATTTGACAAGCGTTTTTCCTTTCGCCAAATGAAAAACTCTGTTAGTGCAACAATCGCTAAAAACATTAACCAAAACAAACTTGGAAACTGATGAGACAGGTCTTCAAACTCATCCGAAACATGACTAATAAATAAGTAATGATAAGCCAAAAAAATAACAAAGCTAATGGCAGCAGCAATCAGACGTTTATTATAAAAATATTGATAAGCAAATGGCGAAATCAAGGCAGGTACAGCATAAAGCATGCTTGTCACAATCATCCCAAACACCGCAAAACCAAAACTACCTAACAAACTTAACTGAGCCCCATCACCGCTTGAAAAACCATAGAAACGACTAAAGCTAAAAATAAAGCTCAGTAAAAGAATGGATTTTGCAAACTGTAGAAAATAAAATAAATAACTATGCTTCATTTTTAATAAAGGAGTTTGGTTCTGAACTACTAATAAGTCCTCAACAAACCCCTACTCCATAAGAAGTGTTAGCTCTAAAATATTAAAGCTGGATGTTTTCCTGCAGATAATTTCTCACCTGCTCCACATCATTATCCATCTGCTCGACATGCTGTGACAAATCCATCAAGTTAGCTAAGTGTTCAGGTAATTTCATCTCAATACCAATCGCTTCCTGAATCGTTTCTGCAAACTTTAACGGCAAAGCTGTTTCTAAAACTAGCATCGGCACACCATCATGAAGATTGTCAAGTGCTACCTTCACACCATCTGCCGTATGAGGATCAATAACTAAACCACTTTCCTCATATACTGACTTAATGGTTTCTAAACGATCTTGATGGCTACTCGAACCTGATAAGAAACCGAACTCTGCCTCAAAGCGTTGTTTCTCCTCAGAGAGGTCAAAATAACCATCTTCAGCTAATTGAGACCAGAGCGCTTTTACCTTGGCACCATCTTGATGCATTAAATCATAGACAAAACGCTCAAAGTTTGAAGCCTTGGAAATATCCATAGACGGACTGGAGGTTTTGTAAGTTTGTTCAGAAACGCGGGGACGATAAATCCCAGTACGGAAAAACTCTTCCAAGACGTTATTTTCGTTAGTCGCAAGCACGAGTCGCTTAAGCGGCAGCCCCATCTGACGAGCAAGATGTCCGGCAAGAATATTACCAAAGTTACCCGAAGGCACAGTAATTGAAATGCGCTGCGCACCTTCTTCTGTCGCACGCAACCAGGCCCAGAAATAATAAACAACCTGAGCAGCAATACGACCAAAGTTAATCGAATTAACGGCACCTAGATGATATTTTTCTTTAAACTCAAGATCGTTAGACAGGGTCTTAACAATATCCTGACAATCGTCAAAAACACCTTTAACAGTAATATTATGAATATTTTCATCATCCAGAGAAAACATCTGCGCACGTTGGAAATCGCTCATGCGGCCATACGGCGAAAGCATAAAAACTTGCACACCTCTTTTTCCACGAAGTGCATACTCAGCAGCAGAACCAGTATCGCCAGATGTAGCTCCTAAAATATTTAAAGTGCTATCACGCTCAGTCAATACATACTCAAAAATATTACCCAAGAACTGCATAGCCAGATCTTTAAAGGCTAACGTAGGCCCTTCGGATAAGCCAACTAAAGTGATTTTATCATTGACCTTTTTAAGCGGAACGATATCATCGCTATTAAAGGTATCTGTATTATAACTTTTGGCACACAGCTCACGAATAACGCTTTTAGGGATATCAGTGATAAACAAACTCAATATTTCAGTGGCCAATTCAGCGTAATTTAAACGACGCCAAACCTCTAAAGTCGAGGTATCAATGCGCGGCAAAATAGAAGGCACACATAGACCACCATCAGGGGCTAAACCCTCTAATAGGATGTCACTAAATTCAGTTGGGCTTAAACCACCACGGGTCGAAACGTATTTCATTTCTCTAATTGCTCCAAACGGATGCGGGTCACTTTAGAATGTACAAACGACATTTGTTCAATTTGCTCAATCGCCTTCTCAATAGCACCTTCTCGGCTCTTATGAGTTAGGAAAATGATGGTCGCTTTACCGTCATTATCCTGCTCTTGAATCATCGAATCAATAGAAATATCGTCCTCGGCTAGGACACGAGTAATCTCTGCCATAACACCTGATTGATCGTCTACTAACAAACGTAAGTAGTAGGAAGTCTCAGTGTCTTCAATCGGTAAAATCGGATAATCCGCCAAGGCGTCAGCTTGAAATGCTAAATGTGGCACACGATTTTCAGGGTCAGTATAGTGCATGCGTGTCACGTCAACTAAGTCAGCAATAACAGATGAAGCGGTTGGCTCTGAACCAGCACCCGGACCATAGTAAAGGGTTTCACCAACAGCATCACCACAGACTAAAACAGCATTCATTGAACCTTCAACGTTGGATAAAAGCTCATTTTCCTTGATCAAAGTTGGATGTACTCGTAACTCAATACCCTCTTTACGATGTCTGGCGATAGCCAATAGCTTAATTCGGTAGCCAAGTTTATGCGCATGGGTAAAGTCCTCTTGGGTAAGATGGCTAATACCCTCAACATATACGCTATCAAATTGAATTTGAATACCAAAAGCAATCGAAGCCAACAACGCAAGTTTGTGCGCAGCATCAACACCCTCAATATCGAAGGTAGGATCTGCCTCGGCATATCCAAAGTCTTGAGCTTCCTGTAATGCGGTTACAAAATCCAAATTGCGGCGACGCATTTCTGATAGGATAAAATTAGTTGTACCGTTAATAATACCAGCAAGCCACTGGATACGATTAGCAGTGAGGCCCTCTCGAATTGACTTAATAATTGGGATACCGCCAGCCACTGCAGCCTCAAAAGCAACCATCACCCCCTTAGCACTCGCTTCAGCAAAAATCTCATTACCATGTAGAGCTAACAAGGCTTTATTAGCTGTCACCACATGTTTGCCCTCAGCAATCGCCGCAAGAATTAACTCTCTCGCTAAGGTTGAACCACCAATTAACTCAACGATAATATCAATCTCTGGGTCTTTGACCAAAGCCATTAAGTCATCATCCACAAGAACATGCCCTGGCACATCAGTAATCTTTGACGGGTTACGCGTCGCAATGCGCACAATCTCAATACGGCAACCTGCACGACGAGCAATCTCATCCGCATTGCGGTTGAGCACAGCCCAAGTTCCACTACCAACTACTCCAAAACCAAGTAGACCGACCTTAACCGGTTTCAAATCATTCACTGAAAGCACCATCCCTTTTAAACATCTCTTTAATCCCTCTTACTGCTTGGCGAATACGCTGTTCATTTTCAATTAAGGCAAAGCGGACATAATCGTCACCATACTCGCCAAAGCCAATCCCCGGAGAGATTGCTACCTTAGCGTCAGCTAACAGTTTTTTAGAAAACTCGAGCGAACCTAAGTCCTTATAAAACTCTGGAATCTTAGCCCAGATATACATCGATGCCTTAGGTATATCAACCATCCAGCCAATATCATGTAAACCTTTAGCCAATACATCACGTCGCTTTTGATAAATCGCTACCTGCTCAGTCACACTATCCTGCGGGCCATCTAGCGCAGCAATCGCAGCCACCTGAATCGGTGTAAACATACCATAGTCATGGTAGCTCTTAATACGAGCCAACGCACTAACTACCTCTTCATTACCGACCATGAAGCCGACTCGCCAACCCGCCATATTATAGCTTTTACTGAGGGTAAAAAACTCAACTGCAACGTCTTTAGCACCAGGTACTTGCATAATTGACGGTGCTACATAACCATCAAAGTTCATATCAGCGTATGCTAAGTCATGTACAACGATCATATTATGCGTTTTAGCTAGCTCAACGATACGTTCAAAAAACTCTAGATCAACACACTGGGCAGTTGGATTACTCGGGAAACCGATAATCAACATCTTCGGCTTAGGGATACACTCACTAACTGCCTTTTCAATCTCGGCAAAAAAGTCACTGTCCGGAATCATCGGTACAGAACGAATATTGGCACCAGCAATCACTGCACCATAAATATGGATCGGGTAACTTGGATTGGGTACTAAAACGGTATCTCCCTCAGCTAAGGTAGCCAACATCAAGTGTGCCAAGCCCTCCTTGGAGCCAATAGTAACAATCGCTTCTGTATCCGGATTTAATTGCACATCATAACGGCGCTCATACCAGTCTGCGATCGACTTACGAAGACGAAAAATACCCTTAGAGACTGAATAGCCATGTGTATGAGGCTTTTGCGCTGACTCAACTAACTTATCAACGATATGCTGCGGCGTCGGACCATCAGGGTTACCCATAGAAAGATCGATAATATCCTCACCACGTGCTCGTGCAGCCATTTTCAGCTCGCCGGTAATATTAAACACATACGGAGGTAAACGCTCTATGCGCGGAAAAGATCTCATAGACACACCACTAATAAATAAAAAATTATTGACAAACTATTTAATCTATCCTATCTAGCATTAACGGGCAATTAATTTAGGAAAAAAGTGTAATTTTTATCTATTAAAGATGTGGCATGTGCAACTTATTTTCATTAACATGTCACAATTGAATTCTAAGATTGCTAGAAAAGGAGATATAGTGGAACTTCAATTACAATCGTCAAAAATTTCTAATACAGTCACCGGATATGGTAATGATTACATAGAAATCAACGAAATCAAGTATCACCATGCTGTTTTCTTTCGTCCTGAAGGAGAGGTTAGTGCCTGGGAAGTCAACCACATTGAGGAGGTCACGCTTGACGCACTTATAAAAGCTGCAGGATTAATTGAAAAAAAAGTAGATCCGATGGCTTTTTTAAATGGTGAGAATATCAGCCCCTCTTATGGTAACGTACCAGAGTTAATCATTATTGGTACGGGTAAAAAGCAAAAATTTATTTCCCCTGCCATACTACACCCCCTCTTAGCTAACCGTATCGGTGTCGAGTGTATGGACACCCAAGCTGCTGCACGCACCTACAATGTACTGATGAACGAAAACCGTCAAGTGGTTGCAGCACTATTATTAGATGGGTTAGATTGACTATTCATAATTTAAAATAATTCAATAATTTTTGGAGTTAAAGACATGAGCACAACAGTAGAACTTAATAAAAAAATAAATGACTTTACGGCCGAAACTAATGACGGCACAATTTCTTTAAGTGATTTTAGTGGTAAGTACTTAGTACTTTACTTTTATCCTAAAGACAATACTCCTGGCTGCACAAATGAGTCAAAAGACTTTCGCGATCAATACGAGGGCTTTAAATCACTCAATGCCGAGATTGTCGGCGTTTCTCGTGATTCTTTAAAGTCACATCAGAACTTTATTGATAAGCACGAACTACCTTTCGAGCTTATAGCCGATACTGAGGAATCTCTTTGTAACCAGTTCGACGTTATTAAAGACAAAAACATGTTTGGAAAAATTGGTCGTGGTATTGAACGCAGCACTTTTCTAATTAACCCAAAGGGTGTTTTAATCGCCGAATGGCGTAAGGTAAAAGTAGACGGCCATGCTAATGAAGTATTTACAACGTTAAAAGAGTTGCAGTAACTTATTTTTAGGTTTACCCCCTTTCTTCTTAAATTTTTGGTGTATTAATTATGGCTCTTCCTAAACCTCCCCTTAAGCCGGCAACTCGTCTTGATATGAATGAAATTCCGACACCAAAGGTTCGCCGTGCCCGCAAAACTGTCGCTAAAGCAACAACAGCAGTTAACGAAATGGTATCTGAGGTATCTTCAACTCAAAGCGAAGAAGCAGTAGTACCCACTAAAGTAATAACGGCATCTACTACAACAGCGAGTTCAATGGCATTATCCGACCAAGAAGAGCCTCAAGAGAAAAAGGTTGTTGCCAAAAAAATAGCCATAAAAGAAATCACCGAAGTAGCAAGCAATATAGCCTCCAAAACAGCTGTTAAAGCTGTGCATACTGTAGCTAAGAAATCCTCTCAACGAAAATCTGTAAATACTAAGGCAGACGAAGCTCACAAGCTATTCATTTTAGATACTAATGTGATGCTCCATGACCCAACCTGCTTATTCCGTTTCCAAGAACATAATATCTTCTTACCCATGATGGCACTAGAAGAGCTTGATCACAACAAAAAGGGCTTGACAGAGGTCGCACGCAATGCTCGTCAAGTAAGCCGCACACTTGATTCTCTAGTCAATGATCATGAGGATTTAAGCCAAGGCATCCCTCTCAACAGTCTTGGCAACAAAGAAGCGACTGGACAATTGTTTTTTGAAACACAAAAGTTCGAACAACTAAATCAACAACAAATAGAAGCTGACAAGCCTGATAATATCATCTTAAATGTTGTGCAAACCTTGCAACAAACAGTGCAGGACCATGAGGTTATTTTAGTATCCAAAGACATCAACATGCGTTTAAAGGCCAAAGCACTTGGCCTTGCCTCCGAGGACTACTTAAATGATCACTCCTTAGAAGACTCCGACTTAGTTTATGATGGTGTTACACAACTACCTGATGACTTCTGGCTCCGTCATGGTAAGGATATCGAGTCATGGATACAAGGCGGCACCACTTACTATAAGATAAAGGGTCCGCTATGCGCAAACTTCCTTGTTAATCAATTTGTTTATCTAGAGGGTGATACCCCGCTATTTGCCCAAGTTAAAGAAATTACCGGAAAAACAGCCATACTGGCAACTGTCCGTGACTACACTCACAAAAAGAACAATGTTTGGGGAGTGACAGCTCGCAATAGAGAGCAAAACTTTGCGCTAAACCTATTAATGAGTCCAGAAGTTGATTTCGTTTCTTTATTGGGTCAAGCCGGCACAGGTAAAACACTGTTAGCCCTAGCAGCAGGCCTAACTCAAGTACTTGAAACTAAGCGTTATTCAGAGATCATCATGACCCGTGTCACTGTGTCAGTTGGTGAAGACATTGGTTTCTTACCAGGTACCGAGGAAGAGAAAATGCAACCATGGATGGGGGCACTTGAGGATAACCTAGAGTTCTTACATTCAGGTAACAATAACGAAAACCTGCAGGAGTGGGGACGTAGTGCCAGTAAAGAGCTGATTAACTCGCACATTAAAGTTCGTTCCTTAAACTTTATGCGGGGCAGGACCTTCTTAAATAAATTTGTCATCATTGATGAAGCTCAAAACCTGACGCCTAAGCAAATGAAGACCCTGATCACTCGTGCAGGACCTGGCACCAAAATTATCTGTTTAGGTAATATAGCTCAAATTGATACACCTTATCTCACCGAAGGCAGCTCGGGACTAACCTATGTCGTGGATAGATTCAAAAGTTGGCCGCACTCAGGACACGTCACGCTACAAAAAGGCGAGCGTTCGCGACTTGCTGACTACGCTTCTGATGTACTATAAGGCTAAAGTGAGACGTCAGACGCCATAAATTAAATTACAAGTCGTCTGTAGATTAATTGAACATAAACTAAAAATGCAATTTAATTACAAACGATTAATTCCTGATCAATTTACTATTTTACTAACCTTAGTTGTTGTTTTTGCAACTCTCCTACCAGCCCAGGGCCAAGGAGAGGTTGCAGTTGACTGGTTCAGTAAAATAGCAATCGCACTATTATTTTTCTTACATGGTGCACGACTGTCCAGACAAGCTATTTTCCAAGGCATCATGCATTGGAAAATTCACCTTGTCATCTTTTGTATTACATTTATTATCTTTCCACTCATTGGCATCTTACTGCGCCCAGTACTTGAACCGCTAATGACACCGACACTCTATTTAGGATTTTTATACCTGTGCATGCTCCCAGGAACTGTACAATCAGCAATTGCCTTTACCTCAATGGCTAGAGGTAATTTAGCAGCTGCTATTTGCAATGCTTCTGCCTCAAGCATGGTCGGAATTTTTATCACTCCCCTATTAGTAGCATTAATCTTGACTGACTTTAGCAATCAGATTCCGAGTATTAATCTAATGTCAGTCGTTAAAATTATTTTCCAACTGTTCGTGCCTTTTATTATTGGTCATTTACTGCGCCCTTACTTGGGTGAGTTCTTATTAAGAAATAAAGTTCTTGTCAAAATAGTGGATCAAGGCTCAATTTTATTGGTTGTTTACGCAGCCTTTTCACATGCTGTCAATGAGGGTCTATGGCGCGATACTCCTCTATCAGCACTTATTGCCGTATTTTTGGTTAGTGCACTGATACTCACCATCGCACTGGGAGCTAGTCTTGTCATAGCTAAAGCACTAGGTTTTAACCTAGCCGATCGAATTACGATTTTGTTTTGTGGTTCTAAGAAAAGTTTGGCAAGTGGCTTACCCATGGCTCAAGTTATTTTTGCCGGCATGCCTATTGGCTCGATTATCTTACCATTGATGATTTTTCATCAACTTCAATTAATGGTCTGCGCAGTCATCGCCAAAAAACTAGGACAACGTCCATTGGAGCCCGAAGAAATAGTGTCTGAAAAGTCTATAACTTAAATTTAAGCCAATGGCCTAATACGCCCCTCTTCTATTTACCTTTTATTTACCGTTAACAGCCTGAACCTCTCTTAAAATGCGTAATGGAATACAGGTTTCTAAACGCACACGCATTTGTGTAATGAGGCTTGGGTCTAATGAGTCATCTAATCCTTGAACTAGATCGATAGTACAATCACCATCAATATTTTCAATGGCTAACTGAGCGATATGACTATGCTTAGCATCAACCTGCATATCACTTGCTGCATGAAAAAGATGCAACGTCTGCTCTAATGAAATAGGCTTCTCTGGTAGGCTAATAAAACGGCTACCAAAAGCCATTAAGCGACCAGCCAAGGGGGAACCCTGCTTAGACAGCTCTAGCACCAATGAGCCTACACTCCCTACCCCCACTAAAGCTGTCGCTGCAGGCTCAATTAAAAACTCTTTCTGCTGCTCTTGAATAAAGCGAATCCAACTAGGTTGGACAGCTTTTAACCATGCCTGCTGCTCTGATTCGGATAAATCCTCGGTCAGTGGTTGCGCTTCTAATAAACTGGTTGTCATCAATACAGCATGAGGAAATCGAGCTGACAACACCTTTAGCACTTCATCAGCAGCCTCAATATCCTCTGCTTTAGCTGAGCGAGCTAAGACAATAAAAAGTTGAGCAATATTAGCCTGTTGTTTTGGCTGGTACTTTTTGTTAATGATAAATTTTGCCATCGACTTAATTTCTATCCTGTAGTGATAATTTTTTGGAATAACAGCTATATAATAAGGTTATTACGCTAAAATTCAACTCAATTTTTAGGATACACAATGTCTGACAGTTTAAAAGATAAGATTTCTAACGCTACTAAAGACGCTATGAGAGCTCGTGATTCGGCTCGTTTAAGCACATTGCGTTTATTGCAAGCAGCGATCAAACAACGTGAGGTTGATGAGCGCATCGAACTTATCGATGAGGACGTAGTAGCTATTATCGATAAACAAATTAAGCAGCGCAAGGAATCTATCCAAGCTTATGAAAGTGCAGGTCGTGCTGATACTGCTGCTGCAGAACAAGCTGAAATAAATGTATTAATTGAGTTTATGCCTGAACAAGCTAGCGCCGAAGAGATATCAGCTTTAATCGATGAGGTACTAGCTCAGTTAAGCACTAACGGAATGACTGGTGGTGCAGCCATGGGCAAGGCGATGGGTATCGTTAAACCTAAACTAGCCGGTCGTGCCGATATGGCTCAAGTCTCTAAGCTTCTAAAAGAAAAATTGATGCCTTAAACTCAAAACAAGTTTAACTGAGAGTCGACAGCTTCTTTGCTTAAAAACTGGCTAATGCCAATACCTGCTAAGCGATAAAGCTGTGACTTCTCAGTGGTACTCAGCTGCTCCAATAAACTCTCTGCCTGCTTCAAAATCTCATCCGATTCATGTAATACATGTGACAATGTAATTGAGCGCGTCATCACCCTAAAATCCGCTGTTTTTAAGCGCAAGGTCACACAGCAACCAAATTGCCCTTTCCGCTGCGCTGAGGAAGCCACTTTTTCAGCCAAAATTGGCAAAGCTTCTGCAACCTCTCTTATCGTCAAGTCACGCATAAAGGTATTTTCAGAGGAAATCTGCTTAGGTTCACGATTCGGTTTAACCGGTCTCTTATCCACACCCTTTGCTAATTGATAAAGTCGATAGCCATAACTACCAAAATGATGGGTCAACTCTCCTAGGCTTAAAGTCGATAAATCACTGACTGTAAACACCTTTAACTGGTGTAGTTTAGTCAAAGTCACCTTACCCACACCAGGAATTTTCTGTACAGGCAATGGCAACAAGAACTCCATCATTTTTTGAGGAGAAACGACCTTGATACCATTCGGTTTATTCCAGTCTGAAGCAATTTTTGCTAAAAATTTATTAGGCGCCACACCAGCCGATGCTGTCAATCCAGTCACTTGAAAAATCTCTTGACGAATTAATTGTGCAACCTCTGTCGCTATAGGTATGTTCAGCTTATTATCTGTCACATCTAAATAGGCCTCGTCTAATGATAGAGGTTCAATCTGATCCGTATACTTTTTAAAAATCTTATGCACGTGTGTTGATACCGTGCGATACTTTTCGAAGTTTGGTACCAAATAAAGTGCTGATGGACATAATTGTTTAGCCTTAGCCACTGACATGGCGGAATGAACGCCATACTCCCTCACTTCATAAGAGGCCGCACAAACGACTGAGCGCTCTCCTTCCCAAGCAACTATCACAGGTAGACCCTTTAGCTCAGGTCTATCTTGCAATTCAACTGAGACATAAAACGCGTCCATATCAATGTGAATAATTTTTCGCATCGTACCAAAGCAGTCCATCACTGCAATAAATAAAAAAGTACACTACAATAACCAGTCATCTTGATTAATTAACAATTAATAGATAATAGACCTACTTTCGGAGTATAGTGCATGGGTAAAATTAAACAACTTCTCTTTATTTTAGCAGCTGCAGCATTTCTAACTGCTTGCGCCGGTCAACACCCAGATAGCTATCAAGGTCCCGCCTCTCCTAAACCACAAGATCTCCCACCACCGACCAATCTTTTGAACGAGTAATATCAGCATATGCAAAACTACTTAACTAGTACTTTTAATCGTTATCTTGAATATGTCGATGACGAGTCTAAAGAAAATATTGGTATAGAGATACTCTGCAACGTTGAAGGCACTCAAGTCTTTTTAGGCTTTGTCGCTGCAGCGACTGATTATGAGCTTATTCCAGAGTTACTACCTGAGGAGCGTTTTGAAAATGGCTCTATTCACGTCAGTGAGTTACTTCAAAACACTGATATTAATGATGAGATTGAAACCATTTTAGGTAATGCCACTGAGGGGGACACCTTAATTTTTTTCTGTGATTCAACCGAAGTGATTGAACGCGCTTTAGAGTCTCTCGCTTATAGTAACCACTAACAAATTTGCTATTAGAGCTTAGTATAAACACTAAATTCTAATAGCGAACAGCACCTAGCGAGACCAACCCTTGTGCTCATTAATGTAATTATAAGCACTAATAATTTCTTGTGTTTTTTCATTAGCCATTTCAATCAGGCCCTCCGGCAAATTTTGACCTGCTAACTTATCGGGATGATATTGATTGATAAGCTTTCGATAAACTTGCTTTAACTCATCCTGTTTAACATCTTCGGTAACTCCTAAGGTAGCCAAAGACTCCGCTAACTTAGATTTAGTTGCTCTACCCCAACCACTACCGTCTCGACGGCCTGAAGCACTTCGATAAGAGTGATTTTGTTGACTCCCCCGATGACTATCGCTAGAACTACTACTTTGTTCAAACTGAGCAATAAAACTCTCGAAAGACTCCTTCCTCGCACCGGTCAAGGTGAATAGCTCTTGAATAATCTCTTTTTCAGACGCAATGATACGCCCATCTAAAATAGCTGCACCTAAACAAATATCAAAAAACATGCGCTGAAAATTTGGGAAAGCAATAAACTGCTTTTTTAATTCAATAACTAAAATAGAGATAGAAAAATCAGCCGCTTTACCTTGATTAAAATACTTTCTGGCTTCAACACGCAAAGCCTCAGGCAAGCGCAGCTGATTCATTACTCCATTCGCCAAATCAATATCTCTATCTTTTACTACACCTTTAGCTTTAGCTATACGACCCAAACATAAAAATAGTGCCGCCACATAAAATGAAATTGGCGTAAAAACCTCATTAGGAGAAATAGCCGATCGTATATGCCCCTTAGCAAAATCATAATGAGCACGGCTTTGACGTGTTTTACCCCAACTAGACTCACCCCAAGACTGTTTATCTTGAGAGCTAACCTGCTGATTACGACGCTTAATATATCGCCACAAATAAGAAGTCGCAATGGCTGCCAACAAACCGATCCAAAAACTATCATACGTTTGCGCAAAATATAAAAACACAAAAAAATAAACAAAAAAACGCATAAATGTCAGACAATTTTATAATAGACAATTTATCCACCCATCGGTGAATAAGATAAGTCTTTTATTTTACCTAAATTTAAAATAATTTAGTCTAGTCCAATGCTTTCTTTTTGGCACGATAGCTTGTTTTTGATTTTCTATCAGCTTAGTTAAGTACTGAATCTTATGATACTTAATTAATTCCTCAATAAAGACTGACTTTGTCGTCTCGCTATAACATAAATACACCTGTCTTCGCGCTCTTGTTAATGCTACATAAAATAAGCGCCGCTCCTCAGCAAAAGGAAAGTCCTCAGCCATTGGCAAAAAACTTTCAACTAACTTATCACTAACCTTTTCGGAAGGGAAACCAAACTCTCCACTATTCATCTCCAATAACAGTACATAGTCCGCCTCATTACCCTTAACACTATGAACTGTGCCTTGTAAAAGATCAAAATCAGGAAATTTAAGGGCATAAGCTTTAAGCTCACTAGGATTCAGCAAAAAATGATGAAAGCGCGATAAAATAAAAACAGTAACTCGATCCTGCTGTATATCCTCAGCATATAGTGCAGTTTCTTTTTGGATCACTTCCAATACACTGGCAAGCCATTTTTTTTTCTTAATCTGCTCTAAGGGACATAAAACTAATGGATTATTATGCCCTTGATAGCCATATAAAGACTTTTTGGATTGCCTACTGTTTGCTAATACAAAGCGACTAGACTCCGCACTTAACACCTCGCCAAATCTAAAGGTATGACTTAAAGCATAACGCTTAACCTCACCAAAAAACTCCTCAAACTCCGTAGTGAAACGCAAGTCTGAGCCCGCAAATCGATAAATAGCCTGCCAGTCATCACCCACACAAAAAAGCCGAATATTTGGTCGTTGATACCTCATCGCCTGAATTAAAGCCGCACGATGAGAAGAAATATCCTGAAACTCATCAATCATCACTTCATCCCACGGAACCTTAAACTGACCGGAACGAAGATATTCTGTTGCTAAAATGATCATCTGTTCAAAATTAATACGGTCAGACTTAAGTAAGTGCTTCTGATAAAGACTCCATATAGGTTCTAACAACACATTGAGCAACCTCCCCTCTAATCCCAACAGGGGCTCTAAATCTGGCCAGGATAGCTCATACATGGACAATGATAGCCAACGACAAAGTTGCTCTACAAATAACTCACAATGATAACCAGAACGGCCCAACCTAAGACGTTTAGTCCTAACATCGTTAGCACATTGGAAACTACTGAATAACTCACATGATTGCTGGTAAAAGCTCTCAATATCACTATCCCAAAATAGCTCTATACATTTTGTTTCGTGCTGCTCATGAATCAGCAAAGACTTTTGTCGATATTCAAGCTGTTCCTCAGATAATACTCGGTCAGCAGAATCATAAATCTCCAGATAAATATCCTGACGTGGTAAATAAAAGCATGGTTGGTATGATTTAGACTTACTCCACCGATGTGCTTTAGGGTAATGCACCTTATATAAATAATCAATTTTCAATTGATACAACAAATTAGCGCAAACTAACTCTGCACGGTTTTGGACATACTCATCATTTAAACTACGGAAAAACTCATGGTGAGTCGCTGTCACTACTGAGGTCATAGTTGATACACTTAGCCACTTATAATAAGCCACTAAATAGTCCGGTTCACTTAGACAAAGCTTAAAGAAGCCTTGACGTATAAATTGCTCCATCACACTAGCGTCACTCAATTCAGTCAACTGAGGTAGCGTGCCCTTAACAGTACTAACAATAAATAAGCCGAGACTATGAAATGTATTGATCTGTATATTCTCAGCCGCCATAGGCAATAAAATATCAACACGTTCGCGCATCTCTATCGCTGCTTTGCGAGCAAAAGCTAACATTAAAACTCGTGATGACGGAAAGCTTGCTAGTTGCTTTAAATACGCTAAGCGACCAATTAAGGTTCTGGTTTTACCCGTACCAGCACCCGCCAAAACAAGCGTCGACAAAGCGTCACTTGAAGCTGCAACTAACTGCTCCTCACTAAGGGACTCTAAAATATCTCGGCTTTGCTTTGAGCAATTTTTAATGGATTGAATATTTAAACTCATTTCACCCACTACTGACACATCTACTAAAAATTTAATGTAGTAAATACAGCTTAACCAAAAAAAACGATTCAGTCGTAAAATGGTTAAAATTATCCTGCTCAAAAATAAAGCCTGTCAGTATTTACTGACAGGCTTTATAACAAAAAGTGACCTTTAATGGGGGAGAGCCCCTAACTACCTAATCTATTGAACAGAGCGAGATAAATCATCAACTGGCGCACCAGCTTGAGTCTTAGTTGTAGACGATGGCGTAATAGCGGATCCACCCGATTGCTGAATAACCTGACCATTAGGGCCGATAACTGTGCTTTGACTCTGGTTTAGCACTGTACCCTCAGGAACTTCGCGAGTCGCGAGATGTTGTTGAGCTGCCTGTTCGGGTGTCACTGGAAATGTTGTTTCAGTAATACGTAACGTTGGCTCAATATATATATCCTGAGATTTAGCCCAAGCTGAACGGTAATCTTCCCCATCATTTTGAGCTACTGCAACACCGCTCACCATCATAACTGACAATCCTAGAAGTAATACTTTCTTCATAAAAGAACTCCTTTGCTGAGTATAAAGATAAATTATTATACAATTCGATCAATCTTAACAAGAATTCATACAGTCAAGTGATACAAAATGTTACTTACCACACTTATCTAACCCCTCAATAAACGCTTATTATCTCATTACTGAGCATTAGTCTATGATTTCAGCTGTACTCCTGATAAAATTCTATTATTCTGATTAGAGGATGCTTAGGATTCTAAATATGAAACTAAAAAAATTACTACTACTCGCAGTTCCTGTCATATTGTCTGCTTGTGCAAGCAAAATTGATGTAAATAGTCATAACTCCTATGGTCTAAAATGCTCTGATGGTGCATCATCAGCCCCTAACTGGAAGGCTTGTCAAAGCAATGCAGATAAAGTTTGCTCTCCACTAAAGGCTCTTAGTCTTCGGCAACATGCACCGACCGGCTCTGGCTCAGCAGATGACTCATACTTCATAACGTTTAGTTGCCAGTAGTGAACTCACTCCATAGCACCTAATAACAAAAGCGGTAAGTATAAATTTACTCACCGCTTTAAAATTATGGCAATAACTGCATACTCAGCCACTGTATAAGTTGCTGTTGCAATTGTTGATTAGCATCAGCAAAGGCGTTAACTACAGCTGCATCAGACTCAGCAGACAAGGCAGCGCGAGCAATAAAACTTGCTGTCTTATACGTTTGAGAGCTTGCCTTTAAGTTAATTAAAGTAGCATCTACACTAATAACCGCTTCAGCTGGCTGAACAGAATAATCCATTTGAAAGCTCTGCAAATCACTTCGCAATGAATAATCACCTGCCCCTGCACTATCATTAATAACTGCACTATAAATATTCGCTCGACGCAAGGTACTAATCAGACTATCCCTAAATACAATAGGGCCTAAGTCCTCCCAACGAATGCCCTCCATCACAGCCAAGCTATGCTGAGGCGTTACAACAACTATGCGGTTAGTATCTAAATAACTAATCGCATAGGGGGTGGCAACACTCAATACATCATGCGTAACTACGGTATTATATCTTTGAATATCACGCTGTGGTAATGGGTAAACCGTCAGTTGAGGAGCCTTGGGGAAAACTGAACAAGCTCCAAGCAAAAACACCAGTGAGCTTACTGTCAAAAGCTTAATAAATGATTTTCTTACCATGGTTTATACTCCTCTAAAGGCTCACCTTCTAATATAAAGCGTCCAGGGCTTTCTGAAAAATTCCTGAGCAGATTGTTAAATGTTGTCATACCACGTTTAAACTCATTGAGCGCTGGACCAACCTGCTCTAAACCATCTAAACCGGTTAAAAGACGCCCTTGAGAGTTATCAATCAACACTTGAATATTTTGAGCTGCCAGTTTTACTGAATCTAGAGCAATCGCCATTGATTCCAGGGCCTTAGCCCCTTGTTCATTAACTAAATTATTTACATCAACATTAAAATCTTTAAATAAATTAACAGCATCATTAGCATTAGAAAGCAGCTGTTCAGATTCACGAATAACGGATTGAATATGATCACTTTCTTGAGCTACTGACGAAGTAACGATCTCGACATTCGATAATATTTGACTAAAATTTTGAATATTTTCTTGACTTAAAAGGTCTGAAACACCGACTAAACTTTCACTCAAGCTAGAGATTATCCCCTCTCCCCCCGAAAAAAGCTGTGACAACGGCGAGGGTGTTGCGTAAATAATTGCTCTATTGTCACTCGTACCATTTAATATCTTAGACTTTTTAGTGCCTCCTGAAAGAGCTATTATTGACTGACCGGTAATACCAACAGTCGACAGCATAGCTGTAACATCCTCATGGATATCAACACCATCTTGGATTCTAATATAGGCATTGACAAGATTAGGATTAGATTGAAGCTCTAAACGCTCAACCTCACCAATTTTCAAACCACTATAATCTACTGCGCTACCATTAGATAGACCACTAACACTTTCATCAAACTGCACGATATAATATTGCCAGTTATATGCGGCAGTAAACTTGCCTAAGACGATTACTGCAACCACAATACCTATACTAACTATTACGGTAAATAAACCGATTAAAATATGTCTTGCTTTTGGCTCCATACCCTACCTTTACAATCTATCTAGTTGGAGTGTGCGAAGTGTATACTGCACGACCTCGAGGGCCGTTGAAATACTCTTGAATCCACTCATTATCGACTTTTTTCACTTCCTCAATTGGTGCAGAAATTAGCACTTTTTTATCTGACAATACAGCGATCTTATCGCATGCTGTATATAAAGTATCCATATCATGAGTGACTAAAAAAATAGTCAAACCTAAAGCATCTCTTAAGGTTTTAATTAACTCATCAAATTTAGCTGCACCAATAGGGTCCAAGCCTGCAGTAGGTTCATCTAAAAACAAAATAGCTGGATCTAAGGCTAAAGCACGCGCTAGAGCTGCACGCTTAATCATTCCTCCCGATAGTTCAGAAGGATAGCGGTCTGCAGCAACTGCAGTCAACCCAACTAAAAAAAGCTTCATAATGGCTAAGTCCTCAGCTTGAGCTCTCGGCATGCCCAACTGTTCAATCAAAGGAAAAGCAATATTTTCTTTAACCGTTAGTGATGAATAAAGAGCTCCTTGTTGGAATAAAACACCCATTTTGCGATCTATCTCTATGCGCTCTGATTTCGATAGCTCGGATAAGGTTTTGCCAAAAATCGTGATTTCACCGGCTGCTGGCGTGATTAATCCCACAATAGATCGTAACAAGACCGATTTACCTGTCCCAGAACCACCTACCACACCAACTATATCACCCTGATAAATATCTAGATCCAAGTGATCGTGAACCACATGCGAACCAAACTGATTACGTAAACCACGAACCTTGATAATCACCTTATGCTGCCGTTCGGAGGGCATAGCAGCTAACAACTGACTTGATGATCTACTCATAACTACCAGTCCATTTTCATAAAGAACATTGCCATCATAGCGTCAAGTAGAATCACTAAGAAAATACACTTGACCACACTACTTGTCGTACGCCGCCCTAAAGACTCAGCACTACCTTGAACTCTAAAACCTTCTAAACAACCAGTTGTTGCAATAATCACAGCAAAAATAGGAGCCTTTGAGATCCCCACGATAAAGTGATGTAAACCAACCTTATCAATCAAAACATCCATAAACAATGTAGGTGAAATATCAAGCATAAAATTCGAGACTGCCATCCCACCTAGGATACCCGCAACAATAGCAATAAAAGTGAGTAGTGGCATACTAATCATTAACGCAGCAACGCGAGGCAGCACTAACATATTTAATGGATTAACTCCCCCTACTTTGAGTGCATCGACTTCCTCATTTAAACGCATCGAACCGATATGAGCAGTAAAGGCACTTGCTGTACGTCCCGCAATTAAAATAGCGGTAAGAAGCACACCAAACTCACGCATAAAGGCAAAACCAACTAAATGCACAGTGAATATGGTTGCACCGAATTGCTCTAGCACGCTTGCCCCCAAGAAGGCAATTACCGCACCTACTAAGAAGTTCAATAAGAAAATAATAGGTACCGCTTGCAGACCACTCGAATCTATATGAGCGACTACTGATGTTAAACGCCACTTCTTAGGCTGCAACAAGGTTAGAAACATATTTTCTATGATCGAACCAAAAAATGCTAACCAACTAATGGCCTCTGTTTTAGCATCAATAGCACGACGCCCTAATTGGTCAAAATACAAAGCAATAGCGCTGTATTTTTTGTTGCTTTGTTGTTGCTGTTTTTTAGACTCCTCAAAACTCTCTAATACCGCCAATAGCAAATTGCGGAAAGCTAAAGGTAAGGAGGCATCCTGCTCGAGCACCACCTTAAGGCGCTCATCTCCAACTATTTTAATTAAGAGGTAAGCACCATTGGTATCCATCTGAGTTAGCTCAGAAAAGTCAAGATTCTTAGTTGTTGAAAGCGCTTCACTCAAGCTATTTTCAATGCGTTGAAGATCTTTATAATTTGCTAAAACCCAATCACCTGTAATGGATAAACGCGCTTGTTCGCTGCGCTTGAAATATGAAGAAGCTGTAACCAATCCTTTAATATCCAAAATTTTTAATTGATTATATAAATTAAATACATGAGCCAAGCAACTAGCACTCAAGTATTTTATCGTTTCTTTAAATAAAGAAAAGCACTCTAATTGTAAAACAATTAGAGTGCTTAATTAAATGATTGTGGAAGAATCAACTAATTACTCAGTTGCCAATGTCTTGGAACCATCTGTATGCCATTGAAAGACATCAAAAACAAACTCCGTGAGGTCACCTTGTTCAGTCCAACTAATATCACCCAAGACGGTAGGCACTGAATTCTCATGTAACCAATCGGCTACTTTTTCAGGATCAGTAGAATCTGTTTGTTCAATTCCTTTAAGAATAGCTTGCGTCGCAGCATAGGCGGTTAACTGAAATGCACCTGAAGGATTTCGACCCTTATCCTTAAAGGCCTGGACAATCTCCGCATTCTCAGGAAGTGCTGAGTAATCTGATGGTAAAGTAACCAACATACCTTCTACAGCCTCACCAGCAATCGCATTAACATCAGGATTACCAACACCTTCTGGTCCCATAAATGGTGCGTTAAAACCTAACTCTCGAGCTTGACGCAACAATAATCCCATCTCTGGGTGATAACCGCCAAAATAAACAAAATCAACATCACTAGAACGTAAACTAGTAAGAATAGCTGAATAGTCAGATTCACCGGCATTAACGCCCTCAAACATCACGACATTGATCCCCGCTTTTTTAGCCTCATCTCTAACTGAAGCCGCAATACCTTGACCATATGACTGCTTATCATGCAGTACAGCTAAACGCTCAGGCTTGGCAACATTAACTATGTACTCTGCAGCAGCCGGGCCCTGTTGATCATCGCGACCAATTGAACGGAAAATAAAGTGAAAGTCCTTGCCATCAGTAATTACTGGGCCTGTACCTGATGGCGTAATTGTAACGACGCCGTGTTCATCTAAAATACTAGCAGCCGCTACAGTGGCTCCTGTACATACAGGACCAATAACAAAGCCAATATCTTGATTAATGATATTATTGGCAGCGATAGGTCCTTGCTTAGGTTCACAGGCATCATCTACACGAACAATTTCAAAAGTATCACCATTTATACCACCTGCTTCATTGACCGTTTCAATTGCGGTAGTCATACCCTCAAGCACCATATCCCCATATTGGGTCAGTGGCCCCGTAATTGGACCAACAAAACCAATTTTAACCACTTCAGCCTGTGCTGATGTGGTTATACCGAAGGATAATGTTGCTGCTGCAAATAATGCTGATAAACGGAAAGTTTTTCTCATAATAAGTCGTCCTCCAACCAGTTAACTTACGCTTAAACTAATAAACACTTTAAATAACTAGTAGCATACCTGACTAATAGAAGAAATTACACTCGGTAATAACCACTAAAAAGACGACCTAAACGATAAATTATGGCCAAAACTGACTAACTTCTTGATAATCAGGACGATCTTTTTGTGGCGTCGAAATGCGTGGAGTACCAATTGCAATAAAGCCTTGGAAGCGATAGTCCAAAGGATCAAATCCAAGTGCTTCTTGAAACTCCTCGATATAAGTCGCGATACCAGTACTCCAGAAAGCACCATAACCTAAAAAATGACTAGCATTTAAAATTTGTGTCATTGCTGCGCCAGTCGCTAAGTACTGCTCTATCTCATCAATTTTATGTGTTACTTGATGATTGACTTGAGTGGCTACAGCAATAATAAGTGGCACCTCATAAAGCCAAGCTTTTGAAGACTTAAGCTTCTCTTCATCAAAAGGACTATTCGAAGCTTGGCGAAACTTATAAGATAAATCTGCAAACTTCTTAATGGCTTCTTGGCCACGGATAATTTTAAAACGCCAAGGCCGAATTGCTCCATGGTCCGGAGCTGTCATCGCGGCACGGAGAATTCTATCTAAGTCCTCATCAGAGGGACCAGGGCCATGTACTAACTTCATGGAATTACGCTTTAAAAGCAAATCAATTGCAGCGGTTGAATCAACCATAAATACCTCCAAAAAATCTATTTAGCGATTACTTAACTCTCAAAAGAGCCTTCATATCACGCACCGCTTGTTCCCAACCATCAAAAACTGATTGAGCAACGATAGCATGACCAATATTGAGCTCGCTAAAACCACCTAAAGCAACTATATCCTGTACATTTGTGTAATTTAAGCTGTGACCTGCATTAACTCTAAGACCCAAGCCTAGACCTGCTACCATCGCAATACGAACTCGTTCCAACTCCTTGGCAACGAGTTCATCTTTAACTGACGCCTTTTCACTATCTATGGTAATGTCAGTCGCATCAGCATAATTACCAGTATGAATTTCAATAACTGTCGCGCCAGTTTTGGCGGCCGCTTCAATTTGTTGCTCGACTGGATCAATAAATAGTGAAACTCGAATACCCGTATCCTTTAAGCGCTGAACAGCATGTTTAATCTCATCAAAATGGCTAATCACATCCAAACCACCCTCCGTAGTTAACTCCTCAGCCCTTTCTGGTACTAAACACACATCTTGCGGCTGAACGTCAATGGCAATATTAAGCATTTCGTCAGTAATCGCACACTCTAAGTTCATGCGTGTTGTAAGTAGTGGGCGGATTTTGTATAAATCAGCGTCTTGAATATGACGACGATCAAAGCGCAAATGCAACGTAATGGCATCCGCGCCTGCTTGCTCAGCCAATAAAGCAGCACGAACAGGGTCAGGATACACAACATTACGCTGCTGACGCAGCGTTGCTACATGATCAATATTTACACCTAAATCCATTATTACTCCAACAAAAAAGATAACAAATTAAGAAAAGCCTAAGAAGAAGTTTTCTTAGGCTTTTGAGTATCTACATATTATGCACGAAATCCAATAAGAAACTTAGTTAATCTCGCTGTTTAGTTCTTCTTCGCTTAGTTGCGACTCGTCTGCAGTCACTGTCTTCTCAGTCCAACCACCACCTAATGCTTTATAAAGCTCTAAACGATTTTGTAAAGACTCTAAACCGACCTGAAGAAAGTTCTGCTGCACATTAAACAAATCAATCTGTGCCTGCTGTACGGACAAGAAGTTATCAATACCAGCATCGTAACGTTGCTCAGAAAGATTCAGTGTCTGATATGCCGCTGACTGCTGCTCACGAAGCGCATCAAGTTGAACCTGATATGTTTGCTCACCACTTAACGCATCTGAGACTTCACGAAACGCTTCTTGAATCGCCTTTTCGTACTCTAATACCGAGATTTCCTTGCGGACTTCAGCTAAATCCAAGCTATTTCTCAATGCACCTGCTGTAAAAATAGGAACAGATATCGTTGGATTAAACACCCAAGTTTCAGTTTGTCGGTCAAATAAACCACTGAAGTCCGGACTAAGAGTACCTAGCAAACCTGTCAAAGAAATATTCGGAAAAAATGCGGCACGAGCAGCACCAATTTGAGCATTAGCTGATTTCAAATTATGCTCGGCTGCAATGATATCCGGGCGTCTCACTAACAAGGTCGAAGACACTCCTGCAGGAATCTCGCTGATTATATTATCAGATCCAAATGGTACTGCTTCCGGCAATGTCGCAGGCTGTGGCTGTCCAATCAAGACATCAAGTGCATTAGAAGCTAGCTGAACCTGACGGTTAGCTGCTGCTAACGCTGCCTTAGCGCCTTCAAGTGTTGTACGCGCTTGATTGCTCTCTAGAGCGGATGCTACGCCAGCTTGATAACGTCGATCAACAAGGTCATAAATACGCTGATAAGAGGCAATCGTATTATTTGCCAAGTCCTGATGACTCTGCGCTGTACGCCAAGCAAAATAAGTCGAACTGATCTGAGCAATCAGGCCAATTTGCATACTTTTACGGGCTTCCTCAGTCGCTAAATACTGCTCAAAAGCAGACTCACTTAGACTGCGCTTTCTACCCCATAAATCCAATTCAAAAGCTGTGACACCTAAGCCCGCAACATAAGTTCGATTAATACTGCCCTGACCGGGAGTACGCAAATCTGGTGGTAAGCGCTGAGCATTTTGCTCAGCTGTAGCACCAATATGGGGTAAAAGATCGCTACGTTGAATACCATACAGCGCACGAGCCTCCTCGACACGCTGAATAGCAATCAACATATCTCTGTTATTTTCTAAACCCAAGTCAATCAGAGCACGTAAACGTGGTTCCTGAAAAACCTCACGCCAACCTAAATCAGCACCACTCAGAAGCCCCTCCTTGGCTTCTAATGTAGCAGCGTTATAAGTTGATGGCACAGGAGTATCCGGTCGCTCATATTTAGGATTCAATGAGCAAGCTGCCAACATCAGACTTAAACTAAGTATAGATAATTTTTTCACGAGCTACTTACTCCTCATTCTTTTTGTTGGTGTCTGATACTTCTTCTGAACCATCCGAATCCGATTGCTTAGCTAACACCTCAGGATAGGCCTCACTATAAATCATATCCTTCTCCTCACGATCTCGTTCTACAGATTCCTGTTCACTAACCTGTGCTCCCATGAGTTTAGGTTTACTTTTGAATAGCTTCAAGATCACACTAAAGAAAACGGGTACAAAGAAAATTGAGAATACGGTTGCCGCGATCATACCGCCCACCACACCAGTACCCAAAGTACTTTGACCACCAGCACCTGCACCAGTCGCCAACATTAACGGTACAACACCCAAAATAAAAGCAAATGAAGTCATCAGAATTGGACGCAAGCGTAAACGCGCTGCACGAACCGTTGATTCAAACAATGGCTGACCGGTAGCCACTGCATCCTTAGCAAATTCTACAATCAGAATGGCATTTTTAGTGGCTAAACCAATTACCGTCACTAAACCTACCTGGAAGTAGATATCGTTAGATAAGTTAAAGAGATAAGCGAAACTAACAGAACCTAACAAACCAAGCGGTACGATTAGAACTGCTGACAGTGGAATTGCCCAACTCTCATAGAGTGCTGCTAATACTAAGAACACAACAAAGAGTGAAATGATGGTCAAGATAGCACCTTGGTTACCTGCTTGAATCTCTTGATAAGACAAACCAGTCCATTCAAAACCGACATCTGCTGCCAGACTATTACGGATTAACTTCTCCATCTCAGCCATCGCTTCACCATTAGCATAACCAGGTGCTGCAGAACCACTGATATTGACAGCATAATAACTGTTATAACGTTGAACTAAGCTCTGCGCTAAGGTCCATTGAATATCCATAAAATTAGAAAGTTCAACTAGTTCACCATCGGTATTACGCACTTTTAAACGTAATATATCTTCCGGTGAACGGCGGAACTCATTATCAGCCTGCACCCAAATATCCTGCATTCGTCCCATATTAGGGAACTTGCCTGCATAGCTACTACCTGTTGCAGTAGAAAGGACTGCAGCAATATCGGAGAAGTTCACACCATAAGTCAAGGCCTTAATACGATCAATCTTAATATCTAAAGAAGGTCCGGCACTTAAACTAGCAATACGAACATCTTGTAGCATTGGACTTTGATTTGCTAAAGCGACTAACTCATCTGCTTGAGCGCGCAATTCAGACACCCCCAAGGTTCCGCGGTCTTGTAAATACATTTCAAAACCTGCTGCATTACCTAAAGAAGGGATCGCTGGCGGAGTGATACTAAACATTGTCGCATCCGGTACACCAAATAATAATGCACCAGTAGCACTACCTGCTACGTCTTTAGCACTGGTAGTACGCTCACTAAAATCTTTAAGTGGTGAGAAAATAATCCCTGCATTAATACCGTTACCGTTAAAGCTAAAACCTCGCACGCTAACTACATCAGCAACTGCATCTTGCTGTGTGAGAAAGTTCACCGCCTCATCTAAAGCTGCTTCAGTACGCTCAGCGGTTACACCTGACGCTAGCTCAACGTTAGTAAAGACAATCGCTTGATCCTCTTCGGGTAAGAAAGAACTAGGTAGTTGGATGAAGTAGTAAATCGCACCTACCGAAAGGATTAAGTAAATAATCATCATTCGGCCACCACGCTTAACAAATGTCGCAACTGTGCCAGTATACCTCTCAGTAAAACGATCAAAAGTACGATTGAACCAACCAAAAAAACCTTTTTTCTCGTGAGCACCTTTGGTAATAGGTTTTAAGAAAGTCGCACATAAGGCCGGCGTAAAGGTTAAAGCGAAAAATCCAGAGAAAGCAATTGAGATAACCATCGTCATTGCAAACTGCTCATAAATAACGCCAGACGAACCACTCATAAAGGCTAACGGCAAGAATACAACAACCAATACGGAAGTAATACCAACAATTGCTCCACCAATCTGTGGCATCGCTTTAATCGTTGCTTGTAGAGGAGGTATTCGATCTTCCATCATAATACGTTCGACATTTTCCACCACTACGATCGCATCATCTACCAGAATACCGATAGACAACACCATCGCCAATAGCGTCATCGTATTAAGTGAGTAGCCCGCAAACCACAATACAGCTAAAGTTCCTAATAAAGCTATAACAACGACAAGCGCTGGAATCACCGTATAACGGAAATTTTGTAAGAAAACAAACATCACGATCACGACTAAAACAATCGCCTCAATCAAAGTATGAAATACCTTTGAAATCGACTGTTGTACATAGGGTGTCGTATCGTAAGGAATACTATAAGTAATGCCCTCTGGGAAATACTCTGAGATTGTCTCCATCTCAGCACGAACGAGTTCTGCTGTTTCTAGTGCGTTAGCACCCGTCGCAAGGTTAAGTGCAAAGGTGGCAACTGGTTTGCCATTTAACTTACTGGAAAACTGATAACTGCTGGAACCAAGCTCAATATTTGCAACATCCTTTAAGTAAACCACAGAACCATCTGGATTAGCCTTAACAACTACATTTTCAAACTCTTCAACATTGGTAAGCTCACCATTAACAGTTGTAATTGCTGTCGTAGTAAGAGCTTCAGCGGTTGGCGGTGCACCTAAAACACCTGCAGGAATTGGTATATTTTGCGAACGCAAAGACTGATTAACATCAGAAACAGTTAAACCATAACCTGTTAGTTTTTCGGGATTAACCCAAATTCGCATCGCACGATCAGCAGAGAAAAGCTGAAAATTACCAACACCCTTAATACGTGAAATCGTATTTTGGACATTACGACTAATATAGTCAGCAACAGCGTCAGCAGAAACATTCGGATCCTCTGAATACATAGAAACGATCAGTAGAAAGTTACTCATCCCCTTCGAGTAACGAAGTCCTTGATCTATAACCGCTTGTGGTAAAGAGGACTCAATACTGGAGACCCGGTTTTGTACATCGACCTGAGCCAAGTCATCGTCTCGACCAGGTTCAAAAGTAACTGCAATGGAAGCATTACCACTAGCATCAGCCGTAGATGAGTAATACAACAAACCATCCGCACCATTTAACTCATCCTCAATCAAACTAATGACAGAGCGCGAAACCTCTTCTGCAGAAGCACCTGGGTAATTAGCACTAATAGTAATCACCGGTGGTGCAACGTCAGGAAACTGTTCAACCGCCATATTGTTAATAGCCATGAGACCGGCACATGAAAACAAGATGGCTAGCACCCAAGCAAAAACTGGGCGATGAATAAAGAAATTAGACATTAATCAAACTCCTATTGTTCAGCTCTAGCTGCCGGAGCATCACTACCCGAGACTATATCTTCAGAAATGGCCTGCTTTGCCTCATAGGCTTGAGGCTTAACTGTCTGACCTGCACGAATCTTAGTAAAGCCCTCAACGACAACTTGCTCGCCCTCTTCAACACCACTGATTACCTGCGTCCTGCCATCAAACTCCTGACCTAGTACAACATTGCGGTCAACCACCATATTGTCTTTGTCAACAATCACTACTTTGTTGACGCCTTCAGAGGTGCGTTGAATTGCTTGATTTTGAACGAAAATAGCATCATCCACAGACGCTCGTGCAAGGCGTACACGTACATACAAGCCCGGTAATAAAACATGGTCTGGATTAGAAAAAGTCGCTCTCAACTGCACCTGCCCAGTGCCTGGATTAACAGTAACTCCAGTAAACAACAACTCACCCTTTTCAGGATAAATAGAGCCATCTTCTAGCAACAACTCAACCTCAGCGACACCTTCGCCTAAACTTTTAATTGTGCCGGCAGCTAGCTCTTGTCGTAACTTACTGAGCTCAGATACTGTTTGATTAAAGTCTACATAAACTGTATCTAAATGCTGTACTAAGGCCAATGGCGTACCACTATTCGCACTCACAAGTGCACCCTCAGTCACTAAAGCACGACCAACAATACCATCAATTGGTGATACCACATCGGTATAGCCCAATTCAATATCAGCGTTTTCTAAGGCGGCCTTAGCCTGTTCAATTGATGCGTTAGCTAAGTTAGCTGAAGCGACTGCATTATCATATTCTTGGCGACTAATTGCTGCAGAGCCGACCAGACCACGATAACGTCTAGCCAAAGCATTCGCACTCTGCGCAGAGGCTTCTGCCTGCTTTAATGCAGCTGCAGCTTGATTGTATGCAGCCTGATATGGCTTAGGATCAATTTTAAAGAGTAACTGACCTGCTTCAACTCGACTACCTTGCTTAAAATCAATAGACTCGATATTACCAGTGACACGAGCCAGCACCTGAGCATCTTGCAACGCATTAACACGAGCTGGTAGCGTAGTATATAACTTTGCCGACTCAGTCTCAGCCGTCATTACACTAACCGCCATTGGTGGTGGTGCCTGCTGCTCCCCACCTTCCTGCGAGCAAGCAACTAAAGTCAATAAAGCGGTGACCCCTAATGACATCATTAGGCCACGTGTGGCATGTTGATTTTTTTTCATGGATAACCTATTTAGTATCTTAAACCCTTAACTGGGGAAGATAAGTTAAAAAATAAAAAGTGACAATATGGACAGTAAAACTATAAAAAGACGATAAAAACAGTTTTTATCGTCTAGTAACTTGTATCACTAAAAGTAACCTATTTATATCTCTTTGCGATGAAAATCATGATTTTCCCACGATCTTTGACAAAAGAATGGATTATTGTACAACACACCTAACTGCCTAGGCAACCATCACATATGATTTTATAAGGTTATTAATCTAGCAAAAGAGCATCATCCCCTACTTCCTCACCACGCACCTTTTCAAACATGTGTAGCAAATCAGTCACCGTCATTTGCTCTCTCTCTGTGCCACTCACATCCAATACTACCTTACCTTGATGCAACATCACGGTACGGTCACCATGCTCCAAGGCCTGCTTCATACTGTGCGTTACCATCATCGTGGTTAAGTTTTGCTCCTGCACGATCCTCTCAGTTAACTCTAAAATGAAACCGGCAGTCCGTGGATCCAATGCAGCAGTATGCTCATCAAGTAGTAAAATTTTACTAGGTTGCAAAGTAGCCATCAATAAGCTCACCGCCTGACGCTGCCCACCTGACAGCAAACCTATGCGGTCATTCAAGCGACGCTCTAAACCCAAGCCCAAAATAGCCAAACGCTCTTGAAAAAAAAACCGCATATCCGCCTTAATAGCAGCCCTTAATCCACGCTTATGGCCACGACCATAAGCCAAGGCTAAGTTTTCCTCGATAGTGAGATCCTCACAGGTACCTGCCATTGGGTCTTGAAACACTCGCGCTACATCCTTAGCACGCCCCCAAACAGGCAAACGTGTGACGTCTTGCTTATCAATTAAGACATGACCTTTATCTACTCTCGCCTCACCAGCCACCGCATTTAATAAAGTACTTTTACCGGCACCATTAGAGCCTATCACCGAAACAAACTGTCCTTCATCAATAGTTAATGAAGCACCACGCAATGCCTTAGTTTCAATCGGTGTATTGTGATTAAACGTGATATGAATATCTTTAATTTCAAGCATGGTTATCTCATTTTCTAATTAACTTTTTCAATTTTGGTAACACCAAAGCAATAGTGACTAACAACGCAGTGACCAAGTTCAAGTCTTGAGCCTTTAAGCCAATAAAATCACTATTTAATGCCAGTGCAATAAAGAATCGATAAACAATAGCGCCTAATATAACTGATAATAAAATAACAGCAAAACGACGAGCATGAATCACGCTTTGACCTAAAATCACCGCAGCCAAACCAATCACAATAGTACCAATGCCCATAGAAATATCAGCACCTCCCTGTGACTGCGCAAATAATGCCCCACCTAGTGCAACCATACCGTTTGACAAGGCCATACCAGCAACAACAGAACGGTCAGTCGCTACACCCTGCGCACGAGCCATGCGTAAATTAGCACCAGTAGCTCGCATCGCCAAACCTGAGCGAGTTGAAAAGTAAAGATTAGATAACACCCAAACCAACACCACCACAATCCCAAGTATTATCGGACGCCAGAGGTAATCGGTCAAAACTAACGGCTGAGTAACGGTAAATATAGTGTCATTAAAAATCAATGGAATATTAGGGCCACCCATAATACGTAAATTGATTGAATACAAAGCTGTCATCATTAAAATACTAGCGAGTAAATCCATGATACCTAGCTTGGTATTTAACCAACCTGTAATAGCGCCTGCAAAAGACCCAACCAAAATAGCACAGAGTGATGCTAAAAAAGGATCAAAACCCTGACTAATCATTAATGCAGCCACCGCACCGCCAGTAGCAAAAGTACCGTCTACGGTCAAATCAGGGAAACGAAGAATTCGAAATGAAATAAAAACGCCTAGAGCGACTAAGCCATATATAAAGCCAAGCTCCAACGCACCTAAAGAGGCTAAAAAAGACATAAATTAAAACCAGTTATCAATTATTCAATCACTCTTTCTGCAGAGTTAAGTAATTCCTCGCTGAACTGCACACCAACCTGCTCAGCCATCTTTGTATTAAGATGAGTTTCTAGACGATTAGAAGTCTCCCAACTGATATCTCCTGGCTGTTCACCGTTTAAGATACGGACAACCATCTCGCCCGCCTGCACACCTAACTGCTTATAATTAACCCCTAATGCAGCAATAGCGCCACGACTTACGCTATCAGTGTCTGAGGCAATTAGCGGCAACTTAGAATCCAAAGAAACCTTAGTCAATGACTCATAAGTAGCAATGACGTTATTATCTGTTGTTGAGAAAATCATATCCGACTTGCCCACTAAACTACGTGCTGCAGAGCTTACATCAACGGTACGGGGTGCCGCGGCTTCTACTAATGTCAAATCATATTGAGGCATCAATTTATTTAATTGATCCACTACAATTTTAGAGTTAATCTCACCAGGATTATAAACAAGTCCTACCTTTTGAACGTCCGGCAATGCTTTTTTAATTAAAACAAGCGACGCCTCCAGAGGTAACTCATCAGACATCCCTGTCACATTAGTACCTGAAGGACCGCGTTCTTTAACCAATTGAGCCGCTACAGGATCTGTCACCGCACCAAATACAACAGGGATTGATTTAGTAGCAGCCACCACAGCTTGCGCGGAAGGCGTGCCAATGGCTACAATCGCATCTGGTTTTTCACCAACATACTGACGCGCTATTTGTGCTGCCGTACCAGTATTACCTTGGGCTGTTTGATACTTAATACGTAAATTATCGTCTTCTTTAAAGCCAGCAGCTGCCAAAGCCTCAACCACTCCCTCTTTAAAAGCATCCAGTGCTGGATGTTCCACAATTGAGGTAATCGCAACATATTTGCTATCAGCCAATGCCATGCTAGGAGCAGTAACCCCTAAACTCAACGCAAAGCCTAAAACCAAAGCTAGTGATTTTTTCTTAACATTATTCATCAACTCATCTCCTCTATGGAATTTAACTAGAAATACTAAATAATAACTTTATTCGCATGGATAATATGCTGATTATCCTTTTCTTTTAATAGGATGTCTAAATAATTT
>CANROD010000001.1 GCA_947632105.1 uncultured Oligella sp. | reverse complement strand
TGCGCTTTTATTGTTGTAAATTTAGACACAATTAGATCCTGTGAAATTCTTCGAGCTAAACTAATTATAGATAGTATTTAAGCTTATGTTAGCCTGTAATCAGCAAAGCTGCATTGTAATTCTTTCTTTAGGTGTGGGCTTTTTATTTTGTTTTAAAGAGATGAATTATTTTTTAGGAGTTTTTTATGTGGCAGAGTGAGTTGCACTTAAATTTAACCAAGCGGTTTTTCAAACAACCGGTTTTATTGCTATTGGTTTTGTGTTGTGTGCTGTTGCTGAGCGCATGTCAGAAACAGGAGTGGTATTCGCAGCATGAGTCAGTCGACTCTTATGAGGTTTCAGCACAGTTTCCTGCTAAACCATCCATCCTTACGCGGTCTTATCAATTGCTAACTGATACAGAGGCAGAGCCATTAGACATGGTGCAGTGGTACGCCACGGAGGGTGAAAATAGCTTTAACCTCAGTTATATTCTGGTGCCTCAGGAGGTAGATGCTAGTGCTGTCGCTAATGAGTTGTTGCGCAGTATGATGTTAAAGCGTGACCCGCGCTTAGCCAATGCGCCAGCAGAGTTTGTTGCAGAGTATGAGGATGACTTGCCAGCGGTGGGTGAGCAGTTTAAAGTGAGTGTCGGCATGGAGTCTAGAAGCGTCAATGCAACTGCGATGGTTTTACAAGAGGGTAATTTAGTCGTGCAGATTTACGCGGCAGGCGCTAGTAGTAATAAAGACTTCGCTCAGCAGTGCGAACGCTTTTTTGAGCAGTTGAAAATTGGTGCTACAATCCAATAAGTGAGTTTTAAATTTAGCTCATTATTAGTATTTGTGACGCCGATTTGTATGCTTGCGGGCGTCTAAAAATCCCGCTAAAAAGGTTTTTTAATTTATATGTCTATTAGTAACTCTCAATCCTCTGTTGGTCTAGTGCGACCAGAGTATATTTCTTTTAGTGAACCACTTGTGTTGAGTAGTGGTCAGTCTCTTCCTGAATACACCTTAGCAGTAGAAACTTACGGTACGCTAAATGAGGATCGCTCCAATGCGGTGTTAATTTGTCATGCGCTTAATGCTTCGCATCATGTAGCAGGAATTAATCCGGACGATCCTAATGATATTGGTTGGTGGGACAATATGGTTGGTCCTGGTAAACCAGTCGATACCAATAAATTTTATGTGATTGGTATTAATAACTTAGGCTCTTGCTTTGGCTCTACGGGGCCTGCGAGTATCAGTCCACACACCGGCAAGCCGTGGGGCGCTTCTTTTCCTGTGGTTACCGTTGAGGATTGGGTCAATGCTCAAGCTCGTTTAGCGGATTATTTTGGAATTCAGCAGTTTGCCGCAGTCATGGGAGGCTCATTAGGAGGTATGCAGGCTTTAAGCTGGGCAATTCAATGGCCGGAGCGCGTGGACCATTGTGTGGTCATAGCCAGTACCCCAGGATTGTCAGCGCAAAATATTGCTTTTAATGAGGTGGCGCGTCGTGCTATTACGAGCGATCCCGAATTTCATCATGGCAATTTTTATGCTCACGATACTGTACCAAGTGCTGGTTTGTCGGTGGCACGTATGGTAGGCCATATTACTTATTTATCCGATGATGATATGTCCACGAAGTTTGGTCGTGAGCGCCGTAACAAGGCTGAAGATGGTCGTTATCAATATGGTTTTGGTGTGGAGTTTGAGGTTGAGTCTTATCTGCGCTATCAGGGAGAGAAGTTTTCTAAGTACTTTGATGCTAATACATACTTATTGATTACCCGGGCACTGGATTACTTTGACCCCGCTAGAATGTACGGTGGTGGTGATTTAGCCAAGGCATTGGCAAATTTACAGTCGCGCTTTCTGACCGTGTCGTTTACCACTGATTGGCGTTTCCCACCAGCGATGATGCGTGAGTTGGTACAGGCCTTATTAAAAAATCAGCATGAGGTGACTTATTCTGAAATTGATGCACCTCATGGTCATGATGCCTTTTTATTAACTGATCCGACATATCATGGTGTAGTGCGTGGTTATTTTGCAAAAATTGCTCAGGAGCGAGCGCTATGAATACTAATAATGTGATTCGTGCTGATCTCAAGGAGATAGCTGATTGGATTCCAAGCAATAGTCGTGTTATGGATTTGGGTTGTGGTACTGGTGATTTGCTAAGTTTTTTACAAAAAAATAAGAATATTACTGGCGTTGGTGTTGAAATTAATAATGAGCGAGTTGTCAGTTGTGTGCAAAAAGGTGTGCCGGTTGTGCAACAAAACCTTGAGGATGGTCTGGCGCTCTTTGAGCGTAAGCAGTTTGATGTGGTGGTGCTGTCGCAAACTTTGCAAGCGATGGTTAATACTGAGCATATTCTTAAGGAAATGGCTCGCGTTGCTGATTATGGTATTGTGTCGTTTCCAAACTTTGGCCATTGGACTCACTGGTGGTCGATTTTTCAAGGACGGATGCCTGTCACAGGTCAAATGCCTTATGAGTGGTATAACACACCCAATATCCATCTTTGTACGCTTAAGGACTTTGAGGGTTTAGCAAAGCGCTTAGGTTTACATATTATTAAACGTTCAACTTATAACAATGAGAAACAGGTAGGCTTTTTACCAAGTTGGCGCAGTTCCTTAGCGGTTTATTATTTTAAAACGCCACGTGCTGCGCGTGCAGGAGCAACTGTACAAGCATCTGAGTTGTCTATTGCCTAGGAAGTCACTACGTGTTTTATAAGTATATCCAACCCTATTTAAGTCATCGTGTTTTACCACTATTTTTATTAGGTATTGCCAGTGGTTTGCCATTAGCTTTATCGGGCGGTACGTTTCAAGCGTGGGCAACGGTGTCTAATGTATCGTTGCAGCAAATTGGCTTTTTGACTTTAGTAGGGATGGCCTATACTTTTAAGTTTATGTGGGCACCTTTTATCGATCGTTATGTGCCACCATTTATGGGGCGCAGACGTGGTTGGATGGCGTTGACACAAATTAGTTTAGCCGTCGTTTTAGTCTTGATGGGATTCCTTAATCCAGCAGAGCATCTAGTGCTGTTGGCCTTATTAGCAACCTTATTAGCGTTTTTATCAGCAACCCAGGATATCGCTTTTGATGCTTATAGCGCCGAGGTTCTTAAGCCTGATGAGCGTGCGGCGGGGGCAGCGATTCGGACACTTGGTTATCGGGTGGGAATGATTATTTCCGGTGGTCTAGCTTTAGTTATCGCGCCGCAGTGGTTAGGCTGGGGTGGTACTTATATGCTGATGGGTGTGATTATGGCTGCTTGTGCTGTGGTCAGCTTTCTATCTATTGAGCCAGTTGAGGTGCAAAAGCCGCGCAGCTTGGAGGAAGCGTTTGTACTACCTTTCAAAGAGTTTTTTTCGCGTCCTGAGGCTTGGGTTTTACTGTTGCTGATTGTTTTGTATAAATTAGGTGATGCCTTTGCTGGTGCTTTATCAACGACTTTCTTAATTCGTGGTGCTGGCTTTCCACCGGAGTTGATTGGGACAGTAAATAAGATTTTGGCCGTTATCGCAACCATTCTCGGAGCGCTAGTTGGCGGTTCATTGATGAGTCAATGGGGGACTTACCGGGCCCTAATGATTTTTGGGATTTTGCAGGCAATATCAAATTTTGGTTACTTTGTGGTGGCTTCTTTTCCTGGCAATGTGCCGATTATGGCTACTGCCATTGGTATTGAAAATGTTTGTGGTGGCTTGGGTACTGCTGCTTTTGTCGCCTTGGTGATGGGACTTTGTGATGTGCGTTATACAGCCACTCAATTTGCGCTACTCACCGCCTTGGCCAGTGTTGGTCGAGTCTTTTTGGCAGGTCCACTAACTCCGCCATTGGTGGAACGGTTTGGTTGGGACGGTTTTTACTTAATTACCGTGGTGATTGCTCTGCCAGGATTGTTTTTGTTATGGCTTTACCGCGAGCGGATTAAATGTATTGATGATATTAGGGCCGTTGTTGATTAGCAGGTTAGTTAGTGTCGTGAGTGTTTGCACTATAGAGCCAACTCCGGTACCTGTTACTGTGATTGGTCTGCTTTCTGTAGTGAACAATTTGGTTGTTCAGCTAGCATGGTCTTAACCAATTGGGGAACAACTCGTATAAGGTAGGAAAATAAAGGACCATAAGACGATAAGCAGCGCGTGAAAAGCGACTAAAGCTCATCGATCTGACCTCACCATCGCTATATAAATTCAGAGTGAGCCGGCTTTCAAAGCTTAAATCGTTTTGAAAGACAGCGGTAGTAAGCAGCCAATAAGTCACAGTGGTATCTAAAGCTAGACCCCATCATTACGGCGATGACTTGACTAAATGACACTAAGCCTGCGCTGACAAAACTAGTCAAACTCATCCGACAGCAAAGGTATACCGATAAGAAATAAACCAACGCCGCTAAGCAGCTGAAATACGGTAGCAGTCATTAACATATCTCCAATTTCTCGTGGTTTTTATTGATTTAAGTATGAGGATGATAGGCTACTAATCTAGCGACCTCCATGAAGTTGTCGATGTATCTTGCGTGCTCGTTGTTCCATCTGAAAGAGCTTCTTCATATCTAAACCAGTGCCAATGCTGAGCTCACTTTTGTCTTTAAGCGGTTGTTTCATCACAGCTTGCATAACTTCAGCAGTTGAAATCGCATCAAATACAGCACGATGACGATTGGGATTGGTGATATTAAAGTGTTTGGTCCAAAAGTCTAGGTTTTGGCGTTTGGTGCTGATTTGAGGTAAAAAGAGAGGAGCCAAAAAAGCGACATCAAACCAGGTGTATTGCTTTAGCTCAATTCCTAGGTGTTGCTTTAAAGCTTTGTCTAACATCGGTTGATCAAATCCCACGTGAAAAGCCACTAAGGGGGCGTTGCCAAGATATTCTAAAAACTGCATAAGGGCTTCAGCAGGCTCAATGCCTGTGCGTTGATCGCTGTCACCAATTTCATGGATAAGGATATTTTCTTTACTACTGCTTTGATCTTGTCTTAAGATGATTTGAAAGGATTTACTGAGAGGGATTAGGCTATTTTCTATACGACATGCACCGATGGCGATGAGATTGTCGTTTTTAAAGGAAAAACCACTAGTTTCCAAATCTATTACTACACAGTCTGTTTCTGCAAAGGTCTTGGTTAAATCAATAGGAGATAAGTCTTGCCAAATTGTAAGCCTTCGCTGTAGCTCTGGGCTAAGCATAGGCGTTAGTTGTTTTTGGCGATTAAACATAGTTCGAAACAATGACATCACATTACCCTATAGCCTGTACTGATGCGCAAGGGAGTTTTGAATATTACGCATGAGTCGGAAGCTTTCTCTCAATACTCGCTTACTTAAATCATCTAGTTGCTGAGGGTTGATGTTATTACTGAGTTCCAAGCCCTTATCCTCTAATTCAAAGTGATGCTTCATACGGATTAGTTGAATAAAAGCAAAGCTTTCAATACAGCCCTGAGCTTGCTTGGACTGCAAGTCACCCTTATCCATTACTGCTATTAGACGCTCGACCGTATTGGTGGCATGAGAACCATGCTTTAGGGCCAAAATACGGGCAATATCAACAATAATTGCAGAGCCATTAAACTTTAAATTGATGGTATGGTCATCACGTGTAGTGAACTCTTTAAAGAGACCTAGTGGCGGACGATTACGCAGAGCGTTTTGAGTCATGAAGCGTAAGAATAAATCCTGCTTGGGTACAACATCGCAGAGCCATTTTCTAAGTTGCTCGGCCAGTGAAATATTCCCGGCTATTCCCTTAAAATCTAAGTAAATAGTGGCGTTTAATAAGGCTTCAGGGGTGGGGTTGTTAATCCAACGACTAAAACGTTGTCGCCACTCGCTATCACTTAAGCAGCATTCTGGATTCATAGCCATAATATTACCAGTGCAAAGTGGAAATCCTAATTTGTCTAAATCATGATTAACATCTTTGGCAAAGCTTAGTAAGGTGGCGCGAGTACTCGCACGATTGTCGTTGTCTTTAAAAATAATGCCATTATCTTGGTCAGTATAAAAAAGCTGTTCATCACGCCCCTCAGAACCCATCGCTATCCAGGCAAAATCAATTTGTTCGACCTCAGGGTGATCATTAAAACGTCGTTTAATCACTCTGCGAACAACTTGGTCGTTAAGGTGTGAAATAAGGTGTGTTAGCTGCTCGATGGCAATTCCTTGTACCATCATGTTTTTAGCCAGCTTTTTAATTTGTGCTAGGCTTAGTTTTAAATCGTCGAGATTTTTTGCTGCTTCAATGCCATGAGCAATATCTGTTAAGCCCACACGTTGCAGTGCAAAGAGGTCGCGCTCAGAAACGACTCCCAACAATTGCTGTTTCTCATCAATCACAAAAATATGCCTAAAGCCATGCTTTGCCATAATGAGAGCTGCCTCATAAGCTAAATCATTAGCATATAAGGCGATGGGATCGGTTGTCATAAACTCAGCTATTGGTCTATTTAAATCAGCTTGGGGAAGAGCGACTCGGCGCAGTACATCATTGAGCGTAAAAATTCCCAGTGGCTGATTAGCTTCGTTAACAATAGCCATGGATCCGATGTATGTATCAGCTAAAATTTTAAGCACGTCTTTGAGTGGAGTATTAGCTTCGCAGGTGATAACCTTGTGCTTAATCACGGAACCTAGCTCTAGCGATAAAGGTTGGTCGTCGCTTTGCTTATTGACGTGATGGTTTTGGATAATACGTTTAGACTCCTCCAGTAGTGAGGCTAAGCGCGCTACACAAAACCCTTTAAAGACAGCAGACTCCTCTCGTAGACGATGAAAAATGGAAGCCGGTATCTGATAAACAAAGCAGTCCGTGGTAGCAATAAACTGACTGGTGTTAGGTTGATTGGAAATTAGTGGGCCAAAAGGGAAGGCATCACCATCCTCATATTCAAAAGAGCTTTTTAAATGACTTGGATCTTTGGCTCCGCGAAGACTTTCTACTAAGCCGTGCTTAATGATAATAAATAACTCAGGAGGAGCATATTCTGTGACATCAAGTATCACCTCACCCGCTTTGAAGTAATTGGTTTCGCAGTTTTCAGCAAGAAGTTCCAAAAATGGTATTTCCATTTTTTGGAACGGATAATACTGCTGTAAATGAGTGATTGTTGCTCGAATTACGTCATCCATGAGCCACCTCATATTTATGACTGTTTACGTAAAAAAAGCGTAACCGGAAACAGCAGACCGGTTACGCTTAGGACACTAAGAGTAGCCCTTGCCTTTGTTCAAACTAGGTTTAGGCTATTGAAACTAGTGATTAGTCATTGTCGGCGCCGCGATAACGCTTATACTCCAAGACGTTCCAGCAACGCTCACTGAGTGTATCTGCATCAATGGCTGAAGGTACATCGGTTAGTAGCTTTTGAGCGACTTGAATCTCTTTTTCAACCTCAGCGTGATCTTGGTACATAAACTCATCGGACGAGACCTCTGGTGCATTCTTTAGTTTCTCTTGTAAGTCAGAGATAGTACGCTCTTGCATGCGGACCATATCACGACGAGCATCACCGCGCCATGTCGGTTGTAGTGTACGGTTATGGTCAAGTAATGCAGTGTATTCACCATAGACGTCCTTATAAACGTCGGTAGCATGATAGCGAGCATCGAAGGTTGCTTGCTCTAAGTCGAGTAAGGTCAGATCCTCCATGTCTAGGGGCACCCGACGCTTTGAACCCCCGAGACGGGTGTAGTGCGTGTAGTACGGGTACATACTCTTAATGACCTTGCCGACTGGTAAGACTCCTTTGCCATCAGCATCAACACCCTTAGGTTGTACGCCTTGCATGCCTGCTAAAGCAGACTCTGGACGGATAACCTCTTTTGGTGGTACGAAGCCGTAGCGTAGCATCTCACGAATACCGGTGCCGGAAATGTTTAGGCGGAAACGCTCGTCGTGCGGACATGTTGCCTCTGTCGCGTGGTTTGAACAGCGGGTGCAGTAGAATACCTCTTGGAAGAAGCGTACATCTATACCCATTTCCTCAGGCGTGTACTCATCAAAAATATTATGTGCAGCATACTTGTCATAGTAACTACCTGTCCCTGCGTGGTCGCGTCCAATTAGAGCATGGGTACACCCGTAGTTTTTCATGAGGAGTACGTGTAAAACTGCTTCACGGGGGCCAGCGAAAATATAGGTTACACGTAGAGGGCCTAAAATAGCGCGTTCTTTTGGATAGTAGGTATCCAGTACGTTACGATAAGCCAGCATACGATACTCATGACGCACATACTCACGCTTTGCCATTTCAACTAATGGCTGTAGGAAGATACCGTCAACCTCCTCTAAGGCGTTGCGGTGAATGTATTCATGACCGCGGTGAAGTGGGTTAGCACCAGTAATAAAACCAGCAACACTGTTGAACCCACGCTCCTCATAGAACATTTCCCAAGTGTCTTTAGGCTCTAAGCGTAACTTCTCAAATGGTCCCCAGTCTGCACGCTGTAGTAGGTGTAAGGTACCACCGAGAGAGCGATTGCCCATTCGACGGTGAATGGAGTCTACGCCTGGATGGTTACGATCAGTGGTGCCAAATAAACTCTGCGATCGGTGATCTTTGTCATAGTCAAAAATATCTTCAATGGCCAAAATGGCAACCGGCTCATTCGATGCGTCGATTAAGGCAACCTCGCCACCGACCTGTAGTTCAGCAATTATCTCAGAATTGCGATCGCCAATTGGGGCGAAACTAATAGGTACGGGCCAAATTGTACCGTCCTTGAGACGACCATTTTCAAGTACTGACAAATAGTCATCCTCAGTCATGAAGCCTCTAATTGGTGATAGCACACCAGTACAAATCATCTCAATGGTGATGACTGCTTCAAGATCAATGCGAATACTTGGTAGTGTGCGAGCACGCTCAATCTCAGATACTCGTTTGTTTTCAGGTACGAGCTGATTAACTAATACACCACCATGTGGTTTTTGTGGATACTTATCAAAATTTAAGTTTGGGTAAGTCATAATGTCTCCGTAGTTTTAGTTTAATTGCCAATTATTTGGCTATTGTTTTAAATTAGCTTTTATAGTTATGTGTATAAGCTTTTATTATCATAGCTACAATATACATCCAAAGTTCTCATAAAAAACAGGGGACTCGACTAAAGTAGGAGAGGGTATGTCGCCAACATGGGTGATTTTGGCTTCATTTGTCTATTTAGCCATTTTGTTTGGTATTGCATGGGCTGGGGACCGCTATCCTTTATATGAAAAGCGGCCTTGGTTAAGACCGGCAGTATATAGTTTGGCACTGGCTGTTTATTGCTCTTCTTGGACCTTTTATGGTGCGGTGGGTAGCGCTGTACGTTATGGTTGGGGCTACTTACCTATTTATTTAGGGCCATTTCTGTTAATGATCTTTTTTTGGCGTTTTTTGGAGCGGCTGGCGTTGGCTGCTCAGACCCAAAAGATTGTGTCTATCTCTGACTTTATGGCCAGTCGCTACGAGCGCTCACAGCGCTTGGCTGGTTTAGTCACCATCGTTGCAGTGATTGCCGTGGTACCTTATTTGGCATTGCAATTTAAGGCGGTGACGATGAGTATTGGGGTCTTCATCGGTCAGGAAATATCATCCATTATCTTCGGTGATCCGGCGCTTTATGTAGCTGCTTTGATGGCGCTTTTTGTCATAGTTTTTGGTACTCGTCAAGCTGATGCGACAGAGCATCGACCAGGCTTGATGTTAGCGATTGCTGCGGAGTCATTAATTAAGTTAGTGGCCTTAGTGGCAGTCGGTCTCTTTGCTTTTATGTGGTTGAGTGTTGATAAGTTAGATGCGGTCGGTGCGCTGGAAACCTTGACTCAGCATACCTCTTCGATGAGTTTTGTCGGTCAAACCTTATTGGCCTTTGCGGCGGTAATTTGTTTGCCGCGTCAGTTTCATGTGGCGATTGTCGAGTGTGGTGATGCACAAGATATTCGTAAAGCACGTTGGATTTTTGGTCTGTATTTAGTGCTAATCGCCTTGATGGTCGTGCCTATTACGATGGTAGCCTTAAATGTATTTGGAGAACCATCAGCAGTAGCAAGTGCAGTGATGGTAGATAGTTATGTACTGGTTTTACCACTTCATAAGGATCAAACAGCTTTAGCTTTATTGGTATATATCGGTGGCTTCTCTGCTGCGACAGGGATGATGATTGTGACTAGTGTGTCGTTGGCAACTATGGTCAGTAATGACTTAATCATGCCGTATCTGCTACGTCGTGGTTGGGCTAAAGGGACCCGTGGCGATTACTCTAATACCTTATTATGGGTACGACGTGCTGCAGTCTTTGTCTTGGTAATGGCAGCCTATGGTTATTATACAGGTACAGGCTCTGAAACTGCTTTATCGTCTTATGGTTTGATGGCCTTTGCTGCGGTAGTGCAGTTTGCACCAGGTTTGATTGGTGGCTTAAGTTGGCTCGGAGCTAGTCGTCGGGGTGTTGAGGTAGGTTTAGCGATTGGTTCTATAGTTTGGGCTTATACTTTGTTGTTACCCACGTTAGCTGTTGCAGGTTGGTTCTCTGATGCTTGGGTGGTGAGTGGACCCTTTGGGATCGCTTGGTTAAAACCATATCAGTTATTTGGCTTTGGCAACATGGATCCCTTAACGCATGGGACATTTTGGTCTCTTTTATTTAATATCAGCTGTTTTTTACTCGTTTCTTTGATTAAAGAGCCAAGCTTAGCTGAAAGATTAAGAGCTAGAAGTTTCTTAGATCCTTATGTGAAAAGTCGCCGCTTGGAAACGATGAATGTACCAAGTAATTTATTGGTTCATGATTTATTGGTGATAAGTGGTCGTATTGTTGGCGAAGCGAGAGCAATTTGGTCCTTTGAAAGTCACGCTAGGGAACGGAATTTAGTGCTTAGTAAGGAGTTAAAGGCAGATGCCGAGTGGGTGCAGTTTACTGAGTTGATGCTGGCAGGTGTTGTCGGTGCAGCTTCAGCTAGACTAGTACTAGGTAGTGCATTGCGTGGTTCTGGTGTCGAGGTTGATGCCATCGTGTCAGTGTTGGATGAGACTAGACAGGAGCTTAGTTTTAATCGTGATGTTTTGACGTCAACCTTAGAAAATCTTGAACAGGGTATTAGCGTAGTCGATGCTGATATGAGGCTTGTCGCTTGGAACCATCGTTATGCAGAGTTTCTTGATCTGCCTCCTAATTTGTTGAGACTTGGCCAACCGGTTGCCGATATTATGTATTTTAATGCGATGCGTGGTCAGTTACGTTTGGTGGATAGTGGTAATGTGACCGAATCAGTTGATCGACGGCTGAACTTCATGCTGGATGGGAGCTCGTATTCAACGCAGCGTTTAATTCATGCAAACCAGGTGATTGAAATACGCGGACGGCCACTCCCTGGTGGAGGGTATGTCACTAGCTATACCGATGTGACTGATTTTAAGCGTGTTGAGAAAGAACTATTAGAAACTAATATGAACTTAGAGGAACGTGTCGCTGAGCGGACTGAGGCAGCAGAAAAAGCGCAGAAGTTACGTAGCTATTTTCTAACGGCGGTTAGTCATGATGTTTTACAACCCATCAATGCCGCTAGACTATTTGCTACGGCACTGCACGATACGTCTGATGACCCGGAACAAATGCGTCACTTAGCTGAGAGAGTAGATAGCTCTTTGCGTGCAGCTGAAGAGTTACTGGAAGGTTTATTAGATATTTCCCAACTTGAATCGGGTGGTTTACAGGTCGAGATTCAAGTATTTAATGCGAGGGAGTTGCTGGAGGATTTGTATCAACAATATGCGCCTTCGGCAAAGCGCAAAAAATTGCGTATTAGTCTCCATATGCAGTCGATATATGTACGTAGTGATATGCGCCTATTACGTCGTATTTTGCAGAACTTCTTAGCTAATGCACTACGCTATACTCAGGAGGGACGAATTATACTTGGTGGCCGAGTACGTGGTGAGGTCGTCGAGTTTCAGGTTTGGGATAGCGGTCAGGGTATCCCTCAAAACCATTTAGAAAAGATTTTTGATGAGTTTCAACGCTATGAGCAAAACTTTGACTGGGGTGAGCGAGGCCTTGGTTTAGGTTTGTCTATTTGCCAACGTATGTCCGTGTTGTTGGATCATCCTTTAGCAGTACGATCAGAAGTGGCTAAGGGCAGTATGTTTAGTGTTACTGTGCCCTTAGCAAGTAAGGAGGAGCGTGCTAATCCAGAACAACGTCAGCAAAGCACTGCTAATTTACCGTTAGCTGGTATGAGGGTGCTGTGTCTTGATAATGATTTGGAAATTCTTCAAGGAATGCAGATTTTGTTGAGCCAGTGGGGAATAGAGGTGATTCCAACTGCAACAATTGATGAGGCTTTATTGATGATGGAGCAGAAGCCACATGTATTATTAGTGGATTACCACTTGCACGATCGCTTGGATGGTTTAGACAGCTTGGACACCTTACGGGAAAATGCTCGCCATTTGCATGGTGCCTTATTAACGGCAGATGGTAGTGATGAGCTTCGCAATAAGGCTAGACAGCGTGGTTATATTGTACTGACTAAACCGGTTAAACCAGCTAGCTTGAGGGCCTTTTTGTCAGCTCAGTATGACAGTATTAGACCTAAGTTTGATGGTTCTAAATAAGCTACTCACCTAAAAAATCAAGTAGTTCTTTTTCTGTCTTGTTTTGCAGGTCCAGTTTATACGCAAGAAGAACTGCTTGGGTTCGGTTATTTACACCAAGTTTGCGGAAAATGGCTGTCATATGTGTTTTGATGGTGGTTTCAGATACCCCTAGATCGTAGGCGATTTGCTTATTTAACTGGCCGCTCGTGACCTTTTGTAATACGCGGAATTGCTGAGGTGTTAGTTGGCTAACTAGCTGGGCCGCTTCTTTTTCTTGGCTGCTGACTACTGGCGTATTTTGGGCATTTTTAGGCAACCAAATCTCACCCATGAGGATTTGAACAATGGCCTCACAGAGTGTATTAATACCGGCAGATTTTGGAATATAGCCCATTGCGCCGTGCTCGACAGCTCGACGCATTAGCATAGGGTCCTCATGAGCAGAGATTATCGCGATCGGTAGTTGGGGGTGATGTGAGCGTAAAAATACGAGTGAACTATAGCCTTCAGCACCGGGCATATTTAAGTCCAGTAGTAATAAGTCAGCGTTGGTGTGCTCATCGACTAAAGTAAATAATGAGTCAGCATTTTCAGCTTCATAAATTTTGGTTGAAGGGTAGTGCTTGCTGATTAAACCACGTAATGCCTCACGAAATAAAGGGTGATCATCAGCAATTAATAATTCGTTCATCTACGTATCCCAGAAAGCAAATAAGGGGAGCTACCTCAAAAATAGCCCCCTTATTATAGACACATTTTTTTACTTAAATGTGTACTATTTGCAATCGTAACTTAGTGAGCTTCTGCTTTGCTTACACCAATACCAGTTTGGGCACGCACACTTAAGGCATCGAAAGCTGCTTTTTCAGTTTCTGCGTCAGGACTCTTATCGGTGATAGAGAAGAACCAAATTGAGATAAATGCTAATGGGATAGAAAGAATACCTGGGTTCGGGAATGGAGTAATAGCCTCAGCGAAGCCGAATACATCAACCCAAACGGTAGAACTTAATATAACCCAAGCAGTTGCAGTAAATAAACCGATAAAACCACCAAGAGTCGCGCCGCGAGTGGTACAACCGCGCCATGAGATTGATAGCACTAATACTGGGAAGTTAGAGCTTGCAGCAATCGCGAAGGCTAAACCTACCATGAAAGCAACGTTTTGATTTTCAAAAACGATACCTAAAATAATGGCTAAGATACCCAGAACAATGGTTGATAGACGTGATATACGCATTTTCTTCTCTTCGCTAACATTGCCTTTAGCGATGACGTTGTCATATAAGTCATGAGAAATTGCTGCTGCGCCTGCTAGTGATAAGCCGGCTACAACTGCTACGATGGTAGCAAAGGTAACTGCAGCTAAGAAACCAAGCAGTAACTCACCACCGACGGCATTCGCTAAGTGAACCGCTACCATGTTAGTACCACCAATCAAGTCCGTGATGAGATTAAAGCTGCCATCAGGGGCACGATTGAAGAACTCAGGGTTTTGGCTGAGGTACCAAATCGCACCGAAACCAATAATAAAGGTTAAGAGATAGAAGTAACCGATGAAGCTACTTGCCCAAATCACTGACTTACGAGCTTCTTGGGCGTTAGCGACAGTAAAGAAGCGCATTAAGATGTGCGGCAGACCAGCCGTACCTAGTGCTAACGCTAAACCTAGGGATAACGCGTTAATTGGGTTAGAAATTAAGCTCTGGCCTGGTGCTAGGATATGACGACCACCGCTATGAATCTCAACAGCTTTTTCTAGCATATAGTCAGGGTTAAAGTTAAAACCCTTAAGTACTAAGAAGGTCATTAAACTTGCACCGAACAGCATAAGTACTGCTTTAATGATTTGTACCCAGGTAGTGGCAGTCATACCACCAAAGGCGACATAAACCATCATCAAGGCACCAACAATGATGACTGCTAATTTATAGTTAAGACCAAAAAGTAAAACGATCAACTTACCGGCACCTACCATCTGCGCAATTAAATATAAGCAGATAATTAGTAATGAGGCACTGGCTGCTAGGGTACGCATCTGTGTTTGCTTTAATCGGAAAGCAGTTACGTCAGCAAAGTTATACTTACCGAGGTTACGTAAACGCTCGGCGATTAAGAACATTACTGTCGGCCAACCAAACATAAAGCCGATGGCGTAAACAATACCATCGAAGCCACTGACATATACCATACCAGCAATACCTAGGAAGGATGCGGCTGATAAATAGTCACCTGCAATAGCTAGACCGTTTTGAAAACCTGAAATTCCACCACCAGCTGTGTAAAAGTCAGAGGTGGATTGAGTCTTGCGTGCAGCCCACCAGGTAATACCCATGGTACCGGCAATAAAGACTAAGAACATGATGATCGCAGGCATGCTAGGACCACCGGTAGCAGCATTAGCGATAGAGCTGGAGCCTGCTAATAAGAAGATAGTCGCAAATAGTTTAATCATTCTTGTACCTCCTTAAGCACTTCTTGAAGCAGAGGGTCAACGGTCTTGTTACAAATAATGGTATAGATAATGATTAGAATACTGGCACTAATAAGCACCAGTACGCCTAATGCTACGCCAACACTCATCGTCATATCGCCGATTGGTTGTCCCATAAGATTGCCAGCAAAAGCTACTAAAAAGATAAATCCGGCATAAATCACCAGCATGATAATAAAGAAGGTATTGTTAATACCATTTCTTTTTTTGACCAATTCTTGATACTTCGGATTGGCTATCAACTTGGCGACATGATCGCTAGAAGTAGTCATGATTGTCTCCTGAGTAATAGTTATTTTTGTATATTTTGGTTTTAATTGAGGGTTGAAAGAACGTGATTTGAATAACCACTGGTGCTTTAAGGGCACTCTGAAATTTAATATACTTTTAGTAAAATTTTTTGAATACAAGACTTTGGTATTAGACGTAGTGGTAGTTTGCTTCAGAGATAGTAAATACGGATGTTCCGGAGTGCGACAGGGTAAACGATATAGGGGTTTAGCATGAGTAGTAATTTAGAACGTAATAATGCAGGCATCGATGAGATCGTTGCTTTTTTAGCCAAAGATTTTCCGCAAATGCCGGTCGATCTCTTGAGCGTCGGTGATGGTTGCGCACGAGTACGTCATATTGTTACTGAGGCCGATTTGCGTCCCGGCGGCACTGTGTCAGGCCCGACCATGATGGGTTTAGCTGATGTGGCTTTGTATATTGCCATTTTGGGCGAGGTAGGAATTGTGCCTTTAGCCGTTACGACTAATTTAAATGTGTCTTTTTTAAGAAAACCTGAGGGCGGTAAAAATATCATCGCTGACTGTAAGCTGTTGAAACTAGGTCGCAGCTTGGCAGTTGGAGAAGTTTATATCTATTCTGAGGGGCAAGAGGATAAGGTAGTATGCCATGTCGTTGGGACTTATGCGATTCCTGCGACTAGGTAGCATGATTTATCTACAGTAGGCTATTTATCAAGTGGATAATGAGGCCTACTAATCCGCCAATCAGGGTGCCGTTGATACGGATATATTGCAGTTCCTTGCCCACTTCAAGCTCTAGTGTTTTGTTGAGTCTATCGGCTTCCCAATTAACTACGGTCGAACTGATAAATTTGGCAATATGATGGCGGTTCTTACGGAAATAGCGATAAGTTGTTTTGTGAATCCAGGGGTCTAACTTAGATTGCAGCACATCATTGTGTTGAAGGTCATGAGCTAGCTTTGAAATGTGTCGGCGTAGTTGCTTTTTGAGGACGGATTCATCGGCTTTTATTGCCGTGATGACTGATTGCTTGATAACGTGCCAAATGTCATAGGCAAAGCGTTCTAGTTTTTCATCTTGCAGCAGATCCTCTTTGATTGAGTTGAGGTTTTTATGCCATTCTTCATTCGTGAGGATTTGATGCTTCAGTTCCCACAGTCGATTAGGAATTTCTCTGTAAACTGTGTGTTTTGGATCGTTTTCCAGTTCCAATAAAAAGGTGATTAAAGAGATAGTAATTTCCTTAGCAATTTTTTTATCGACGGCCTCAGGAATCAGCTTGTGGCTTTTTTCTTGAACTAAGTTATAAATATCTTTGTGGTTTTGAACGATATAGTTTCTAATCTCTTGTGAAATGGCCGTGATGAACTCTTGATGCCAACGTTTATCCAATAAAAAGTCAATCGCACTGGCAGCAACTTTATGAGCTTCTAAGCCACCTGCCATTTCCAGACTTTGTTGCTTAATAAAGGCGATGACTTCTCTATCGTCAATTTTTTGTAAGGTGTCTAAGATAATGACGGTACTTTCACGAACAATCATTTCTTGAGAGTTTTCTTTAGCTAACCAATTACCGACAAATTGAGATGGCTGTAGTCGTTCAATATAGGGTCGGACATTTTCATCGCTAAGAAATTTATCAACAATAAACTCGCCTAAATTATTACCAAGTTGTGTTTTTTTTCTTCTAATAATATTGGTATGCGGGATTTTGAGGCCCAAGGGGTGGTGGAACAGGGCGGTCACGGCGTACCAGTCAGCAAGGGCACCGACCATGGCGGCTTCCGAAAAAGCTCGGACATAGCCTAGCCACAATGGTGAGGCTTCATTTTGCAATATTGTGCAACCGATATAAATTATTGCCATCAGTATGAGGAGGCCAGTAGCACGATATTTGTGAAAGCGTAATTGCTTTTCTTTGTGTTGTTGATTGCTCATGTGTTGTGAGTTTCTAAAAACAATAAAGTCCGTGACATTATATCGCCACGGACTTTATTAGGGAGAGGGTGGGAAAAATAATCCCAGAGAGCACTTGGGATTTACCAAGTAATAACTTCCTCAACCTTAGCGTCTTTTTTAACGGTAAATTTAAGCTTTTTCTCGAGATTGTCACTTGAGGCGCTTAGCTCATAGGTGCCAGGCTCAAGCTGTAAATAGAGCATTGGACCGACCGTATGGTCCTCAAAAATGAGCGAATTTTGAGCATCGGTGATGCGAATTTGCAGATTATTTAAATAGGCTTTGTCTGCTGCGTTTACAAAGCTAAATTGAGTATTGTAATTCGCGGCGTTTTGATGAAGTTCAGCTAATTCCTCTTGGCCAACACCACCAGTTTGATAGCTAATCTGCTGCTCATTTATGTCTTGACGTACTTCAGCATGAGCTAGGCTGTAACCGACAACCGCTAAACCAAAGCTGAGTGCAGTGGTGAGAAGAATACGTTGGATTTGTGTCTGGTACATAGCGATAACTTTCATCGACAACTCCTTTGTTACATGTGTCTAGTTTTTATTATACGGGTCGAATATGACTAAATTAGTGAGCTTTTATTATGGTTTATTTACAGGATGTAAGTGTTAGCCAAAAAACAGGTACGTCACAAAAATTGCAGCAACCACGCCGGCTAGCTCAGCAATCAGAGCGCAGGGTAGGGCGTGACGGGTATTTTTGATTGCCACGGAGCCGAAGTACACAGCTAATACATAAAAAGTCGTTTCAGTTGAGCCTTGAATAATGGCTGAGGCGCGAGCTGCAAAATCATCTGCACCGCGAGCATTCATTAGTTCTACCATTAGACCACGAGCACCCGAACCGCTGAGTGGCTTCATCAGGGCAACCGGTAGTGCTTCGACAAAACGACTGTCAAAACCCAATGTCTCCACAATGTAGCGCACGCCATTGACAATATAGTCCATGGAGCCAGAACTTCTAAACACCGATACGGCAACTAAAATTGCGACGAGGTAGGGGATGATTTTTACAGCTACTTCAAAACCTTCTTTAGCACCCTCAACAAAGGCATCGTAGGCATTAATACCTTTGATAAAGGCCATAAAAATAAAGGATGTAAAAATTCCAAACAGGATTAAGTTACCGAAAACCTTGGAAATAATATTAATTTCTTCAGGGGGTAAGGAGGTGAAATACAGTAGCGTACCAATGACCGCCACAGTTAAACCACCTAAATACAGTATGACCGTACGATTAAAGAGGTTGATTTTTTGGTAAAAAGAAACGATTAATAGCGCTGTTAGAGTAGAGAAAAATGTCGCTATTAAAATCGGTAAAAAGACATCAGCAGGATAGACAGCACCAGCCTGTTGACGTAATGCGAGAATAGAAATAGGTAGTAAAGTCAGACTTGAGGCATTGAGCGTAATGAACATAATTTGCGCATTAGTCGCCGTATCCGGTTTGTCATTGAGCGTTTGCAGCTCCTTCATCGCTTTGAGACCTAGCGGGGTCGCGGCATTATCCAGACCGAGGGCATTAGCTGAGAAGTTCATTAAGATAGAGCCCATCGCTGGATGGTTTTTAGGGATGCCAGGAAATAGGTGCTGAAAAAATGGATTAACCAAGCGTGATAAAAAATCAATGACGCCCGCTCTTTCACCGATTTTCATGATGCCGAGGGCAAAGGCCATAATCCCGATCAAGCCAATGGAAATGGTAGCTGCGGTTTGTGAACTATCAAAAAGCGCATTAACAATATCCTGGAACACATCCGTGTCGCCGTTAAGTAGCTTAACCAGTGCAACCCCGAAGGTGATAAAAAAGAAGAACATCCAAATGATATTTAAAGCCATAGATACTCCAGCATAGTTATGCTCATTATGCCTGATTTTTTGGGTGATGAACTTAGTAGCTTATATCGCTTTTTATGTGTGACTAAGCTGTTCTCTAGAATAGCTGAAAATACCATCCTGAACTCATTACTGAGTTAGTCCGAGCTTAATGTGTTGAAGTGCTATGATGAGATTCTAAGGTTAAGTACTTAATTTTTAGGCGCACAATATGAACTCAATCACTTACTACAACACCCATGCCGAGCACTTTGTTGATTCGACTTTTCAAGTCAATATGGAGAGTCTTTATCAGCCGTTCCTCGCGATTTTATCTGCTGATGCGCGCATATTGGATGTCGGTTGTGGTTCTGGTCGCGATAGCTTAGCTTTTAAAAATAAAGGTTATGAGGTTGTGGCGATAGACTACTCTGAGGAGTTGGTTAAGAAAGCTACTGCGTTGACGGGAATAGCAGTTAAGCATCAAAGTTTTTATGACATTGCGGAGCGCGAGGCCTATGATGGAATCTGGGCCTGTGCCTCATTGCTTCACTGTGAGAGAGAGCGATTAGTTGAGGTGTTACAGAAATTAGTCAATGCGCTTAAGTCAGGAGGTGTGTTGTATATGTCGTTTAAGTATGGTGATAGCGACCGTGAAAAAGATGGTCGCTATTTTACCGACTTAAATGAACTGCAAGCTGAGGCACTGCTAGGACAGCTAGATTCGATTGAGTTGTTGCAGCAGTGGGTCATGCTAGACCAACGACCAGATCGTATTGAGCAGTGGTTAAATCTTTTAATAAAAAAGACTAATTAGAGGGGGCTATGACCGTTTTTTACGAGATCGAGCCCTCTCTAGAAAACTATTGGCGCTCGATTATTTTATTTGGACGCAATGTCGCTTCCTATAAGTTTGCCCTTGCTAAATCTCTTTATGAGTTAAGAGATGCTGACAACACGCTAATCACTCTTGACCAATTAGCTGAGCCTTTTAGTCGGCATGTTTGTGAGCATTTAACGAAGGTTGATAAGCAAGGTACTTCTGCTTCCAGTAAGTATTTAGATGCTTGTCGTAATTTTAATGACGGTGAGGCGTCTCATGAGGAGTTGATTGATAAGACGGTCTACTACGGTTTTAAAGACGTAATTGGCGCCTTTCATACTGTGCATGGGCAAGAGGTACCTAAGCGTTTTTTTGAGGATGCTCGTAAAACGCATCAAGGCATTATTCTTAGGGATGAACTGTATGAGCTCTTTGAAGCTGTCAACCCTGATGATTTAAATGATGAAACTGAGGCCAGATGGCGTTTAGTTGAAACTGCTTGGGATATGAATTTACCAAAGCAGTTAGTGCAAATTGAGCACGATGGTGAGGGCGGATTTGTTGCTGACAACAGGATACGACGGGTTAACGTCACTCCCGTAAAGCCTGCCTTAAACGGTTATCAGAAAAGCCGTTGCTTTTATTGTTATGCACCAATTACGATTGAGCAATTACAAGAAAACTCAGCTGATGTCGACCACTTTTTCCCGCATTTGCTACGCCATTGTGATGGTCAAAAGCCCATCAATGGTGTGGCTAATTTAGTGTTAGCCTGCCCTAGCTGTAACCGTGGTGTGGGTGGTAAGTTTGAACATCTGCCAACGGTGGAGTTGCTAGGACGCTTGCACAAGCGTAATGAGTATCTAATCAATAGTGCTCATCCATTGCGTGAAACCTTGATAATGCAGACTGGGTTGACAGAAGAAAAGCGGCGAAGCTTTTTTCAGGATGCCTATAATTGTGCGGAATTGCATCTTGGCATGTTTGAGAAGTGGCAACCGGAACCGCTGGGTAGTGCTGTTTTCTAAGCACTGCGCTCTTTAATGCGTTGACGGTTGATAGCCAACGCTTCTTCGGTAGGCTCCCACTCGCCCCAAAAACCATCAGGAATATTTGGAAAGTCCTCACGGCGAATGCCACTAAAGGAGGGCTTGTAGTTGCGCCTTTTCATCTCGGCAATCAGATCATTATGGCGTTGACTCAAGTAAGCCAAACGCGTATAGAAAAACAGCACATGACCTTTACCTAAGGTGTAAGCGGGCGGTTGCTCGAAGTGTTTGCGTTGTGCGGCTTTTTCCGCCAAAGCAAATACTCTGGGTAACTCACGGTATTCAGCAACGAGGTGAGGACCGCTCAGTTCTTCAACGGGTACGCAGTTAATTCGGGTCATTGGTTTTTGGTTTTTGTTTATTTATGATGTAGCAAGATTGTAGTTTAAATACATTCTTATTTAAGCCGTAGTCGAGGGTTCAGAGTAACTAAGTACCCCCGTGAGGTGTAAATTGCTTCACTTAGATGGGTTACTCTATCTTCGCTTCAGGTAAGATCTCAAATAGCACTTCTTTAGGGCGACATTGGCGTGTCCCATTAGGCGTCACTACCACAGGCCGCTCCATCAAAATAGGCTCTTTAACCATCCAGTCCAGTAGTTCGTCATCTGACCACTTAGCATCGTCTAGGTTGTTTTCCTGATAAATAGATTCTTTTTTACGCATAAATTCGCGTGTACTTAGGCCAGAGTCGTTGACTAGTTGCTTGAGCGTGTCTCTAGTCGGCGGGGTCTTGAGATACTCAATCACATCAACTTCAAGGCCAGTGTTTTTAATTAACTCAAGGGTGTTGCGGGAGGTGCCGCAGCGTGGGTTATGGTAAATCGTAATATTAGCCATTTGTTATCCTTAACGTAAACGTAAATAAAATCAATTATTATTTTAATGAAAGTGTCGATACAGAAAATATCGATTATTATAAAGACGTATCAATATTCAATATATTGTTCACATCATAATCGAAACGGATAGAAAATTAAATTCGAGGGAGACAAATGAGTTCGTTAAGCTATGTACATGGTGCGTCTGACAAACCACTATTGGGCAAAACAATTGGGCAGGCTTTCGACCAAGCCACTGAGCAGTATGCAGATGAGTTGGCCTTAGTTTCGCGTAAGCAAAATATTCGTTACACCTACCGCGAATTGCGCGAGCAAGTCGATCGTGTTGCGTGTAGTTTACGTCGCTTGGGTTTCCGCAAGGGTGACCGATTGGGTTTATGGGCGACTAATTGCGCCGAGTGGACAGTGATTCAGTATGCTACCGCTAAAGCAGGTATCGTATTAGTGACTCTGAATCCATCATATCGACGCACAGAGCTTGAGTACTCACTAAACAAAGTTGGGTGTGCTGGTTTAGTAACTATTTCAAATTTCAAAGACAGTGATTATGAGGAAATGATCTACGATGTGGTGCCTGAGCTTAAAACAGCACCTATCGGTGGACTTCGTTCAGCGGCTGTGTCGAGCTTACGCTACGTGATTAAGTTGGAGGAATCAGCCAGTGAGGGGATGCTTAATTACAGCGCTTTATTAGTCGAACCTACGGCTGAGGAATTAGCAGATTTGCAGGCCTTAGGTGAGGAGTTGCAGTTTGATGAAGCGATTAATATTCAATTTACGTCGGGTACCACCGGCGCACCTAAGGGTACAACACTCACACACAATAATATTTTAAATAATGGCTACTTTATCGGTGAGAAGATTAAGTTAAGTGTCAAAGACCGAGTATCTATTGCAGTGCCGTTATTCCATTGCTTTGGTATGGTGATTGGTAATCTCGCTTGCGTAACGCACGGTTCAGCCATGATCTATCATGGTCCGGTATTTAATCCGACTGACAACCTTAAGGTCATTGAGGAGGAAAAGTGTACTGCCGCCTATGGTGTACCGACCATGTTTATTGCTATGTTGGAGCACCCGGAGTTTAGAACTTTTGATTTAAGTAGCTTACGCACGGGAGTGATGGCTGGTTCAGTGTGTCCAATGGAGGTGATGCGACGTGTCGTTGATGAGATGAATATGGTTGAAGTGACTATTTGCTATGGCATGACAGAAACTTCGCCAGTTAGTATGCAGTCTGACGTTGATGACCCATTAGAAAAGCGTGTCAGTACAGTGGGTCGAATACATCCGCATTTAGAAGTGAAGGTTATTGATGACTTTGGACGTATCGTACCGCGCGGTAAGTCCGGTGAGCTTTGTACTCGCGGCTATTCGGTGATGCTTGGTTATTGGGGTGAGCCTGAAAAAACCGCTGAGGTCATTGATAGGGCGGGTTGGATGCACACAGGTGATCTAGCTGTGATGGATGAAGATGGCTATTGCAATATTGTTGGTCGTATCAAAGATTTAGTGATTCGTGGTGGTGAGAACCTTTTTCCACGAGAAATTGAGGATTTCTTATATAAGCATCCAGCAATTTTAGATGTGCAGGTAGTTGGTGTGCCGGATGATGTTTATGGTGAGGAGTTGTGTGCGTGGATTATGCTCAAAGATGGTGCTGCTTTATCTGAAGATGAGGTGCGCGAGTATTGTGCCGGTCAGATTTCGCGTCAAAAAATTCCACGTTATATTCGCTTTGCGACAGAGTTCCCGATGACTGCTAGTGGTAAGATTCAAAAGTTCAAGATTCGTGAGATGATGATTGAGGAGTTAGAAGTGGATAAAATGGCTAAAGCCGCAAGTGAAAATATTGTATAGTGTGCAGAAAATTAGGGGTAGGCTAACTCTTTATCTATATTCTTATATGATTCAGACGAGTTACTACACTGCCCCATTCTCATATGTTTGATCATCAAAAAAAGGAATTAACATGACAATTAAAGCTTACGGTGCTCATGCGGGCGACCTTCCCCTTGAGTCCATAAATATCTCCCGGCGCGAGCCGGGACCCCATGATGTGCAGATTGCTATTGCTTACTGTGGTCTTTGTCACTCTGATATCCATCAGGTACGAGCTGAGTGGGAAAGTACAATATTCCCCTGCGTGCCGGGGCATGAGATCGTCGGTCGTGTGACGGCGATTGGTGCTGAGGTTTCCAGTCATGCAATAGGTGATTTGGTCGGTGTAGGTTGTATGGTTGATAGTTGTCAGCACTGTGAAGAATGTGATTTGGGTTTAGAGAATTACTGTGATGATATGGTTGGTACTTACAATGGCATTACAGAGGATGCGCCGGGCCATACTTTTGGAGGTTACTCTCAACAGATTGTGGTGCACGAGCGCTTTGTACTTCAGATTCGACATCCTGAGGAGCAGTTAGCTGCAGTGGCACCATTGCTGTGCGCTGGTATTACTACTTGGTCACCGTTAAGACACTGGGGTGTGGGTCCGAAGCAGAAGGTTGGCGTTGTCGGTATTGGTGGTCTTGGGCATATGGCGATTAAACTTGCACATGCGCTAGGGGCACAGGTTGTAGCTTTTACTACGTCGGAATCTAAGCGCAAGGCAGCTAAAGCATTAGGCGCTGATGAAGTCGTGGTGTCACGCAATGAAGATGAAATGATGGCCTATGCCAATAGTCTTGATTTCATCTTAAATACGGTGGCTGCGCCACATGATTTAGATGCTTATATCTCTCTGCTTAAGCGTGACGGCACCATGACGTTGGTAGGCGCACCGGCAACGTCACATCCTTCACCTTCGGTCATGAACTTAATCGCTAAGCGTCGTAGTTTAGCGGGCTCCCTAATCGGTGGGATTAAAGAAACTCAGGAAATGTTAGATTTCTGCGCTGAGCATGGCATTGTTGCCGATATTGAGGTAATCAAAGCTGATGAGGTCAATGAGGCGTATGAGCGGATGATGAAGGGCGATGTTAAATATCGCTTTGTCATGGATATTGCCACGCTTTAAATAGATTTTTACTTGTAACCTGCGTCTAGTCCATAGTTAATACAACTTTCCCAAATCGTAGGTTGGATGCAGCAATGCTCCTCATTAGGCCAGTTTTTAGGTCATCCAGTAGTCGCTTGGGTGGTCAATCTATTAGGAGGGTGGCAACGGTCATGGGTAGGAACGATGGTCTTTGCTTTACTAGGTTTAGTGACGGTGCGGCAGTTAAAATTAAGCAACGTGGTGAATAAAGCTTAATAAATAGGATAGCGAGCTGAGTGAACTATTTATCTAATCAGTTGGAGTGTTTTTGAGAGTGCATGTGCTTTGGGCTAGGATCTAGATTCAGAAATTGTATTTCTATCAAAGGACTAGCAAATGGTTAAGACAATTTATTTTGATATGGATGGTGTGTTGGCCGATTGGGTCCATGGTTTTGAAAAACTGTTTCCTCACGTATCCTATAGTGAATATAATGCGCTCACAAGAGAGGAACAAAAGGACTATCGGGTAGAAATAGATGGTAATGGTTATTTCTATCGGCAGCTTCGTCCTTTTACTAACGTAATAGAGGCTTTAGTAGAGCTAAAAAAACTAGGCTATCAAGTTGAAATTCTTAGTTCAGTGGGGAAAATATCTCCTGACGTCGTGATTAAACAGAAAGAAGCTTGGTTAGCTCAGCATGTGGAAATTGATGTCGTTGCTAATTTTGTTAATAAAAGTGAGCATAAAGCACGTTATGCTCATAAAAATGCGCTGCTCTTAGATGATCGTGCAAGAAGTGTTAATCCTTTTCTTAAGGCGGGTGGTCGTTCAATTATCTTTCATGGTCAAGAGGTAAGTGAGCCTCAGCAGGTGATCGAGCTAGTTGAACAAAGCTTTGATGAGCAAAATTGCTTTTTTAATAAGTAGGAAGTTGGTATTGGCGGCGCAGACATTTAAGTGTAGAGCCTTATTTATGGCCTTTACACAGTCGGATATCATCGGTATGGGAGTTAGTTTAAGTGACATCAATGAAGATGATGTTTTGACTGGTGTATTCCAATCAAAAGATGATGGTAAAAGTTGTATTCTGCATTCAGCGCTAGGAATGTTATGTATTTAAGCGGACAAAAAGATAGGTAAATTATTGAGAGTGACGTTGATTGGAGCAATATCTGAGTATATTTCTCAGAAAATGAGTGAGCATGAGCTTTTAGCTATATCATATTTACCATACGGTGGTCGAAGAAATGAATCAATCAGCGGCACATGATATCGTACTGACTACGCAAAAGAGTCCACATACACTTGAGTAGGTGCCTGTTAATTAATTTGTAGTTGTTTGCCGTGGGTTGAGCGCTTATTATCAGAAGGTTAATAAGTACTGTTTTTGTGTGTGCACTTACTCATCAGTGTAATTTAGGCTATTGGATTGTTTGATAATAAACATTCTTATTTTAAATTTTTGTTAAAATGACTTTAAGCTTTTACTTACAAGTACATAGTTTGTTGATATGGGAAAATATTTAATTAATGAATGAGAAGAATCATAGCAATTCGTCGCCACTATCGAGGATAAAGCGTCCAATCGGCTCTAGACATAGTATAAAGTTGTGGATAGGCTTACTGCTTTATGCCGTAGTGATCTTTCTGATTTCTCAGAAATTATGGCATTATATTAATGACCACCCGTTGGTTCTACGTGCGCTTATTGGTGGTTTGATTGCAGCGTTAGCGACAGCCATTGGTACTACGCCAGTATTGTTTTCACATGCTTTATCTCAACGCACACAAGATACGCTTTATGGCTTTGGCGCTGGTGTTATGCTGGCTGCTTGTGCTTTCTCTTTGATTATTCCGGGGCTTAATGTAGTCAGCTCAATGGGAATAATGGGAGGTGGTCCATGGGCAGCGAGCGGGATTATTGCTGCCTCTATGTTGATTGGCGCTGGTGCACTTATGCTGTTGGATCACTTGTTGCCTCATGAGCATTTTATTAAGGGGCGTGACGGGCCAGATGATGCCGGTCGGTTACGTCGTACTTGGCTGTTTGTGTTTGCAATTATTTTGCACAATATTCCTGAGGGGTTGTCTATTGGTGTAGCTTATGGTGTACCAGGAGAGGTTTCCGGCAATGCCTTAGCTGTAGGTATTGCTATTCAGGATATTCCAGAGGGCTTAGTGGTTGCAGTGGCTTTACTAGCTGCTGGCTATAACCGTTGGTTTGCCGTTATGATTGGCATTTTTAGTGGTTTAATGGAGCCAATTGCTGCTGTTATAGGTGCTATTGCTGTTGTTGGTTCAGCTAATTTATTACCTTGGGGTTTAGGCTTTGCAGCAGGAGCCATGATTTTTGTTGTTAGTCATGAAATTATTCCTGAGTCGCATCGTAAGGGGCATGAGCGTTGGGCTACTGGAGGGTTGATGATAGGCTTTGTTCTAATGATGATGCTTGATACAGCGCTTGGTTAGTTGTTGTGTGAGTAGTTATTTGGCTCAGTAAATAAGATTAAGAGGTTAGCAAGTAGATTTAGACTTTCTAACCTCTTTGTTTTGTAAAGGCCTTAAGTTCTTATTAAATTAAGGCTATTAGGCAATGGCCTCATTGTAACGGCGAGCAACTTCAGCCCAGTTAATTACGTTAAAGAAGGCGCCGATATAGTCAGGGCGACGGTTTTGGAACTTCAAGTAGTAGGCGTGCTCCCAAACGTCAAGACCTAAAATAGGCGTGTTGCCGTGCATAAGTGGGCTGTCTTGGTTGCCTGTGCTTTCGACAACAAGCTTTTTTTCAGGAGTAACACTTAACCAAGCCCAGCCACTACCAAAGCGAGAGAGGGCAGCTTTAGTAAAAGCTTCTTTGAAGGCATCGAAACCACCTAAATCAGCGTCGATTGCTTCAGCTACTTTGCCAGTAGGAGCGCCGCCGCCTTCTGGGGACATAACAAGCCAAAATAGGCTGTGGTTAGCATGACCACCAGCGTTGTTTTGAATGAATTGGCGGATATTTTCAGGGACCGCGTCAAGGTTAGAAACTAACTCCTCAACTGACGGAAAGTCTAAACCAGCTTCCTGTAGTGCGTTATTTGCGTTAGTGATATAGGTTTGATGGTGCTTAGTATGGTGAATTTCCATCGTTTTAGCATCCAAGTGCGGCTCGAGAGCATCGTAAGTATATGGTAGAGTAGGTAGGGTGTAAGTCATGATATCTCCTGTAACTGGTTATGGTTAAAATGCACATCCTATAGATGTGCACTCTACTTTATAAATAATAATAAATATGATAGTTGTTTGCAATAATAGTAACAAGATAGGACTTACTCTTGGCAGGGATAAGAAAATATCGTCAGTAAAAACCAAGCTGTGTAACTAACTTACTATTCTATGAATGAGAAGTTTTGTTTAATATTGTCTTATGTAGCGTACAACATTTAAAACTCGTTCATTAGTCTTTGACTGATTTGATAATGCCTCTTTTGCTTGCAGCTTTTATTAAAATAGTTTTTTGGGTATTGTTTTTAGTGGTAGTGTACAGCCTATTGGGCTGGTGAGATATTGGTTTCGGTCAGTATGTGCTAATTTTATTGAGGGTGAACGTATGAAAACGAGGTGGCCATTTTAATGCGCTAAGTTGACTCTCTAGCTTTACTAGGTCTATGGGTTAAACCTGATAAGTGAGGATATGAACCTTACTTAGTATTTAATATTGTATGTAATACACTCTTAAGCTGCTTTGGAGCGCTCTAAGTAGTGTTTTAATGGACATCGGAATGATGAGCTATCTAACTTTAATTTAGATAGCTCATCATTCCATTTAAGTGGTTTATTAAATCTATGCTACCATTGGCCTTTTTTAAAGCTAAGGTTCAATTATGAAGCAATTTTTATATGTAACTACTTTACTTTCTTCAGCATTTATTTTAACGGCTTGTAGCGATCCAAATAAAGCTAGCGAAAGCAACTTTGAAAAAGCTCTTTCATCTTATTACGGCCAAGAGAAGCCAATTTGCATCGACCTTCCGAATAGTCAAGAGATGCCAATCAAGTCTCAAACAGAAGAAAAACGACTTGATGCTTTAGTTGACGCTGGCCTTTTTGAAAAAACAACAGGTCCTGTAACGATTAGGCTCATGTTTGCTGTCGATGGAAAAAGAGAGAAAGAAGTTGAGGGCTTCATCTATAGTCCAACTACAGAAGCTGACAATTATCTTGTCGAAACTTCCAACTCATTTACTGGAACAAGTCATGACATTTGTTTCGGAAAGCTTAGTAAACTAAAAGTAACTAATTACACCGTACCATCAGAAGCTATGGGGATAACTATGGCAAGGGTTCACCATACGTTTGAAATTACTGACATTCCGAACTGGGTTAACAATGAATCTTTTAAAACAGCTTTTAGCGGTTTAGAGCATGAGCTAAATCAAAATGAAGCTAATGCAACACTTATTCTAACGTCAAAAGGTTGGTTGCACGAACGCGACCCAAATACTGGATTACGCTAAAGTTAGTCTTTTAAATTAGTCAGATGAGCACTATTTATCAGTACAAATAATTAAAATCTGGTAGACATGCGGCTGTCTTACTCATTCTTATCCTCATTGGTCTAGGCCTCGAGTGGAAAATTGAAAATACCTTTTAAAAAAACTACCTACAAAAACTGCGGGTGTTTTTTTAAAGGTGTGGTTGCCATTCTGCTAAGAACCCTACAGCTTAAGATAGATTGCCATTGATGGCCTCTAGTTGTTATTATGGTTATGTCATTTACAATCAACTATCGGTATTTAATATGAAAAAAATATTATCTGTTTTGAGTCTTTCTTTGCTATTAGCCGCTTGTTCTACTAATGGAACTGTGGTTAATCAGCAGGTAGGGCAAGCCCACATGGAGCATCATAATGCGCAACTCTCACTAGATTGGGCTGGTGTATATCAGGGGTTATTACCTTGTGCTGATTGTGAAGGGATTCAGACTCAGTTAACGTTGACTGATGATGGCGAATATACGCTTGAACAGTATTACCTCAAAAATAATCAAAAACTACATCCGAGTAAAATTAGTGGTCAATTTTCTTTTGACGAACAATACCCCTCTCTGATACGACTAGATAAAAATGCAGATAATCGTGTGTTTTTTGTAGGCGAGAATTTCGTTGAGGTGCGTGACTCAGAAACTGGCGAAAAGCTGTCAGAAAATTTAAATTATTCTTTGAGAAAAACTGAGTAGTATCTTGTTATAGCGCTGTAGTTAAGTGTTTATATTACGAAGTTGGGTTGGTTGTGCTTGATGTTGTCGCAAGGCAGCCAACTCGTCAAGCCATAGTTTTTATGGTGTATGTCTTTATTGAAGTATCAACGGTTTTATTTAAAGACCCTCAAGTCCTCTCATAGATCACTCATATCTTCATAGCTCTAGAATAAATATGCTTTTGTGAGTGTATATAGTTCTATTGATTAAACTTTTGCTACTGATTTGTCAATCAAGGAATATTAGTTTATAAGTTTTTTCTTTAAAACAAAAAGAGCGATAAGTCTGTTTAATGAAATTATTACCAAACATTTTAGTTATTTTATTAGTGGGACATCGTGAAACCAGTGTGTCATCAAAGGTTGTACGAATAAGGATGCCTTAGACAATCGTAAACAGAGCTAAGTTGAATTAAAATTAATTAGTTTAAGTTAAATATTTTTGTAGCAATTTGATTTTCAAGGTTTTTTTAGAATAGTTTTAAAGAAATCAAATCATATTAAACAGCGGACTGGCGTCACCGACAGGAATCGAACCTGTATCGAGAGCTTCGGAAACTCTAATTCTATCCATTGAACTACGGTGACGAAGGATAAGTAAGTAGGTATTTTAGCCTATTTTGCCATCAAGCTTAGTGAATTAAAGTGAATTTTGTATTAGAAGCTTTATTTTCTGATAAGTACTTGTATCTTGAAGTTTCTCTCAAAGAAAGAACTAAAATTCGTAGGGATATAGTTATAATGTACCGATGAGAAAAGAGGGGTAGGTCAGTTTTAAAGGGGTAAAGCTGCTTACTTCTAGTTCCTGTTTTATTTTTTTACAATATCTAAGGGAAAACGCATATGAGTTCCACCAATCAACAAGGGTCTAAAACACCTGGACAAATGCTAAAAGTCGGTGCTGCTGTGGTAATTGTACCGATTGTTGTACTTATCTTTTTAATTAAAATGCATTTAGGTAGTGGCGGTACGGATAATAGGTCCATGTCAACAGAGATGGTATTGTCTCGTATTGCTCCAGTCGCTTTGTATAACACCGGTGCGCCTTTGCCTGAGTCGCAAGACGCAGTAGCTTTAACTGGTGAGCAGGTGTATAACCGTCTCTGTATGACCTGTCACGATACGGGTGTAACAGACGCTCCAATCAAGGGTAGTGTTGAGTCATGGGCGCCTCGTATTGCCCAAGGTTCTGACGTTCTATTTCAGCACTCTTTAGAAGGTTTTAACGCAATGCCTGCTAAGGGTGGGGATGCTAGTTTATCCGATGAAGAAGTAAAAGGTGCTGTTGTGTTTATGGTTAACGCTTCTGGTGGTGATATTTCCGTCGGTGAGGATGGTGGTGATACCGCAGCGGCTGCAGAGGAAGTTGAAACCTCAACAGAAAGCGAAGATGCTGTAGAGGAAACAATAGAGTCAACGGAAGAGTCGCCAGTAAAAGATGATTCAACTAATCAACCAGCGCCAGCGCAAGAAAGTATCTAATACTTTGCTGTAGCAATCAGAAACACACTACAGTCAATTCGATTGATACTAAATTTACTCAATGAAGCTCAAGAGTCGTGTAGTATTTACAGCTTTTGAGCTTATTCTTTTATTAAAGTAGATTGTTAATCAATAGTTTTATGGTGTTGACTTGTAAGATTTTTGCAAGTCTTGTTAATGCTACTTTGAACTGCTGCGCGCTTAAGTTAAACTGGTAAGCACATTGCTTATTTAATTTTTAAGACATCAATTATGTTACAAGACCTTGACCAATTGACTGCTCGTGTTGAGTTGCTAGTTCAGCTTAGTGAGCGTTTAGTAACTGATCGTGAAGAGCTCAATCAGCAGATTGACTCACTTCGTGAACAGTTATCAGACACTCAACGCCAGCTGACGGCAAAGACCGAAGAGCATCAGACCTTAACCACTCAATTCGCCAAGACAGAACAGTCTGCGCTGAGTGAGCGGCAGTTAGTAATAACTGAAAATCAGCAGTTAAAACAGCAGCTTGAGTCTAGTCGTTCAGAATTGGGTTCTGCACGTACGGAGTTGCAGCAGTTAAAAGCTCAGGTAGAGCAATTAAAGTCCGGTGTTGGCAAGGCTAAAGAGCGTGTGGCTCATGTCTTAGCTAATATACCCGGTGGTGTTACACAGGGAGAGGTCTAATGGAGCATTTAGAAGTTACAATTTTAGATAAAGAGTTGACCCTAGCTTGTGAGCCTAGCGGAAAGGAAAAACTTTTAGCGGCGGTTAAGCAAGCTAATGACTTAATGACTTTGATTAAAGAGTCTGCTGGTAATATGAATAATGAGCGTGTAGCCTTGATGGCGTGCATTCAGTTATCATCCCAACTGCTTTCCTCTGAGTCTGCAGAGGGGCCGTTCCAGGGTGTATCTTATGGTGATTATAAAAATAAAATTGACCACATTAATACCTTGTTGGACGATGGGATTAACCGGCTAAAGTAGTCTATTGATTTATTGAGTAATGCTGTTTTAATCAAAGTTTTTGTCTTTGAATCCCGCTCATAAAGTGCTATAATTGATTAAACAAAGCGGCATTGCTTTAAAAGCTTTCCTGCGGTACTCGTGACCTTGGTCTTTCATCTCTTACCGATGCTTATGGCTAAGGCAGTTGGTTTGGGTACAGGAGTGATCCTCTCTATGTCAGAGGAACCCAGCGTACCTTTATGAACCGACCGCCAACTTGAACTTTTTGGGTTCGAGATGCCGACCTAGACGGTACTGTGGGTATTCATATATTCTCCTTAGATGTACTAAAAGCTCCAATACCTATTAATTAGATATTGGAGCTTTCTTATATCTGCTTTATACATTGCATGCTATTCCCCTCAATCTAGTTCCGGTACTTTCACGATGAGTAATTTACAAGACAATACCTGGCATCAACGTTTTAGTGGTAGTGAATATTATTACGGGTTGGAGGCTAATGATTTTTTAATGACTGCCAGTGCGTATATTCCTGTGAGTAGTTCAGTGATTTCATTAGGTGAGGGCGAGGGCCGCAACTCAGTGTATTTAGCTGAGCAGGGTCTTTGTGTGACTGCTGTGGATATAGCCTTATCTGGTTTAAAAAAGACCAGTGAACTAGCGGTTAAGCGTGGTGTAGAGGTGCAGACAGAGCATGCTGATTTAGGTGCTTATGAATTAGCAGAGGGGGCATGGGGCGCGGCTATTAATATTTTTTGCCATATGCCTAAAGTAAATCGTGCGTATTTACATCAGCAGGTTATAAAGGGCTTGCAGTCGGGCGGTGTGTTTATTAGTGAGTGTTACAGTACTGAGCAGTTAGCGTTTGGTACCGACGGTCCTAAGGATATCAATTTGCTCTATACGGTAGAGGAACTGAAGCAGGACTTTGCTGATTTCGATATCGTTCACTTGGCTAAGGTGGAGCGTGAGATTCATGAGGGTCAGGGTCACTCTGGTATGTCATCAGTGATTCAGCTAATTGCTCGCAAACCATAAGAGCTATCATCGAACTAATTGCTTATTAACTCACTCTAAGAAAAGAACGATTCAAAAAGGAGGAGTTATGAAGTTATTACGAATTGCCGTTTTATTACCCGTGTTGTTAAGCGGGACAATGGCCTTTGCTCAAACCAATGTTGAGTCTCAGCGTATTTTTAAGCCAGATCCTGATCCATATGTGCGCGTAGGTGCTGAAGCTTATCGTGAGGTGCGTGAGGATAGGGCTAATGTTACTTTGACCAAGCAGTTGGATGGTGAAGATCAGCGGATGTTGTTGCGTGATATTAATCTTGCGATGCGTAATGTAGTTGAACTTGGCAAAGATAATACAGAGCTTGAGTTAGAAACTGGAAATTACTCCATTCGCAGACATGTTCATTATAAAAAAGATACAAAAGAAATAGAACAGATCACGTATACTGCGACGGGTCAAGTGATTGCACGTTCGCGAAATTTTGAGGAGCTTTTGGCCTTCGTTGACGCAGCGCATGAGGACATGTTGGTAGGGAGTATAAGTTTTGACCTGTCGACTGATTTACGCCGACAGGTAGAGAAAGACATTCTTCAGGAGGCGATAGTTTCTTTTCGAAGCAAGGCGGATGCGATTGCTCAGGGTCTGGGCTACGAGGGATTTGAGGTGAGAAGTATTGAGGTTAAGGATTCAGAGTCTGGTTCGGTTGTTCGCCCAATGCGTGCAACTGCTACGCCACTTGCTACGGCAGCATCAGCAAGTGCTGCACCGCCTTTAGAAGGTGGTAAGCAATTGGTGAAAGTATCTGTATCGGGTCAAATTGTTTTAAAATAATTTCATAACATATTGGAGATAAGTATGAAAGTCCGTCATTTAGCTTTTTTATTGCCCGCTCTTTTTGTGACTCAACTGAGTTTTGCTCAACAAAGTGAGAGGTTGACCACTAATAGCAGCGCTGATAGTCGTCCAGTGATTAATTTATCGGCAGATGCTTATCGAGAGGTGCAGCAGAATCGTGTCATTCTAACCTTGTCAAGAGAAGCCCGAGGTGAGGAAGCTAGGCTAATCGCTGATGAGGTTAATAAAGCGATTAATGCCGTGATGGAGAGTGGTAAGAACAATGATAAGTTTGAGCTAAAAACAGGTAGTTATAATCTTTGGCCACAGCAAGAGTACGATGAGGATGGTAAAAGAACGTCTAAAACGACTTACGTCGCGCGCGGTGAGGTGATTATTAGTTCAACAGATATGGTGGAGGCGACTCGCTTTATTGAGACGGTGAGTGAGCAGATGAATTTATCTAATATCGCCTTTGATCTAACAACAGAGGTACGTCGTGAGGTTGAGAATGAGATTCGTGCTGAGGCTATTCAGTCGTTTCAAGATAAGGCGAGAGCTGTAGCCAGAGAGTTTGGTTTTGATAATTACGATATCAAGTATGTGCAACTACGCGACTCTACCAATAGCATGTCACCGGCGCCGCGTTTTAGTGTCGCCCGCGCAGAGATGGCGCAGGCGGTTAACTTCTCAGGGCCTGAGTTAGAGGCAGGCAAGGAGCAAGTAACGATTAGTTTGACGGGTGAGATCGCTTTATACTAATGACAAAAATGACGATGCCTAGGATAATCATGGGTAGTGAGAGTAATTGCCCCATACTTAGATTCATTGCCACTAAACCTAGATGGGCATCTGGTTCACGTCCGAACTCGGCAATAAATCGACAAATGCCGTAGCCCATCAAGAAAACCGCGCTCACACAGCCTGTTGGGCGTGGTTTTCTTGAGTAAAACCATAGTACGACAAATAGTAAAATACCTTCTAAGGCCATTTGATAAAGCTGCGATGGGTGACGAGGCAGGTGACTAGCCATCGGAAAAATCATGCCCCAGTCGCCATTGGTTGGTCTACCCCAGAGCTCACCATTCATAAAGTTACCCCAACGACCAACCGCTAATCCGAGGGGGATAAGTGGTGCTACAAAATCACCGACCTGTAAGAAAGTCTTACCTTCTTTGCGAGCAAAGAAGAGCATGGCTAGTAGTACGCCGACTAAGCCTCCGTGAAAGGCCATGCCACCGTCCCACACGGCAAAAATCTCTAATGGGTGCCTTAGGTAGTAGCCAAATTGGTAAAATAGTACATAGCCTAAACGCCCCCCCAACACGACACCAACAATACCGTAGAACAATAAATCTTCAAAGCGCTTGAGACTAATGTCAAGATAGCCTTGTTTAATACGGTAGCGACCTAATAGCCAAGCAATTGCGAAGGCTAATAAATACATTAGTCCATACCAATGTATTTGCAAAGGGCCTAGGGAAATGGCAATTGGGTCAAATTGTGGATGTTGATAAATCATGCTTTACTCTGTTAGAGGTAATCGTTTAACCTAGTCGCTATTTTAGGGTTATTTGGTGCTTTTTTGCCAGAAAACATCCGTGCGATTTGCTAAACGGTTTAGTTCACGAGCTAAGACAAAAAAGTAGTCTGATAGTCTATTAACAAGCTGCATCGACAAGTCGCTAATAGGTTCTGCCTCATTAAGTGCAACTAGCGCTCTTTCGCTGCGACGGCTGATGCTACGACAAATGTGGGCTTGTGAGGCGTGCAGGCAGCCTCCTGGGAGAATAAATTCGCGTAGCGGAGGTAGTTGTTCTAGCATAGTCTCAATGCTTTGCTCTATGTCGATGAGGATGCCTTCGCTTAACGCGTTATATCCCGGTACGGCTAGTTCACTACCTAGATCAAAAAGTGCGTGTTGGATTGTTGATAGTAAATTAAGGTGTGTATTGATTTCTTGCTTGCTAATACCTTGTAACTGGCAGCTTAATAAGCCAATGTGACTATTTAGTTCATCAATTTCACCAATAGCACAAACGCGAGGATGGCTTTTTAGTATACGCTGGCCGTCAGCCAGTCCAGTCGTGCCGGTATCTCCGGTCTTAGTCACAATAGAGCTAAGTCGATTTGTCATATTGATTAATTAAATTTGTTAAAGGGTGTAATTAGAGTGCTAAGCTATTATAGCTAAGCCTTCATACAGTTAAAATACAATTATCTATAAAAGGAGTGTTTGTGATGAGAAAGTTTTTAGTAATCATGATGATGGCTTTAAGTATGCTGGGTCTTGCGACTGTTAGTTCAGCTCAGGATGAGGCTTCAGCTCGTGGTGAGGTGCGTCGAGTTGATATTGTTAAGGGTACGATTACGATTAAGCATGGTGTGATCAGTGATTTAAACTTACCGGCTATGACTTTAGTGTATGAAGCTAAGGGAGAGCTTTTACAGGGTATTGAGCCAGGTGATCAGGTCCGTTTTACCGTGCGCTATGAAAATGACACCTATGAAGTGATTGAGCTTAAGAAGTAACTCTGTCTGTGAGTACTATGATCAAAAAACGCCATCATTCAATGTGAAATAATGGCGTTTTTTCATGAGTTTTAGAGAATGTAGCGAGCTAAGTCTAGGTCGGTTGCCGTTAGATTTAGTTTTTCGTTGACATAGTCGGGATCAATGGTAACGACTGTGCCAGCTTGTGCTGAGGTTGCGTTAAAGGATAAGTCCTCAAGTAGCTTTTCCATTACGGTGTGCAGGCGACGAGCACCGATGTTTTCGGTTCTCTCATTGACATCAAAAGCGGTCTCAGCTAGGCGTCTGATACCGTCTTCAGTAAAGTGTAAATCAACGCCCTCAGTGGCCATTAAAGCTTTGTACTGTTTGGTTAGAGACGCGTCAGTTTCTGAGAGGATTTGTACAAAGTCATCAGTACTGAGCGAGTCCAATTCTACACGAATAGGGAAGCGACCCTGTAGTTCAGGAATCAGATCCGAAGGACGAGATAGGTGGAATGCGCCAGAAGCCACAAAAAGAATATGGTCGGTCTTAATGATGCCGTACTTAGTATTGACTGTTGTACCTTCAACTAGAGGGAGTAGGTCGCGCTGTACGCCTTGACGGGATACATCAGCACCTTGGCTTTCTTGACGGGCAGCAATCTTATCAATTTCATCTAAGAAGACAATGCCGTTTTGCTCTGCGTTTTGGATGGCGTTATTGCGAATTTCCTCTTCATTAACGCGTTTGGCAGCTTCTTCATCTATAAGTAGTTTGAGGGCATTGCGGACGGTCAGTTTTTGTGGTTTGGCGTTATCACGTTGAAGACCTGAAAACATAGTGCGCAACTGCTCAGTCATATCTTCCATTCCGGGGGGGCCCATGATATCAAGGGACTGGGAAGGGTTGGCAACGGCAATCTCAACTTCCATATCATCAATTTGACCATCGCGTAAGCGCTTACGGAAGTTTTGACGTGCGGCATTTTCCTCACGAATTGGTTGGTTGTGAGCGTCACGAGAGGGTGGGATAATGGCATCTAAAATGCGTTCTTCAGCTGCTTCTTCGGCTTGGTTGCGCACCAACTTCATTTCTTTTTCGCGGGTTTGTTTAACTGACATATCCACAAGGTCGCGAATAATGGTTTCTACGTCACGACCGACGTAGCCGACTTCAGTAAATTTAGTGGCTTCGATTTTAATAAAAGGAGCATTAGCTAATTTGGCTAGACGGCGGGCAATTTCAGTTTTACCAACACCGGTTGGGCCAATCATTAAAATATTTTTTGGTGCAATCTCATTGCGTAAAGGCTGTGGCACCTGCTGACGACGCCAGCGGCTTCTTAGAGCAACGGCGACAGATCGCTTAGCCTTATTCTGTCCCACAATATTTTTATCTAATTCAGAGACAATCTCTTGGGGAGTCATTACACTTTCAGTCATGTTGGTACTCTTCTTGGAAAATCGGTTGAGGATTAAAGTGTTTCAATCACGTGATTTTGATTGGTATAAATACATAAATCACCGGCAATTTCCAGTGATTTTTTAACGATTTCTGCTGGTGTGAAATCGGTATTGTGCAACAGTGCAAGGGCTGCTGATTGTGCATAAGCGCCACCAGAACCAATCGCGGCTAAGCTATGCTCAGGCTCTAATACGTCGCCATTGCCCGTCAGGACTAGCGTATGGTCTTTGTCGGCTACGATTAGCATGGCCTCTAGTTTGCTGAGCATGCGATCAGTACGCCAGTCACGTGTTAGCTCAACGGCTGCGCGTGTCAAATGTCCAGAGTGTTTTTGTAGCTTAGTCTCGAAGCGCTCAATTAAAGTAAAAGCATCTGCTGTAGCACCTGCAAAACCGGCTAGTACGGTGTCATTATGCAGTCTACGAATTTTTTGGGCTGTGCCCTTCATAACAATATTGCCAAGGGTTACTTGACCGTCTCCGCCAATAGCGACTTCATTGCCGCGGCGAACACAAATAATAGTAGTAGCGTGAAATTGTTCCATAATTATGATCAACTTTTTTAAAAGGACTGATTGCTATGTGGTGGTGCTCAGGTTTTTTTCAAGAGTGAGGTGAAAAGAACTTGTTTTAAGTATAAAAAAACCCGCATCAATTAAATGAGGCGGGCATGAAATACAGTGCACGGTATTTAAAGCGTGCTGTATCTTGGTGTGCAGGAGAGTAGCATCTTAGTCACCGAATTGCTTTTGACGTTTCTCGCGACGTTCCTGTGCTTCTAAAGATAGGTTCGCAGTAGGACGAGCCAGTAAGCGTGGGATTCCGATAGGTTCGCCGGTTTCCTCGCACCAACCATAATCACCGTCATCAATAGAGGCTAGTGACTGCTGAACCTTTTTGAGAAGTTTACGTTCGCGATCACGCGTACGAAGCTCGAGTGCGTGCTCTTCTTCGATAGTTGCACGGTCTGCAGGATCAGGTACAAACTGAGTCTCACGTAGGTTGTCAGTTGTTTGGTTTGCATTGTCAAGAATGTCTTTTTCAAGATTTTTCAAGCGTAGCTTAAAAAACTCGAGCTGAAGGTCATTCATGTAATCATCTTCGGACATAGCCAAGACCTGATCATCGGTTAATGATGCAGCTTGTAGTTCTAAGTTTTCAGTTGTATTTTGAGTAGCTTTGGCCATTACGCTAATCTCCCAGCTAATAGTCAATCTTAGTTTATTTCGTTAAACAATTTTTGAGGCCCGCAAGAAAAATTTCTTTTGGCAGCTTTTTACCGATAAAAACTAATTTATTATACGGTTTTTCTTTACCCCAAGCTTTGCCTGGTTCAGTACCTAACAGCATATGCACGCCCTGGAGTAGCATACGTTGCTTAATACCTTTAATATATAAAATGCCCTTGTAGCGGAACATATCCGGGCCATAAAACTGTACTAAACCACCTAAAAAATCATCTAGTTTAGAAGGGTCAAAGGGCTGGTTGGAGTTAAATACAAAGGCACCGATTTCGTCATCATGGTGCTGATGATGGTCATGCCCACAATGCTCATCGCACTCATGGTCGTGATTATGATGGTGATGATGATCGTCCTCAGCTTTTAAAAAGTCAGGATCAATCTCTAGTGCGGAGGTTAGGTTAAAGCCCTTCATGTCGAGAAGAACATTTAGATCTGCGTCACCGAAATGAACTGGGCTAATAACTACACGAGGGTTTATATGGACCAAGCGCTTACGTAAGGTCTCATACTCCTCATCAGTTACTAGGTCTTTTTTAGACACCAAAATGCGATCAGCAAAGCCTACCTGTGCTTGTGCTTCCTCTTGGCGGTCCAAAACATCCATGCCATGCTTGGCGTCAACAATAGTAATTACGCCGTCTAAACGGTAGTACTCAGCGACATAGTCGTCCATAAAGAAGGTTTGGCATACGGGGCCTGGGTTGGCCATGCCTGTTGTTTCGATGATAACGCGCTCAAAGCTAATCTCGCCCTTTTCACGCTTACTGCGTAAATTACTTAGGGTGTTGAGTAGATCGCCACGGATTGTGCAGCAAATACAGCCATTGTTTAGCTCAATAATCTGCTCATCGCTCTCTTGTACTAGCAGTTCATTATCAATACTCTCTGGGCCAAACTCATTCTCGATTACAGCGATACGTTGACCATGAAACTCGCTCAAAATACGCTTTAATAAAGTCGTTTTACCAGCGCCTAAAAAGCCGGTAAGAATGGTGACTGGTACCATACGGTCTGCTTGCTCTGCGGTAACTGCCATAGAAAGTCTTCTTTAGAGTATAAAAATTAATAAAAGATTACATCACAGCTTCGTATATATAGCAAATAAAATAACTTATATTCAGATAAAAAACATGAGTTTCGGTCATCAAGCTGTCATAAATGACTAAAACCTAGGGTTTGCTCTAATTATAACTCAACCTTAGCCTAATTGTTTTGCTGATGGCATTTAATGCAGGTAGCACGAATCTCAGTTTGCGCGCTGTTTTGCTTAAAGCCAGTTTGACTTATTAAGGTCTGCAGCTTGTGACTGACATCCGGTGCATCGACCTCGGCAACTAAGCCACACTGGGTGCAAACTATGAGCAGGTTATGATCATGCCCATGAATGTCAAGGTCATTGCAGGCGGTCCAACCATTGAGTGCATCAAGACGATGGATAAATCCCTCTGTTTCTAGAAACTCTAAGGCACGATAGACTGTGGCAGGCTTAGAGCTAGGGAAGTCTTTTTGCATTGCTTCAAGAATCTCATAGGCCTTCATACAGCGATCGTCGGTCACAATAATGGCAAGTACCTGCTTACGAATAGGGGTCATGCGCTTGCCGCGAGACTCACTAATCGCTTCAGCTTGATGCAGAAACTCTTGAGTTGATAGCACAGGCTTAGTTTGAACCATAAATTCTAAAAAACTTTTAAGTTAAGGATTGAAAAATGATAAATGATGTTATAACATAACAAATCAAGATATTTGTTTGTATAATACCATTTTATTATTTCTGCTGATTAAGAGTTGATATGAGCCGTCCGGAAAGAGTTTTTACAGCCCAGCAAGTCCATGACATCGGTTGCCGTTGTCGCTCGTGCTTGTCTATGTCGGCCTTAAAGCGTGCCGCATCGGTAACGTCGGTTTTATTGCTGCTCTGGGTGGCGGTATTTGTATCCATGGGTTGGCGTCTTGAACAGTTTTTCTAGTTCATTTTACTTAGCGTAGCTGAGTACCACACTTTTTTAAATCCTGATTGTTATTTTTGAGCTTGTAGGAAGTTATGAGCAGTGATGTCTTGCGCCTAAAAAATGTGACCTTAGCATGGGGTAATAAAACCATTTTAAATGACATTAGTGGTAGTTTTAAACAGGGGTCTTTTACTGCCATTGTAGGTCCTAATGGTGCTGGTAAATCGACACTGATTAAGGCAATTGCCGGTCAATTACCTATCAAGTCAGGTGAGATAGTGATTGCTGATGGTTTTAAACGTGAGCTTTCTTTATTGCCTCAATACACTGAGCTAGATCGAGATTTTCCGATGACTACCTTCGACTTGGTTAGTATGGGTGTGTGGCGTGATTTAGGGCCTTTTAGGTCCTTATCCAGTGAGCAACGTCATCATATTATGCAGGCGATAGTTCAGGTCGGCTTAGTTGAGCAGGCCCAAGACTTAATTGGCAGCTTGTCTGGTGGTCAATTACAGCGTACCTTTTTTGCCCGTTTATTAGTACGTGATGCGCAGGTTATTATATTGGATGAGCCATTTGCAGCGGTGGATGAGGATACGCAAGAAAGACTATTACCTATTCTGCAGACTTGGCATGAGCAGGGACGCACGATTCTCGTCGTGTTGCATGATGAGGAGTTGGTTAAGCGATTAGTGCCAGAGACGTTGGTTATCGGTCGTGAAGTGGTGGCTTGGGGACCTACTGAGGATGTTTTTACCACTGAAAATATGCGTCAAGCTCAGCGTCTGTGTCGTAGAGTTTACTAGGGAATGGCAATGTACGAGTTATTAGTTCAGCCATTTGTTGAGTATGCATTTATGCGACGTGCCTTGTTTGGGGCGATTTTCTTGTCATTGATTGCTGCGCCGTTAGGTGTATTCTTAATTTTAAGACGCCTTAGTTTAGTTGGTGATGCGATGACGCACGCAATTTTACCCGGTGTGGCCTTAGGTTTTTTTTGGGCCGGTAACTCTATTTTGGCGATGTTGCTTGGCGGTTTGGTTAGCGGATTGGTTGTGGCCTTATTGGCCGGTTTTATGTCGCGTTATACTAGTCTCAAAGAAGATGCGAGTTTTGCCACTTTTTATCTGATTTCTTTAGGCTTAGGTGTCTTACTGATTTCACTTCGTGGGACCAGTGTGGACTTGATGCACGTCTTGTTCGGGTCTGTTCTGGCGATGAGTGATGGGTCATTGCTTATCACCATGGTTATCAGCAGTGTATCTATTTTAATCTTGACCTTGATCTATAGACCGTTGGTTTTGGACTGCTTTGACCCGGTTTTTTTGAAAGTGGAGTTGGGTCGTCGTTCCTTTGTTTTTACTATCTTTATTATTCTCTTGGTCGTTAATCTAGTCGCTGGATTTCAGATTCTCGGGACGTTAATGGTTGTTGGAATTGTTATTTTACCGGCCATTACAGCGCGTTTTTATGGACGAACTTTAGGTATGCAATTAGTCATTGCGCCGTTGATTGGTGTGGTTTGTCAATATGCTGGGCTAGTCATTTCTTACGCCTATGATTTGCCGACTTCTGCGGCCATTATTTTATTGAATGGCATTGTTGCTGTTTTAGCGATGCTGTTTGGTCCTTATGGTAGTGCTCGGAGGCGCTATCAATCTTAATTTTTCAATAACGGTCACGGAGTAATGATGAAATTATCTCGATTACTAACAGCAGCGATAGCAGGCTCAGTGCTGAGTTTTGCTTCAATCAGTATGGTTCAGGCCGAATCATTAAAGGTACTCAGTAGCTTTACGATTATCGGTGATATGGTGAAAAATGTCGGCGGTGAGCATGTGGTGGTGGATAATCTCGCCGGCTATGATGTGAATTTACATAGTTTTGAGCCGAGAGCCAGTGATATTAAAAAATTAACAAGTGACAGTGGGGCAAAGTTATTGTTTATCAATGGCCTAGCGCTTGAGCCGTGGGTTGAGCGCATGACAAGTTCTTCAGAGTTTGAGGGGCAGACGATTGTAGTTAGTGAGGGTATTAAGGCCATCAAATTTGTTGATATTCATGATGGCGAACACCACGAGCATGAACATCATCACCACGAGCATGACCATGACCATCACCACGAGCACCATGCGCATGGTGAGTGGGACCCGCATGCTTGGCAAAACCCTTTAAATGCTGTTATTTATGTTGAGAATATTCTTCAAGCTTTAATAACCATTGATCCTGATAATGCCCCAGCTTATGAAGCGAATGCGGCGAGTTATATTGCAGAGATTAAGGAGCTTCACGAGGAGGCTCAAAAGGCCTTCGCGAAGTTGCCAGATGAGAGACGTCGTTTTGGAACTAACCACGAGGCGTTTGCTTATTTAGCTGAAGCTTATGGTTTGGAGCAGTTCCCAATTAGCGGGGTGAGTGGTGCAGAGCCATCTGCCGCTCAGGTAGGGGCTGTGATTGAGACCCTAGCGGCTGAAAACATCAGTGCTGTGTTTCTGGAAAACACCACTAATAATCGCTTAATTGGGCAGATCGCTAGTGATGCAGGTGTTAAAGTAGGTGGGACCCTAGTTGCTGATGCCTTACAAAAGGAAGGCGAAGGCTCAACTTATCTTGGTATGATGAAAAAAAATACCAATACGCTTTTAGAGGCTTTAGAATAGTTTCTACGCATTTTTCAATTTTAGAGGTTTAAACATGAGCACTGAGAAGTCACTCACTGCACAAGAAGTTGCTGATTTTCTACAACAAAACCCAAGCTTTTTTAAAGAGCATGCTGATGTTTTTCAGTCGTTAGAGATTGAAGATGCTGATGGTAGCGGTACTTTATCTTTAGCTCAGCGTCAGATGTTAGATTTGCGCAATAAGTTAAAAAAGCAGGATTTTCATTTAAAAGAGCTGTCTCTTTATGCTGTGGAAAATCAAAGCATCAGTCAGTCTATTCTGCAGTGGTGTGTTTATATGTTGGCTGAAGACCAGGTTTCGGAATTGCCACAGCTTTGCGTGGAAAGTTTAGAGCATTGTTTTGATGGGCTAAAGGTTGCCCTTAGATTATGGCCTTGCCCTGAGCAAGTGTCAGCCAGTTTTGGTGAAATATCGGCTGAGCTACAAGAACGTATTACAGTGATGGAGCAGCCGTATTGTGGTCAGAACCATCCAGAGGAAATTAACTCATGGTTTGAGGAGGTGCCAGCTTCGGTGGCTGTCTTACCATTAGATGATGAAAAGGGCGTGATTGGTACTTTGGTCTTTGCTTCAAGTGATTCTGAGCATTTCACCGAGGATATGGGGGTCAGTTTCCTATTAATTATTTCAGCGTTAGCTGGTGCTGCCTTAGGCCGCACGATGTTGTAATTAGTCGAGATATTTAAATGAAAGTAGTATTTGCCGGTACGCCGGAGTTTGCCCGTTTAGCTTATGCAGCAATTGCTGATGCTGGTTTTGAGGTGCCTTTGGTGATGACGCAGCCGGATCGGCCGGCAGGTCGAGGTATGAAGTTGACACCTAGTGCTGTGAAGCAGGAAGCGTTAGTGCGTGGTGTTGAGGTGTTGCAACCAATTAGTTTGCGACTAGATGGCAAGTATCCTGAGGATGCTGCAGCTGCACGCGCTACTTTAGAAGCGTTGCAGCCAGATGTAATGGTGGTTGCTGCTTATGGCTTGATTTTACCGCAGTGGACTTTGGACCTACCTAAGTATGGTTGTCTCAATATTCATGCTAGCTTATTGCCGCGTTGGCGCGGTGCCGCACCAATTCAGCGCGCAATTGAGTCAGGTGATGAGTATACTGGTGTGGGCATTATGCAGATGGAAGCTGGTCTTGATACCGGTCCTATTTTGTTAGAGAAAAGATTACCGATAGAGAGAATGAATGCGGCTGAATTGCATGATGCACTAGCGGTCTTAGGTGCAGAAGCGATTGTTGAGGCTCTGACTAGCTTACAGGCGGATGGCGCAGAGGCTTTTGAGTTACAAGTGCAGGATGACGCCGGCGTTACGTATGCTGAAAAGCTTACCAAGGCTGAGGCGATTTTAGAGTGGACGGAGTCAGCAGAGGTGTTAGAGCGTAAGATTCGAGCCTTTACGCCAGTGCCGGGAGCTAAGGTGCTTTTAGAGGGGTTTGCTGAGCCAGTTAAAGTTTGGTCTGCGGAGCTTTTGGGTGGTGCTGCTGCGATAGCAGCGAAACCTGGCACGGTCTTAGCGCGCTCTGTTGATGGTGTGGATGTGGCGTGTGGTCAAGGTGCATTGCGCCTAACAGAGCTACAGCGAGCTGGTGGTAAGCGCCAACTCGCTGAGCAGTTTGTACAAGGCTGGCGCGATTAGTTAAGCCTTTAGTCCGCGCAGATGCTATGCGGTAAAAAGTACCGCATAGCGGCTAGATGATGTTCTTAGTCATCAATCGTATCTGCAAACAGATCATAGGCATCAGCGTCGGTGACGACGCATTTGACAATGTCGCCAGATTTTAGCTCATATGGACTGTCAACATAAACTACCCCATCAATTTCCGGTGCATCTGCTGCTGAGCGACCAATGGCGATACCATGCTCATTGAGCTCATCAATCAATACCTCAATGGTACGACCGATTTTGTTTTGTAACTTAGCTGCGGAAATAGCTTGCTGGTGCGTCATGAAACGTTCCCAACGGTCATTCTTAACCTCATCAGGTACCGGCTCATCAAGCTCATTGGCAGGTGCACCGTCAACAGGTGAGTATTTGAAACAACCAACGCGATCAAGTTGAGCCTCAGTTAACCAATCTAATAAGTACTGGAAATCTTCCTCTGTTTCACCTGGAAAGCCCACGATAAACGTAGAACGAATCGTAATATCAGGGCATTGCTCACGCCATTTGTGAATACGCGCTAAGGTTCGATCCTCAAACGCAGGACGCTTCATCGCACGTAGAACTTTAGGACTGGCGTGCTGGAAAGGGATATCTAAATAAGGCAGGATCTTGCCCTCGGCCATCAACGGGATTACATCGTCAACATTAGGATAAGGGTATACGTAGTGTAAACGTACCCAGACACCTAGCTCACTTAAAGCATCACAAAGTGCTGTCATCTGCGTTTTGATAGGGCGACCTTGCCAGAAACCGGTACGGTATTTAATATCAACACCGTAAGCACTGGTGTCCTGAGAAATAACCAATATTTCCTTAACGCCTGCATTGACTAATCGCTGCGCCTCATCCATCACATCGTCGATTGGTCTACTTACTAAACGACCACGCATGGAAGGGATAATACAGAAAGAGCAAGAGTGGTTACAGCCTTCAGAAATTTTTAAGTAGGCATAGTGACGTGGCGTTAAACGAATGCCTTGCGGTGGCACTAAGTCAATGAAGGGATCGTGGTCGATAGCTGGAGGTACTGCTTCATGTACTGCACGCACTACCTCTTCATACTGTTGAGGGCCACTAACGGACAATACGCTAGGGTGGACTGCGCGGATCGTTTCCTCTTCGACACCCATGCAGCCAGTCACTACGACCCGACCATTTTCTGCTAAAGCCTCACCAATCGCGTCTAAAGACTCAGCCTTAGCACTATCGATAAAGCCACAGGTGTTAACCACGACGACATCTGCCCCCTCATAGGTGGGAGAAATTTCATAACCCTCTGAACGTAACTGAGTAAGAATACGTTCAGAGTCTACCAATGCTTTTGGACAGCCTAAGCTGACAAAGCCGACTTTAGGAGAGCTCATAATAATGCTAATCTTTTGAAATAAGAATTGTTTTTAAAGAATCTAACAGTTAATTTTAGCATTTTAGAAGGTAAACTAGAGTCTGAATTTCTCTTCCGGTAATCTATGTCAAAAATTCCTTTATCTGAGCTTCTCGCAGAAAGTGCCAGCGTGGTACAGCAAGTTATGGCTGGGCAGTCTTTAAGTAGTCTACTTCCTATGGTTGATGAGCGTCATCGAGGGGGTGTGCAGGCTCTTAGTTTTTATGCTTTGCGTCATTGGGGCAGAGGGCTTGCACTGAGTGAGCAGTTGTTGAGTAAAAAAGCGCCTAACCCTTTGTTTAAGTCCTTATTGGTCTTATCACTCGTGCTTTTAAGTGCTGAGGACTTTTTAGCATTAGAGCATGATGAGACTGAGGGAGAAGATACGGCATCCGCTGATATACCGAGCTATGATGCTTTCACGTTGGTGAACGAAGCAGTTAAGGCTACCACACTTCATAAAAAAACAGCGGCTTTTAGAGGGCTGCTAAATGCCTGTCTCAGACGATATAAGCGTGAGTCAAATGAGCTGTTAGAGCAGGTTTGGCAGCAAGAAGAGGTTCGTTATAACTTTCCTCAATGGTGGATCGATGCGTTGCGCAATGCCTATCCACAACAGTATAAGGCGCTTTTAAAGGCAGCAAACCGACCGGCCACACTTTGTCTACGTGTTAATCGACGTCGAGGCTCAATGGCTGAGTTTCAACAAGCCTTAAGTGAAGCGGGTATTAACGCTGTGCAGCTTGATGAGGATGCACTGGCTTTGCCACAAGCCGTGCCAGTCCCGCAAATTCCAGGTTTTGCTGAGGGGCGCTTCTCCGTGCAAGACTTGGCTGCTCAGCAAGCGATTAAGATGTTGCCATTACAAAATGGCCAGCGAGTATTAGACGCTTGTGCAGCGCCTGGGGGCAAGACATCTCATATGCTGGAGCATTACGATCTCGATATGACGATTTTAGATGTGGATGAGCGACGACTGCAGCGAGTTGATGAAAACTTGGATCGTCTAGGTCTTTCTAAAGCGTATCATGAGGAACATGACGGCTATCAAATTCGTAGCTTAGCGGCGGATGCTGCTGATATTGCGACGTGGTACGATGGTCAGCCTTTTGATGCGATTATGGCTGATGTACCTTGTACTGCAGCTGGGATTGTTCGTCGTCATCCAGATATTAAATGGTTGCGTCGACCAGAGGATGTGAACAAGACCTCAGCGCTGCAGCGAGAGATTGTGCAGGCGCTTTGGACAACTTTAAAGCCTGGCGGTCATTTGCTTTATATTACTTGTTCGATTTTTCCCGAGGAGGGTGAGTTGCAGGCGGTTTATTTGGCTGAGCATTTACCTGGAGCAACAAGGCTGCCAGCCTTAGGGCAGATGTTAGCCTTGCCGGATGATAGCGGCATGATTAAGCATGATGGTTTCTTTTATGCTTTATTTCAAAAGCATTAAGCGCTTCTTGAGCATCTTTACACTTACTGCCTTGATGGCAGCTTGTAGTCAGGATGCTATTTTGAATGAGCCAAGTGGACAATCAACTGCGACGGTTGAAAATATCCAAGTGGTGGATTATCAGGTCGTAGGGGATAGGGCTGAACTAAGGATTAGCGCAGATTTAGCAGTGACTTTAGATCCGGATTTGATGAGTGCAGCGATGCGTGGTGTGCCGTTATCTTTTGTCTATGAGATCAAAGTGACCGAGCCTATATGGTATTTTTTTGAAAAAGTATTGGTCCATCAATCTCGACAGTGGTTGATTAATTATCAACCACTGTTAAGACAGTGGAGTGTAGACAATGGTAAACGAGTCAGTCAAGAGATTTCGCTTGAGGATTCATTGAAATATATTAGTAGTAATAACACAATGAGACTCATGTTGCCGCTTCTGGAGGCAGATAAACAGTACTCCGCTGAGCTTAAGTTGCACCTCGATACAACACAGTTACCGGGTGCTTTTAAATTTGATTTATTTAATTTTCGTAGTGTTTGGTCACTATCATCAGAATGGCAAAAGTTAATTTTTCAAACATCAACTCTAAAATCCAACGATTAATAGGTTGGTTTTTTAAACTGGGTTTAGCAATGGGGATTATTGGTTTAATCACCTTATTGCTGATGTTGTTCAGAGCGACCGATAATGTCTCGGGATTGACTCAACAATTTGATTTGTTGTTGATGCTTAATGGCGTGTTGATACTGATCTTAGTGTTGTGGGTCACAGTGTTAATCGTGCGTTTGATACGACAAATACGTCGTCGTCAATTTGGTGCTAAGTTGACTAGTCGTTTTGCTTTTGTTTTTGCGATTATGGCGGTGCTGCCTGGGCTCTTGATTTATGTGATTTCAGTGCAGTTTATGGCTAAGTCGGTGGAGTCTTGGTTCAATGTCAAAGTTGATAGTGCTTTAGAGTCTGGACTGTCTTTGGGTCGTGCTTCTTTAAATAGTTATGTGCAAGATCTCTCAACAAGAGCACGACAAATGGCTTTGGAGTTAAGAAACTTTAGTGATGCTGAAATTCCGTTGATGCTTGCTCAGCAGCGAGATTCTAATTCAGTGATTACCGACGCTTTAGTGTTTTCTGGCGTGTCAGGGAGTCAGGTAATCGCTTTTGCTGGCACGGGATTTGGTAGTTTACTACCTGAGTTACCTTCTTCTAGCATTATGAATCAATTGCGGCTGTCGAATGGCTATGCGCAAGCGGAAATTATGCCTGACTCTAGTCCTGCGAAGCCATCGTTTAGAATTCGCGTTATCGTTCCCGTGATTGCTAATCAGCTCCGTTATGACAGTTTGCTTTCTGCGCCATCTTCATCAGAAACTTACTGGCTACAGGTGACTCGCGCGGTACCTGAAAGTATCGCACTCAACATGAATGAGGTGCAGCAGGGGATTCGTGATTATGAGGAGTTGTCCCTGTCACGTACTAGTTTAAGGCGTTTATTTACTATTACGTTGACCTTGGCGCTTGTGATGACGGTGTTGGCTTCATTGGCGGCTGCGCTTAGTCTGGCTCGGCGTGTTGTGCAGCCCTTATTAACCTTGGCTGAGGGTACACAAGCTGTCGCAGTAGGCGATTATAGGCCATTACCAGAGCCTAATGTACGTGATGAGATTACGCAGTTAACACGTTCTTTTAACGTGATGACTTTTCAGTTGGATGAGGCTCGTCGTCAAGTAGAGACTAATAGAAAGCAGTTGGAAAAATCTAATGTGTATTTAGAAAATGTGATGGGCAGTTTGAGTAGTGGGGTGATTGTTTTTGATACACGCTTTAATGTGAGCTCAGTTAATCTTGGTGCAAGTAATATTTTGCATGCTGATTTACGTGGTGCAAGGGGACGACCACTGGAGTTTATCAATGGGTTAGGCGAGTTTACCAAGGCTATCCGTAGTGCTTTTACTAAGCATGCAGCAGTTGAGTCAGAAAAGGCTTATTGGCAAGAGCAAATTGAATTAAATTTTCATGATGCTAATGAATCAACAGAGAGTCTTGAACAGCATCGTATTTGTACTTTATTGATGCGTGGTACACGACTTATGGTGGAGAGCCACTTTACTGGCTACTTAGTTGTGTTTGATGATATTTCTGAGGTTATGTCAGCTAGTCGTACAGTCGCTTGGGGTGAGGTGGCACGTCGTTTAGCGCATGAAATTAAAAATCCGTTGACGCCGATACAATTATCTGCAGAGCGTTTAGCCATGAAGTTAGAGGACAAGTTGGATGAAAAGGATGCGGCGATGTTGCTACGCTCAACTAACACGATTATTAATCAGGTTACTTCGTTGAAAAATATGGTCAATGATTTTCGAGACTATGCACGGACGCCGCCGGCGAACTTTTCAACCATTGATATCAATGCACTTATTATTGATATTGCGGTGTTATATGGCTGGGAGCCGGAGCAGAAAAATAAAGAGGAGCCTTTAACGCATCAAATTGAATTAAGTTTAGATCCTGCCTTGCCATTAGCTGACGTAGATGAAACACAGTTGCGTCAGGTTATGAATAATTTATTAGGTAATGCTCGTGATGCGATGGAGGGTTTGGAATTACAGGGTGATGAGCCAGGGCTGAGGATTTCTACTAAGCTTCTTGAGTCAGAGCAGGATGCCAAGCAAAAACAAGATATGCTTCGCATTACTATTGAGGATAGGGGAATAGGCTTTCCTGAGCATGTTTTACAAAGTGTGTTTGAGCCTTACGTAACTACGAAAAAAACGGGAACTGGTTTGGGTCTGGCGATTGTACGTAAGATTATCGAAGAGCATAACGGTAATATTGAGATCGCAAACCGAAAAAGTGGGGGAGCACGAGTATCAATTTTGTTGACTCGATTGGCTCCATTAAGGCAAAAGTAACAAAGCGTGGTTATAATTAGACAATAACATTTTTACAACAAACATGATCTTATGCAAAAAGTTTGGCTTTAATTGTCAACTTTTTAGTTAAGCAACATATATTGAGGTAATTTTATATGGCCAAAATTCTGGTGGTCGATGATGAAATAGGTATTCGTGAGCTGCTGGCCGATATTCTTTATGATGAGGGGCACACAGTCGACTCGGCAGAAAATGCCTCTGAGGCTCGTGCTGCGCGTTTACGTTACCGTCCAGATTTGGTGTTACTTGATATTTGGATGCCGGATACGGATGGTGTGAGCCTCTTAAAAGAGTGGGGTTCTCAGGGGCTATTAGATATGCCTGTCGTGATGATGAGCGGTCACGCTACAATTGATACGGCAGTTGAGGCGACCCGGATTGGAGCGGTAGACTTTTTAGAAAAACCTATCACCATGCAAAAGCTACTTAAAACTGTGCAGTCTTGCCTGTCCAGACCTGTCGTCCGTAAAGTAACGGCAGAGGTTCCAGTCGCCAAGGCTGCAATGGCTCCGAAGTCAAGTAGCGGTACGACAGCGGTAGAGACTCCAATGCCAGCAGTTGCACCGGTAGTGGCTATTGCTCCTGTTGCTGAGGATGAGCATGTAGGCTCCGGTATGTTAGGTCGTATCTCGTTAGATCTGCCTTTGCGTGAGGCTCGGGATGATTTTGAGCGAGCTTATTTTGAGTATCATTTAGTTCAGGAAAATGGCAGTATGACGCGAATCTCTGAACGTACGGGCTTAGAACGTACGCACCTTTATCGCAAATTGCGTCAGCTGGGTATTGATACTTCTCGTAAGCGTAAGACTAATTAGTAGTTGGTGTCGCGCGACACAATGCGCTATAAGTTTAATTTAGCAGATCGTTCTTATGAAAATCCTTATTGTCGGTGCGGGCCGTGTCGGTTCAAGCTTAGCGCAAAACTTAATCAATGCTAAGAATGATGTGACGGTGGTCGATATTGACCGGCATCCTTTAGCAGAGTTGCAGGAGCGGTTTGATGACCTGCGTACTGTCAATGGTGACGCTACTTCACCCGTGGTGTTGGAGCGTGCTGGTGCACATGATGTGGATTTGATGGTATGTTGTTCAGCCTTTGATGCGGTTAACTTATTAGCCTGCTATTTGGGGCGAGAGGTTTTTAATGTACCACGCCGCATTGCTCGTCTTCGGATACCTTATTATTTAGAGCATAGTGAGTTTAGTGCTGAAAACTTCGGGGTAGACCATGTGATTAGCCCTGAGAAAAGTATTACTGACTATCTTTTTCATTTAGTTGAGTTTCCTGAGGTCTTGGAGATTGTTGACTTTGCGAATGACTTGGTTTCCTTGTTAACACTTAAAGTCAGCGCTAAAAGCAACCTGTTAAAGCTAGAAATAAATCAGAATAATTTAAATCTACCCAAATCTAATGCGCGTATTTTAGAGGTGATCCGTAACGAACGTTCTCTTTCTCTGAAAAAAGACTTTAGTCTTGAACGTGATGATGAGGTTGTTCTCGCCGTTGATACGGCTGAAGCGCGAAAAGCCATTAGGCAGTTGCATAAACAGCAACACCGAGTTAGGCATATCATGATTGCGGGAGGAGGTAGACTTGGTGAGCGATTAGCTCGTCAACTAGCTAACGAAGATTACAATGTTCGTATCATCGAAATGAGAGAGCAGCGTTGTCATGAGCTGGCAAAGGTTTTACCAGAAAGTGTTATTGTGCTGCATGGCAACAGTACTGATGAAACATTGCTTCTTGATGAGCATGTGATGGATATGCATGCTTTTGTAGCTTTAATGGATACTGACGAAGAGAATATCATGGCTTCTTTGTTAGCTAAACGTTTGGGAGCAGAAAAGGTGATCACGTTGGTTTCACGTCAGTCCTACAGTGAGTTAATACGTGGTAGCGCAATTGATATTGCTGTTTCTCCTGTTTGGACTACGATTGGCGACTTGATGCGAGATTTAAAGCGAGGTGCTGTTGTTCGTGGTCATCGTCTACTACAGGGGCGTTCAGAGGCAGTGGAGTATAAGGCGTTAGGTGATAAGGAAAACTCTAAGGTGATTGGTCGTAGTGTGTCTAAAATTGCTTGGCCAAAAAATTCAGTACTTGCTGCGATTGTACGTGCGAAGCAGGTTATCATTCCGGATGCAGAAACAGTCATTGAGCATGAGGATCATGTCATTGTTTATGTGAGTGATCTGAATGCGATGGATCAGGTAGAGAAGTTGTTCCAGGTTTCGGCTTTGGTTCTATAGTTAACGCCTCGTAGGCACTCTAAGATGCATATATTAAGTCCATTGCACAAGTTGGGACTGATCATAATGGCCTTTACGCCGATCTTTCTGTTTCATTTTCTTGCTTCTATTTTATTTGATGATGGTGCCGCTGAGCATTTTTTGCTTTCAGGGGCTGTCTGTCTCGCATCAGGTGTAGTATTGACCTTATTATGCTGGCCTTTTAGAGAGACTTTGCGTAAGAGAGAAGGTATTTTATTAGTCTTTTTGGCGTGGGTTAGCTTGGCTGTAATCAGTGCGTTGCCTATCTATTTGACTGTGCAGCAGACTCAAGAAGGGTTTAGCTTTACTAATGCTGTTTTTGAGGGAATGTCAGGACTGACCACAACAGGTGCTACAGTCATTAATCAGGTGGAATCCTTACCAAAGTCTGTCAATCTTTGGCGTAATTCCTTGCTATGGTTTGGCGGCATGGGTATTCTATTATTAGCGGTTGCGATTTTACCCTTATTCAATGTGGGTGGTCGAGAGTTAATGCAGGGTGAAATGCAGGGGCCTCTTAAGGATGAGAGGCTAACTCCACGTATTGCTAGTACGGCAAAAATGCTTTACGGTATCTATTTTGTAGCCTCTTTGTTTTGTGTGGTCGCATATAGAATAGCCGGACTGAGCTGGTTTGATGCTTGGTGTCATGCCGCCTCAACTATATCTTTGGGTGGTTTTTCCAGTTTTAATCATGGCTATCAGACGATTGATAGTATGGCAGTAGAAATTGTTGCTGTAGTGTTTATGCTTTTTGCAGGGATTAACTTCGCGACTCACTTTAAGGTGCTTAAATATCGAGACTTACGTCAATATAAGTATTGTCCGGAGGCGTTTCCTTTTCTGAAGTTAGTCTTGGGTAGCGCTCTTTTAATTAGTGTTTACTTATATTTTTCGGATGCCTATGGGACATGGATTGAGGCCTTGCGTTATGGGGTTTTTAATACTGTATCAGTAGCAACGACTACTGGTTTTGCCAGTGATAATTATTTGAGTTGGCCTTTTGTGGTGCCAGTTCTTATGTTAGCGTTGGGAACCTTTGCCTCATCAGGTGGTTCAACTGGCGGTGGTATTAAATTGATTCGTATACTGTTGGTCTTTAGGCAGCTTAGAGTCGAGATGCAGCGTTTGTTGCATCCTCGTGGCGTGTTCCCAGTGCGTTTTAGAGAAATGGCAGTCTCGAACTCGGTTCTGCTTTCTGTGATGATGTTTATCGCCATGTACTTTATGACTGTTATGGTGGTTTTTGTATTGCTTGGGTTTGGTGGTGCAGAAGAGGTTGATGCGTTGAGTGCGGCCGTTGCGTTAGTTGGTAATATTGGTCCGGCGTTGGGTTCTGTTGGGCCTATGAGTGATTACTCTGGATTTAATGATTTACAGTTGTGGATAGGAATTGCGGCTATGTTGTTAGGGCGCTTGGAGCTACTGACCGTTTTTGTGATTTTCACTCCGCATTTTTGGCGACGTTAAGTCCTTCAGGTTGAGACTAAATGCCACCTTGATAACCAATTTGACGCCATGCTTCGTAAATAGTGATTGAGACGCTATTAGCAAGATTAAGGCTACGGCCTGTTGTAAACATAGGTAGTCGAACTGACTGCTCTCTACCAATAATTTCCCAATCATCTGCTCTTAGGCCTGCTGTTTCTCGACCAAAAATAAAGCAATCCCCATCTTTAAACTCGACTTCTCCAATATGCTTTTGACCTTTACTAGAAAGGGCGAAACAGCGGTTCTTGATGGCGCCTGTAGCAGTAATAGCCTCCGATAAACTATCGTGAATCTGTAGATCAGCCCATTCGTGATAGTCTAAGCCAGCACGCTTTAAGCGTTTATCGTCCAATGTAAAACTAAAAGGTTTGACTAGGTGTAAGGTGCAACCAGTATTGGCTGCTAGGCGAATGATGTTGCCAGTATTGGCAGGAATTTCTGGGCAAACTAAGATAATATGAAACACGATTCTTTCTTAAAGGTTTAATAATTTGCGCGCGCTAATACTATGCAGTGAACGCGCTTAGCACCGGCCGCTTTGAGAGCCTGACTGGCGCTATCGAGTGTAGCACCACTAGTCATGATATCATCAATTAAAATAACCTCAGTTTCATCTAGGCGATAAGCGCAATAATATAGTTGGATCGCATTGAATCGGCGTCCTATACTATCTAACGTTTTTTGTTCTTTATGGCTTTGTGTTTGTTTTCTTCTGAGGATATCGTGATTGATACGCCAACCATTTAGCTTTGCTAACACTTTAGCAATTTCAGCGGCAGGGTTATAACCTCTTTTTTTAAGTGATTGATTGCTAGAGGGGAGGGGGATACATAACCTACCTGCAGGTATGTGCAGTTTTTGCTGTAGTAAATGGGCCTGTAGTAACTTGGCAAATGGTTTGGCTAGGTTGAGTTCACCGGAGTTTTTATAACGTAAAAGTAAGATCTGTAGAGGTTTTACGTAGTCGAAACCAATACTTAATCGATCATAACGCGGTTTGCATAAATAGCAGGCCTCACAGTGCATTAGGCCCTTTAAGGCAAGTTGACAGCGCGTACAGCGATTTTGATGGCTACCAGTAGCCTCTAAAATATCAGTGACACAAGCTTGGCAGAAGCTACCTGCTAAGCAAAGCTCACGGCAAAGAGGGCATCGACCACCCAGATAGTGGGTAATATGCTTAAAAATAGCTTCTGGATGGTGTATTTGAGCAGTGAGAATATCACTAAGACGTCGCATCTTAAAACCCCTTCAAATTAAAGAAAACCCCTATAGATCTATAGTCGTTTTACCATCTTAGATGCTTCGTAGAGTATGATAGGATTTATTTATCCGGTACAGAGTTTGTCATGAGTACTCAAAAGTCCCAACAAGTATTAGCGATTAATCACGATCATGTGATTCAGCAATTTAACCGTCGACAGATGCTTGAGCCTGCGCGTTTTATGCTAGATGAGACGGCTAGTCGTATGATCGATAGGTTGAAGTATATAAAGTACAGCCCCTCTGCAATACTTGATGCTGGATGTGGCTTGGGTCATGGTATTGAGGCTTTACAAGGGCTTTATCCTGAGGCTGAATTCACTGGTGTTGATAATCAAAAAAGCTTTTTGGAATATGCAGAGCATCGCTTTACCCCTCAGATCACTCCATTTAAGAGCCTTAAAAGTTTAATCTCTCGTATGGGGGCTTTAGCGAGTAGAGCATCTACTGCTGCAGTACCTACCAAAAAGCCAAGCTTTGTTGAGGGTGATTTAGCGGCGACCAGATTAGATCCTAATTCCTTTGACTTTATTTGGTCAAATATGGCACTGCATTGGCATCGTAGTCCTCCAGAGGTCTTTAGAGAGTGGTATAGGCTGTTAGAGGTTGATGGTTTATTGATGTTCTCTTGCTTCGGCCCTTCGACGTTCATTGAGTTGCGTACAGCTTTGCAAGATGCAGCTTGGAAGACTCAGACTATGGCTTTTGTTGATATGCATGATTTTGGTGATATGCTGATGGAGAGTGGATTTAAGGACCCAGTGATGGATCAGCAGGTCATCACGTTAACCTACAAAACGCCACAAAAGCTACTGGCAGATGTGCGAGCCTTAGGTGGTAACCCAAGTTCAGGTAGGCATCCGGGGCTTAGAAGTCGCGCCGCGTTAGAGCGTCTGCATAAATCACTTGAGAAGCAGCGGCGTGATGATGGATTAATTCATCTCAGTTTGGAAATTATTAATGGCCATGCGTGGCGCGGTGCTAGTTTGCATTTTGATGGTGTGACACACGTCGCTATTAGCTCTATAGGTAGAAAGTAGCTTTAGTAGAACGTGGTATGTTTCTGTGGATGTGCTAGTTTTCGGTTGTGACCTCACGAGCTAGTAGCTTAGCTACACTCTCTAGAGAGTCTATATCGTTAAATAAAATATCACAGACTACCTCAGTAATAGGCATTTCTACTGCTAGCTCGGTAGCACGAGCAAGCGCTGCGCGAGCGCAACGCACTCCCTCTGCGGTTAGACCGGTGGCTAGAATTTCCTCTAGGGTTTGACCCTTTGCTAAGGCTAAACCGACTTGTCTATTGCGTGATAAGTCGCCTGTAGATGTAAGTACCAAATCCCCTAAACCGGTTAGACCAGAGAAGGTTTCACTCTTACCACCCATCGCTATACCAAAGCGCTTAATCTCATTTAAGCCTCGTGTAATTAAGGCAGCGCGTGCATTATTGCCCAGTTGTAGTCCGTCACTAATACCACAAGCGAGTGCGATAACGTTTTTCATGGCGCCGCCAACTTCAACACCGATCACATCTTGGCTGTAGTAAACACGCGTTAGTTTGTTGTGTAACGCTTGTATCACGCACTCACCAATGATAGGTTGGTGGCTAGCAACGGTGATAGCAGCAGGTAATCCTAGTGCAACCTCACGAGCAAAGGTTGGGCCTGACAAAACACCATTGGGCTGTTTAGAGTCAGGAGCTACATCTGCAATAATTTCGTGCGGTAGGAATGAGGTACCCTCCTCAAACCCCTTGCAGGTCCAGACATAGGGTATGTGCTCTAAATTTTCCTCAGCAAACAGTGCTAACCACTCTTGAATGCCTTGGCGCATGGCTTTGACTGGTAATCCGAAAATAATTAAAGCAGGACCAGAATCGTCAGCACTATTTTGTAAAAAAGTGAGTGCAGCTTTTTTGTCGGCGCTAGCTTTTAGTGACTTAGGTAGCTCAATGTCTGGTAAATAACTTGGGTTATGGTGATGCTGATTAATATAATCAGCTTGCTCTTGATGGCGTGACCATAGTAACACTGGACCTGATTGGGATGCTACAGCCGCAAGCGCTGTACCCCAGCTCCCCGCGCCGATAACTAAGGTGCGGGTAGCGTTGACTTTTGGGTTGCTGCTTACGGTTTGCATACGATATAACTCTTAAAATAAGTAGCTTAATTTAATTGATGCTAGGCTGACTGCTTTCTGTTGTTTGACCATTTTGCGCTTGTACAGCAGATTCTTGTGCACGCTGCTCGTATAGGGCTTGGAAGTTAACTTCAGCCATATGAACTGCTGGTAAACCGGTACGATTAATCGCATCAGCTAAGTTAGCGCGTAAATATGGGAAAATCATTGAAGGGCAGACAATGCCTAATAATGGGTCAATTTGATCTTCAGGGATGTTAGCAATTTCAAAAATACCGGCTTGAGTGCCCTCGACTAAATATAGAATTTTGTCATTTACCTTGGTTGTGATAGTAGCACGTACACTGACCTCAAAAACAGTTTCAGCTAAACGATCAGCGCCAAGATTTAAGCTAATGTCAACGGTTGGTTGCTGCGGTTCTAACAGAATTTGCGGGGCGTTAGGCATCTCTAGGGATAAATCCTTGAGGTAGCTTCTTTGCATACCGAAAGTTGGTTGGTTGGTTTGCTCGTTAGCAGTATTGCCTTGTTCTTGAGTGTTTTGTTCTTCAGCCATGATGAATAGTATTCCAATTTAGTGTAGTTAAAAATATCGCTATTTATTCTGCAGCTAACAGTGTATCTAATTTTCCTTCACGCTCTAAGGCTTGTAAATCATCACAACCGCCAATGTGTTGGCCGTTGATGAAGATTTGCGGTACAGTAGTGCGACCGTTTGAGCGCTCAATCATCTCAGCGCGCGCTTCACGGTTGGTGTCGATACTAATTTTTTCATAATTACCAGCATTATGTGCTTTAAGAATTTTTTCGGCACGAGTGCAGTAAGGACAAGTGACTTTACAGTACATAGTAACTTGAGCCATTTTTACCTCATTTGTGATTAAAAGTTAATGTCATTATAGTGTTGCATAAACACTATTTTGATTTTTTGGAACGCGAAGGATTTTTTAATGGCATGTTTTCTTTGAGCCAAGCGACAGTACCACCGTTTAGATAGAGAACCTCTTCAATTCCTTCTTTTTTGAGTTGAGCCGCAGCTGATGAAGCGCGGCGACCATCTTGATCGACGACGACTACTGCTTTGCCTTTAGGAAGCGTAGCCGCTCGGGACTTGAGCTGTTCAAAAGGAATATTCATTGCGTTGGCAACTGTGCCTGCTTGATACTGCTCGCTAGGGCGAATGTCAATAATGACCGCCGTCTTGCTGTTAGCCATCTGCACTATTTTAGCGGGACTAATGCCTTTAGAATTGCGACTGTATTGATAAGCTAGCATTCCACCGGACAAGAGTGCCGCAATAACGAATAAATAAGTGTTGTTATAAGTTAAAAAATCCACGATTGCTACCTATTTGTACCTTTATTGGCTATTTATAAGATTAATTCATGGATTATAAAATAGCCTAAGCGACAATAAGCTAAGTTAGCTAAAATAGACAAAATTAGTCATCAATTACTTTATATAAATTAGGTTAGGACAGTATAACTATGTATAAAATCGTTTTAATGCGTCATGGTCAAAGTCAGTGGAACTTAGAAAATCGTTTTACTGGTTGGGCCGATGTTGATTTGACTGAGGAAGGTCGCAAACAGGCTAAGCAGGCTGGTGAGCTACTAAAAAAAGAGGGCTATGTTTTTGATAAGGCCTACACTTCTTATTTAAAAAGAGCAATTCGTACACTTTGGATTGCCCTTGATAATATGGATACGATGTATGTACCTTACACCCCTTGCTGGCGTTTAAATGAGCGTCATTATGGTGCTTTAACTGGATTAAATAAGGCTGAGACAGCAGAAAAGTACGGTGATGAACAGGTCCTTATCTGGCGTCGTGCTTTTGCTATTGGTCCTGAACCATTAGAATTAGATGACGAGCGTCACCCGCGTTTTGACAGTCGCTATGCTGATATTCCAGCTAAGGAGTTACCTGCTGCAGAGTGCCTTAAAGACACTATTGAGCGTGTTAAGCCACTATGGGAAGAGGAAATTGTACCGACGATCAAAGAGGGGAAGCAGATTTTAATTACCGCTCATGGTAATAGCATTCGAGCTCTAATTAATCTATTCGATGAGCTTACAGAGGAAGAAATTGTTAATTTAAACGTACCTACAGGTCAGCCTTTGGTTTATGAGTTAGATGAAAGCCTTAAGGCGATTCGTCATTATTACTTAGGTGACCCTGAGGAAATCGCTAAAGCGATGGCTGAGGTTGCAGCGCAGGGCAAGGCTAAATAATAAGGTAATGTTACTGTATCGCCGGAGTTTTTTGCTTTTCTATGAGTGCCGATAGTGCCAATTAAAATTAATAATTTTAAATTTATCTTGCCATTGTATAGTAGACCGACTAAGTGTTTAATGATTTTGTCGGTCGGTCTTTTGTCTGCTGTATATGGCGTCGTAGCAACAGCTCAGACCGTGTCTGAGTTAAGTCAGCAGCAAAAAGCGGCTGAGCAGCAGCGTGTAAATTTAGAAAAGCAAATTAACTCTGTCAAAAAGGAGATCCTGAACCAGGAGTCCGAGAAAAAAGACGTTATTGACAGGCTTAGCGAATCAGAGCGCAATATTTCCCGTATTAATGCTGAGCTTGATGGTTTGCAGGAGCGGCAGGATGAGGCTCATCACGAAATTGTTTTGTTGCGTCGTCATGCTGATGGGCAGCGTGAGTTACTAGTTGAGCGCCAAGAAGACTTAGGTGAGCAGATTTATGCTCAATACACTAATGGTATTTCACCATGGGCAGCTTTATTCTCCGGTGGGGATGCTCAAAAAATTGGTCGAGATATGGGTTATCTGAGTTATGTTGCTAGAGCTCGTGCCAGAGCGGTTCAAGAGTTAAATCAAGCTATTTTAAATTTACAAAAAACAGAATCAGCAATTAAAGGTCGTCAACAAGAAATTGAGCGTTTAGCTGAGCAGACTGTAGCGAGCAAAAATGAATTAGAAAAAGAGCAGAAAAAGCATCAAACTGAGCTTGCGAACATAGAACAGGATCTTAAACAACGACGCGCAGAAGCCGGCCGTTTGGCAGGTGATCAGCGTCGTTTGGATAGTCTAATTGGTGAGATTGGTAAGACTATTGCACAGCAAAGAGAGACTGTTAGGCATGCTGAGTTGGAGCGACAGCGCCAAGCTTTAGAGCGTCAACAGCGTTTAGCCGCAGAGCGTGATGCTCAGGCTAAAATGGCCGCTGAGCAGGCGGCTTTAGCTCAACAGCAAGCAGAGCGAGCTGCTTCAATGCGACGTCAGGCAGCGGAGGAGCAGGCTGATGTTGCCTCTAAGCAGCGAGTGACTGAAATTCAAATACGCGAGGTGGAAAATGCTCTCGCTCAAGCTATTCGACCTGAGGACTTAGAGCAAGCTAAGCGTCGACTCACACGAGCTTTAAATGAGCGCGAACAAAATCAGCAGCAGCTATCACAGGCACGGATGTTACAAGAAAATGCTGAAATTGAGGCTGCTAAGGCACGTTTGGCCAAGGAGAAGTCCTTAGAGGCTCAGCGTCTTGAAGCGAAGGCTCGTGAGGATGAGCGTAAGGCACGGCAATTGGCATCTTCAAGTACTGCGGGCATTCCGCAGGGGGCACCTTGGCCGTTGCGGGGAACCTTGCAGGGCAGATTTGGTCGAACTCGCCCAGACACTGGTGGGGTATGGCGTGGCATTTTAATCAAGACGGATGCCGGAGCGCCGGTCAAGTCTGTCGCTGGTGGTACAGTGGTTTTTGCTGATTGGGTACGTGGTTTTGGTAACTTAATTATCGTTGAGCATGGCAGTGACTATATGAGTGTCTATGGCTACAATCAGAGTTTGTCGCATAAAGTTGGCGATAAGGTTAACTCTGGACAAACAATAGCTCGTGCCGGCTCTACCGGTGGGCAAGTTGAACCGGCCCTGTATTTTGAAATCAGACGGAGTTCGCAGCCCATAGATCCCTTAACTATCTTGGCGAAGTAGCTTTAGGCTAAAAGCAAAAGGTGTGTAATGCTTTATATTTCAAATTCTTTAGCAATTCATAAACTTTCTAAGCAGTTTATGGCTTTGGCTTGCTCTGTGTTTTTGCTGAGTGGGGCTGTGTCAGCACAGTCGCAATTGTCGCAAACTGTGGGAGAGGTCGGTTCGCCAGTGCCTACCCATCAGCAAGCGGAGCTTAGTCAAGATATGATTGAGCAAGCTCCATTTATAGAAGCTGTTCCGGGTATTGATGAGCGACTGCCTTATGAGGAGTTGCGTCGTTTTGCTGCAGTATTTGCTGCGGTTAAAAATCGTTATGTTGAGCCTGTAGATACAGCGCAATTGGTTGATGCTGCAATTCATGGCATGCTTAATGATTTGGACCCACACTCTTCTTATTTAAACGAGGAGGCTTTTAGCAGTTTGCAGGAAGCGACAGAGGGAGCCTTTGGAGGTTTGGGTATTGAAGTTAATCAGACAGCTGACAAGGAAATTGAAATTATTTCGCCGATTGAGGATAGTCCAGCAGCTCGTGCAGGAGTTATGCCGGGAGATGTAATTGTTAAGGTTAATGGCGAGGAGCTCAGTAGTCTACCTTTAAGTGAGGTGGTCAAGCAGCTTCGTGGCGAGCCAGGTTCGACGATTGAGTTGACTATACGTCGTGGCGAAGAGGAGATTGATTTCTCCATAGAGCGCGATCTGATTAAGGTACAGAGCGTTCGCAGTAAGATGCTGGAAAACGATATCGCCTACGTACGTATCTCTCAGTTCCAAGAGCGTACAGTTGAAGAGTTGGTTAAAAGTTTAAATGAGTTTGCAACTACACCAAAGGCTTTAGTATTGGATTTGCGTAACGATCCCGGTGGTTTGTTAAATGCCGCTGTTGGAGTGACGGGTGCATTTATTGAGCCTGATCAGTTAGTGGTTTATACCAAAAGTCGTGGCGAGGTTAATTTACGTTATCGTGTGGTGCCGAGTGACTACAGTCTAAGTCATAGTGATCCACTTAAGGATTTACCAAGTTGGAGTCGAGAGATACCGATGGTGGTACTCATCAACGTAGGCTCTGCGTCGGCTTCTGAAATTGTTGCTGGGGCGTTACAGGATTATGAGCGTGCCACTATTATGGGGAACCGTAGCTTTGGTAAAGGATCTGTGCAGGTGGTCTTGGATTTAGGTGATGATACCGGTGTTAAGCTGACTATCGCAAGATATTACACGCCTAAGGATCGTTCAATTCAGGCCACTGGAATTGAGCCTGATATCGTTGTGACAGATACAGAGCATGGTGATTTTTTTAGCAGCCGTCGAGAGGCCGATCTGAATGATCACTTGATTGGTGATGGTGAAGAGTTGTTTGAGGGGCATCCAGAAGTAGAGGTTACGACTGAAGAAGTGGCAACAGATGAAGAGGTTGATGGTGCTACAGATGGTGAGGTGACAGAGTCATCTGGTTCTACTGAAGAACCGAAAGTTGAGATGTATACTTTTGGTGAAGAGGATGATTATCAATTGCAGCAAGCCGTTGAGTTTTTGAACGGGGAGTATCTGGACAAAGATGAATGATCAGCAGCTTTTACGCTATGCCCGTCATATTATGTTGGATGATTTTGGCTTTGAAGGGCAAGAGCGTCTACTTAATAGCAAGGTTTTGATGGTGGGGGCGGGTGGACTAGGTGCGCCTGCCTTGATGTATCTGGTTGCTGCCGGTGTAGGTACGATTCATGTGGTTGATGATGATGAAGTTGAGTTAAGTAATCTGCAGCGTCAAATCGCTCATACAAGCGATCGAGTCGGTATGTCCAAGGTTGAGTCTGCCAAGCTAATGGCGCAAGCTCTCAATCCGGAGGTGGATTTTATTGCTCATGAGCAACGCTTTAGCGATGAGGAGCTCGACGCTTTGATTCAAGAGGTTGATTTGGTTATGGAGTGCACGGATAATTTCAAGACCCGTCAGCAGCTTAATCGAATTTGTTTCAGGCATAGTGTGCCGATGGTATCTGCTGCCGCTATTCGCTTTAATGGTCAGGTCACTGTCTATGACTTTAGAGAAAGCTCAAGTCCTTGCTATGCTTGCCAATACGACCCTAGTGACAACTTGCAGCCTGATAACTGTGCGACTTTAGGTGTGCTGTCTACCGTTGTTGGTAGTATTGGCATGATGCAAGCGCATGAGGCCTTAAAGTTATTGCTCGGCATTGGTCGTTCTTTGGTGGGGCGTCTATTGTTGTTTGATGGGCGTGATACGCAGTGGCAAGAGTTTAAACTAAGTAAAAATCCACATTGTTCTATTTGTTCTGACGAGGTAAATTAGCGTTTAAAAAGCAAAGGCTTCCCTATCAATTAGAGAAGCCTTTGTTATTTATGGGCGTGTGAGCTTAGGATTCCTTGTTGCTATTTTTTTTTCGCAAAACTCGTCGATATTGCGACGAGTTTTGCAAGGCTTGATCTGAAAATCGGAGTAAAGCGGTGCATCAAACTCTACTGTGTAGACACGAAGCTCATCGCGTCTAAATACATGGACAACGGCGCGTTGGCTCGCCTGATAGCGACTTAAAACCTCCTTTAAATTGTTGCTATCAACACGTAGATGATCAATGGCAACGATAATATCGCCAGCGGATAAGCCGCCTTTATGAGCAACTCCATGCTGCATGACGCTTTGAATAACGCATTGACCATTTTGTGTGCTTGTACGAATGTCTAAGCTAACAGGTAGCTTTTCCTTGTTATCGCCGGATTTGATGAGCTTAAGACCTTCGGTTAAAAGTAGCTCTTTTAGGTGTAGTTTCTTAGTACCATACACATTGCGCTCTAAAAAGTTTTCTAAAATATCGATATCAATGCTAGTTGCGTTATGCAATACATCAAGTACATCTTCTTCGTTAAGACCCTTTGCCTCACCTAAATAGAAGTTTTTGCCGTAGTGCTGCCATAAGTAACGCATGACATCATCAAGTGAACGTTCGTGCTTACTGTGTTGGCGGATTAGTAAGTCCAAGCTAAGAGCAACTAAAGCGCCTTTGGAATAATAGCTGACAATTTGATTCCGAGCATTTTCATCTTGTTGGTAAAATTTAGTCCACGCATCAAATGAACTCTCAGCGATACTTTGCTTGATACGGCCAGAGTCGTTGTTAACTCGGGAAATGGTTTCAGCGATCAAGTCAAAATATTGCTGCTCGGTGATTAATCCACTTCTGAGCAACATGAGATCGTCGTAGTAAGAAGTGAAGCCCTCAAAAACCCATAGTAAGGAAGTGGGCGTTACTCTATCTAGTTGATAAGGAGCAAAAGCAGCCGGTTTGATGCGTTTAATATTCCAGCTGTGGAAATACTCGTGGCTAACTAGACCTAAAAAATCACGATACTCTTTAGTTTGTTCCTTTTGTCCAACAGTCGGTAAGGATTTGCGAGAGCAAATGAGGGCAGTACTGTTACGGTGCTCTAGGCCACCATAGTCGTTGCCTGTCACGGTTGTCATAAAAACGTAGCGGTCGGAGCTATCGGCAAAAGGTGGTGTACCATTCTCAGGGTCAAAGAGGTTGATCTGTGCTTCGCAGATTTTTGCGGTATCAGCGGCAATACGTTCGAAGTCAATATTTGGCAGGACGCCGGTAAAAACCATGTCGTGCGCGATACCTCCCGCCACAAAACTAATCACCTTAGGACGCCCCATCTCAACGGGATGATCGATCAGGTCGTCGTAGTTCCTAGCGCGATAAAAGCCAAAACGCGTATGTGCAGCAGCATCCGGATGGCCTTCTGCTGAAGGTAGGCTAGTGTAAACACGCCATTTTTTAGTGTGCCGGGGTGCTTTAATTTCGACGAGGCACGGCAGTTCCTCTTGTCCGTGTACTTTTAAAAAAACACTGGTGCCATTAAAAAAACCGTGGCTTTCATCAAGATGAGCTTTGCGTACCGATAAGTCCCACGCATAAACCGTGTAATCAATGTATATGGGGCCGCTACTGACAGGTTCAATTTGCCATGAGTGGTTGTCTAAATGAGTGAATGTAAGAGGGTAATTGTCTTGCGTTACCTTTAAGGTCTCGATATGCTTTGAGAAGTCACGTATCATATAGCTACCCGGAATCCAGCGCGGAAGGCTGATGATTTGGCCCTTGGGATCAGGTTGGGCAATAGTTAAAGTGACTTTAAAGCGATGGCCGCTTAAATCATTAGAAGTGATGCTGTAAAAAATTTTCTCTTCAAATAGTTTGTTATTCATCGATATATTGCCTTTAGTTCTGATAAAATCCCTAAGTTGTTTAGCTAATAAGTATTAGTCATACGCAGGGATAGATATTTTATAGCGTGTTTAAGTTATTATAGACAACCTGAGTGGTGACATCTGCGGCAAGAAAATGCTTATTGAAAATAGCTAGTATTAGTGTAGTTCTTGTTGTTTGTCGGGTATTTTGAACTTGTTTGTTTAGTGTTATTGCCCCACTTGAATATCAAGAAATATGTAACCAAGTCACATTCGGAATGTGACAAGCAGTAAAATAAAGGCTATACTTAGGCAGCTATGAATCAGGAGCATATTGAAGCGGTTAGGCTCAGTCCAGAAGACAGGCAGCGCATGAGTGTTTCGGCAATGCGTGATTTGCTTAGACTGGTCATAGCTCAGGGCTTAGCCTTACTGATAGTGTCCCTCCTTGCATGGACCTTTTCAGGTAAGTGGGCGGGCCTGTCAGCACTTGCCGGTGGTATGACTTATTTAATACCTACTAGCATGTTTGTCTTGCATTTAGTACTAAGGCTCTTATCAAAGCGTGATGCTACAGCTGTTACCTTTTTTATAGGTGAGGCGATTAAAATCGGTGTGGCCATGCTTTTGATGTATTTAGTAGTAGAGGCGTTTGGACCGAATTTGGTGTGGCCCGCATTTTTTATCGGGCTTTTAGTAGTTTTAAAAGCATATGTATTATTGTTGGTTTTTAAAAAGCTTTAAACCATGCTAGTAGCAGGTTTTATGGCTCAATCGCAATAGTAATTTGATTAGTTGTTTGCCTCTGATTACAGAGGAAAGTTGATACGGAGATTGGAGCAAATGGATGCTTCTTTAGTTACGCCACAGCAATATTACATTCAGCATCATTTGAAGCATTTCAGTAATCAGCCAATGTCAAGTATGGCTGATTTTAGTGTGATTAACTTTGATTCCATTTTTTGGGCTTTAGTGATGGGTGTCGTTGGTTTGTATTTTTTATACAGAGCAGCTAGAAATGCCACAGCAGGAGTGCCTGGTCGATTCCAAATGGGAGTAGAGATGCTTATCGGTATGGTCGATGAGCAAGCTAAGAGTATTGTTCATAACGCTACTTCTCGAGAGTTTGTGGCGCCGCTAGCGTTAACCATCTTTGTCTGGGTATCTCTGATGAACGCCCTAGACTTATTGCCGGTTGACCTGTTGCCTTCAATTCTTTCTTGGACAGGTTTGGCTGGTACAGAGGTTGATAAAGGTGTTCTGTATTACCATCGTATTTTACCGACTGCAGACTTGAGCATTACTTTGGGTATGTCGATTACCGTTCTTATCGTATCTATTTACTACGGTATTAAAATTAAAAAGCCTACTGGTTTCGTTAAGAGTTTGTTTACAGCTCCTTTCGGTGCCAACGGTATGCTTGCTAAAATTGTTTTGGCACCCGCTAATTTCTTATTAAATATTGTTGAGTACTTTGCAAAAACAGTTTCATTAGGTATGCGACTTTTTGCAACCATGTATGCCGGTGAGTTGATCTTTATGTTGATCGCTCTAATGGGGGCTACTTGGTCAGGCTTTAACGTATTAAGTATTGGATTGGGTATCGGTCATGTCTTGGCCGGTTCAGCTTGGGCAATTTTCCATATTATGATTATTTTGCTACAAGCATTCATCTTTATGATGTTGACCTTAGTCTATGTAGGTCAAGCTCATGAAGACCACTAAGATTTAGTTGGTTGGAGGTAAAGCCTCCAGTCGCCTAAGTAGCAGATTTTGTTAGACAATATTTTCAGAGTCTGTTTAATTTTAACCTTATGAAGTTATCCATCTTTTAACAATTGGTTCATTACCACAAGGAGTTGTCATGGAAGTTGCAGGTTTAGTAGCTCTTGCTTGCGCATTTATTATTGGTTTAGGTGCTTTCGGCGCGTGTATTGGTATCGCACTTATGGGTGGAAAATACCTAGAAGCATCTGCTCGTCAGCCTGAGTTGATGAACGCTTTACAGACTAAAATGTTCTTATTAGCTGGTCTTATCGATGCTGCTTACTTAATTGGCGTTGGTATTGCTATGTTATTCGCTTTTGCTAATCCATTCGTCTAAGCGATAGATTTAATACCATCGCTTGATGGTTTGTGAACTGGATGGATTGATGCAGAGCAGTAAAGCTAGTCTCTGCATCTTAGAATTTCAGTAATTTTGTATAGGTATTGCATGGTGCAAAACCTTAATTAGCAAAAGGGAAACGACCGTGAATTTAAATGCGACGCTCTTTTTCCAGGTAATCGTTTTCTTTGTATTAGTGTGGTTCACAATGAAGTTCATTTGGCCGCCTCTAATCAAAGCAATTGACGAGCGCCGACAGAAGATAGCAGATGGTCTAGCGGCAGCGGATAAAGGTAAGGCTGATTTAGCACAAGCCGAAAATCGTATCGCCGAAATTGAGACAGCAGCAAAGACTGAGAATCAATTAAGATTTGCAGAGGCTGAAAAGCAAGCCGCTTCAATTGTAGAGGCAGCTCGTGGTGATGCTGAGCAAGAACGTGCACGCATTATTGCGCAGGCTAAGCATGATGCTGGAGTCGAAGTGGCTCGTTTGCGTGATGAGTTGCGTGATGAAGTAGCCGCTTTGGCCGTACAAGGCGCTGAGCAGATTCTTCGCCGTGAAGTCGATGCGAAAACACATGCCAAGTTGCTCGATCAACTTAAGGCACAGCTTTAATTTGGGATTGCTATGGCTGAACTTTCAACTATTGCCCGTCCTTACGCAGCAGCTGCTTTTGCAGCAGCTAAGGACAGTCAGGTCGGATTAGAGACTTGGGCTAAGGCTGTAAAACAATTATCAGAAGTGGTTTCTGTGCCTGATGTGGTTACGATCTTGTCTGATCCTAAAACTACTGAGGCGGACAGTATTGCTGTTTTTGATACGATATTGCCTAATATGCCTGCTGATATAAAGAATTTTGTTCAATTAGTTGTTGAAAATGATCGGTGGTTGGTTTTACCACAGATTGCTGAGCAGTTTGAACAGCTTAAAAATGAGCACGAAGGCAAGGCGATCGCCCAAATTACGAGCGCTTTTGAGTTAACTCAAGAACAAGTAAAAGACTTGGTTAAAAGTCTTGAAAAGAAATTTAGCGTCTCTCTCGAACCCGAGGTGAAGGTTGAACCAGCCTTAATTGGTGGGGTGCGAGTGGTCGTGGGCGATCAAGTTTTAGATACTTCTGTGCAAGCTCAAATTACTCGTTTGCACGATAAGTTGGTTGCTGAATAAGCGCCATAATTATAGGATTTCAGGAGTCTGATTATGCAACTCAATCCGTCAGAGATCAGCGAATTACTAAAAAGCCGCATTGAGGGCTTAGGTACTTCTGCCGATGTCCGTACGCAGGGTACGGTAGTATCCGTAACCGACGGTATTACTCGCATCCACGGTTTGTCCGATGTGATGCAGGGCGAAATGCTCGAATTCCCCAACAATGTTTTTGGTTTAGCGTTAAACCTGGAGCGTGATTCAGTAGGTGCCGTAATTTTAGGTGACTACACAGGTGTTTCTGAAGGTGATTTGGTTAAAACAACCGGTCGTATTTTAGAAGTACCAGTAGGTCCAGAATTGTGTGGCCGTGTAGTTGACACCTTAGGTAACCCAATTGATGGTAAAGGACCGATTAACACCACTCAAACGGACGTTATTGAGAAGGTGGCGCCGGGAGTTATTGAACGTCAATCAGTATCTCAGCCTTTACAAACTGGTGCTAAAGCAATTGACTCAATGGTGCCAGTTGGTCGTGGCCAGCGAGAGTTGATTATTGGTGACCGCCAAGTAGGTAAAACAGCAGTTGCAGTTGACGCTATCATAAACCAAAAAGGTCAAGACGTAATTTGTGTTTATGTGGCTGTTGGTCAAAAGGCATCCACTGTTAGCAACATCGTACGTAAATTAGAAGAAGCAGGTGCTTTAGAATACACCATCATTGTTGCTGCTAATGCTTCTGATTCAGCTGCTATGCAGTATTTGGCGCCTTATGCTGGTTGCACCATGGGCGAGTACTTCCGTGACCGTGGCCAGGATGCTCTAATTGTTTATGATGACTTGACTAAACAAGCTTGGGCTTACCGTCAGGTGTCATTGTTGCTTCGTCGTCCTCCTGGTCGTGAAGCATACCCTGGTGACGTATTCTACTTACACTCTCGTTTGCTTGAGCGTGCTGCTCGTGTAAATGCTGACTATGTAGAAAAATTCACCAATGGTGAAGTTAAAGGCAAAACAGGTTCATTAACAGCATTACCGATTATTGAGACACAAGCAGGTGACGTGTCTGCTTTCGTACCAACTAACGTAATTTCTATTACTGACGGTCAGATTTTCCTAGAAACTGACTTGTTTAACGCAGGTGTTCGTCCAGCGATTGATGCAGGTATTTCGGTGTCACGAGTGGGTGGTGCGGCTCAAACTAAAGTGATTAAAAAGCTTTCAGGCGGTATTCGTACTGACTTAGCTCAATATCGTGAGTTGGCAGCGTTTGCTCAGTTCGCTTCAGACTTAGATGACGCAACTCGTCGTCAGTTAGAGCGTGGTGAGCGTGTTGTTGAATTGCTTAAACAGCCTCAGTATGCCCCACTAAAAGTTTGGGAAATGGCTGTTGCTCTATATTCAGTTAACAACGGCTACTTAGATGACGTTGAGGTATCTAAGGTTTTAGCTTTTGAGAAAGCACTCAAAGAAAGCTTAAAATCTAAGCATGCTGACTTAATTGAGCGCATTGAGACAAACAAAGAGTTGTCAAAAGAAGACGACGCTTTATTGAAAGGCGCTATTGAGGCTTTCAAAAAGACGTTTGCTTAATAAGGTGATTTAGATTTTAGTCGGGCTAATGAATGGCCTGACTGAAGTCTAACTCTAATAGGAATTTAATATGGCTGGAATTAAAGAAATCCGTACTAAGATCGCTAGCGTACAAAATACGCGTAAGATCACTAAAGCCATGGAAATGGTCGCTGCCTCTAAAATGCGTAAAGCTCAAGAGCGTATGCGTGCCGGTCGTCCATACACGCTCAAAGTACGTGATATCGCCAGACACATGATGTCGACTACAGCGGATTACTCTAGTCCGTACCTCGAAGAAAGAAAAGAGGTTAAAAACATCGGTCTGGTGTTGATTACATCTGATAAGGGCTTATGTGGTGGTTTAAATACCAATATTACACGTTTAGCTCTTAATCGTATTCAAGAATTCGAGTCTCAAAATATTGGTGTGCAAGCGACAGCTTTTGGTACTAAGGGGTTATCATTTTTAACTCGCCTAGGTACCAACATCGTTTCTCATGAAACACAATTAGGTGATATTCCAAATTTGGAAACCCTGATTGGCGCTCTTAAAGTTCAGTTCGACGACTATAAAGAGGGCAAAATCGATGCAATTTACGTTGCAGCAACGATTTTCGTTAATACGATGAAGCAAGATGCGGCTTTTGTACGTTTGCTGCCTCTACCGTCAAATTTAGAGGACCCATATGTTACTAGCTACGGTGATGATATCGATGCTAACGAGGGCCTTTCAAGTTACGGTTGGGACTATATTTTTGAGCCCGATGCAAAGAGTGTAATTGATGATTTATTGCAACGCTATGTTGAGAGCTTAGTGTATCAATTAGTCGCAGAAAATATGGCATCTGAGCAGTCTGCTCGTATGGTAGCGATGAAAGCTGCTTCAGATAATGCTAAAAAGGTTATCGGTGAATTGCAACTTGTCTATAACAAGACTCGTCAAGCAGCAATTACTACGGAAATTTCAGAAATTGTGGGGGGTGCTGCTGCAGTTTGATGCTCATTATGAGTGTTTAACTCAGTGGAAACCTTCAATCGTTATTAAGGTAAGGAAACAACATGAGTAACGGTACAATTGTTCAGTGCATCGGCGCGGTTGTGGACGTTCAGTTCCAACGCGACAACATGCCTCGTATTTATGAGGCATTAACGGTGACTGAAGATAGCAGCAATAAGTTTGTGGAAGCAGGCTTAACTTTAGAAGTACAGCAACAATTGGGCGACGGTGTTGTTCGTACCATCGCTTTAGGTTCAAGTGATGGCTTACGTCGCGGTATGGCTGTAGAGCGTACTAACTCCGGTATCGCTGTACCTGTTGGTGAGGGTACTCTTGGTCGTATTATGGACGTTTTAGGCCGACCAATTGACGAAGCCGGTCCAATCAAGCACGATGAAAAACGTGTGATTCACCGACCAGCACCAAAGTTTGATGAGTTATCTCTATCAGTTGAGTTATTAGAAACTGGTATTAAGGTAATTGACTTAATTTGTCCATTCGCTAAGGGTGGTAAAGTCGGTCTATTCGGTGGTGCGGGTGTTGGTAAAACCGTCAACATGATGGAGTTAATTAATAACATCGCTAAGCAGCACTCTGGCTTATCAGTATTTGCTGGTGTTGGTGAGCGTACTCGTGAGGGTAACGATTTCTATTACGAGATGGAAGAATCAAACGTACTAGATAAAGTAGCGATGGTCTTCGGTCAGATGAACGAGCCACCAGGGAACCGTTTACGTGTTGCTCTTACCGGCTTAACTATGGCTGAGAAATTCCGTGACGAGGGTCGTGATATTCTTTTCTTCGTGGATAATATCTATCGTTATACTCTTGCAGGTACTGAGGTGTCAGCACTATTAGGTCGTATGCCTTCTGCTGTGGGTTATCAGCCTACACTAGCAGAGGAGATGGGTGCTCTTCAAGAGCGTATTGCTTCTACAAGCACAGGTTCTATTACATCTATTCAAGCGGTATACGTTCCTGCGGATGACTTGACAGACCCGTCACCAGCGACTACGTTCCAGCACTTAGACTCTACAGTTGTATTGTCTCGTGATATTGCTTCTTTAGGTATTTATCCTGCAGTTGACCCATTGGATTCTACTAGCCGCCAGTTAGACCCACAGATTGTTGGTGAGGAACACTATAACGTAGCTCAATCTGTTCAGCGTACTTTACAGCGCTACAAAGAACTTCGTGATATTATTGCGATTCTTGGTATGGATGAGTTGGCTCCTGAGGATAAGCAAATTGTTGCTCGTGCTCGTAAGATTCAACGTTTCTTGTCACAGCCATTCCACGTAGCTGAGGTATTTACAGGTTCTCCAGGTAAGTACGTGTCCCTAGCTGATACTATTCGTGGCTTCAAGATGATCGTTGATGGTGAGTGTGATGCTTTACCTGAGCAAGCGTTCTACATGGTTGGTACTATTGACGAAGCTTTTGAAAAAGCCAAAACCATTAAATAAGGAATTGTCATGGCAGTTCTGAAACTCGATGTAGTGAGTGCGGAAAAGTCATTGTACTCGGGCACGGTCAAGATGGTCGTGCTTCCGGGTGAGTCGGGTGAACTAGGTGTATTACCTGGTCACACCCCTTTGATTAGCCGTATTCGTCCTGGTACAGTAAGAATCACGAGAGAAGACGATTCGCATGATATCGTTTTTGTGGCTGGTGGTATTATTGAGGTTCAGCCCTATGCTGTAACTGTTCTTGCTGACGTTGCTGTTCGCTTAGAAGAGTTAGATGCAGCCAAGGCTGAAGAGTCTCGCAAAAAGGCTCAAGAAACCTTAAAAAATGCAGCTACTCCACAAGAAGCTGCAAAAATTGAGGCCGAACTGGCTTTGTTGCAAGCTCAAGTGGTTGCTATTCAGCAGTACAAGAAGCCTGGTTCATATCGCTAAGAGTGACTTGGTATTAAAAACCCGCTAATTTTGTTGTTAGCGGGTTTTTTGTTTTTTGAGGCTTAGTTTTGAGCTCTGTTATGCTTTGATACCTTCATGCTCCATGGCTTGCTGTAATGGCTTAAAAGCCGTTACGCGCTCATAATAAGCTTGTAGGTTTGGAAGATCGTTTAAACGAATTTTAACTAGTTTGCACCAGCGTAAAATTACCGTTAAATAAACGTCAGCAATGCAAATCTGCTCAATTAAATATTCACGATTCTTTAAATGATCATCCGCAATTTTAAGTGTTTTAAGAATCCCTGCTTTTGCTGCTTCCTTGACGCGATTGTGTAATTCCTCATCATCGTCAATAAAAGCTGGGGCACCGAATAGTGGGGCAAACTGCTTATGCAGGTCAGAGTTGGCATAAGCTAACCAGCGATAAGCTTGTGCGCGTTGCTGTACATTGTCGCAAGCGCCAAATAACTCAGCTTCAGGGTATTTGGCATCTAAATAAGTCAAAATACCAATATTTTGCACGATAGTAAAATCACCATCCTCTAGCGTGGGTACAGAACCAGCTGGATTCTTAGCAAAGTACTCAGGCGTTTTTAAATATTCGCGTGGTGTCTCGAAGGCTTCATGATCAACACCTACCCAATGCAGGGCAGTGTGTGGAACGAGTGAGCATGAGCCAGGTAAATAATAAAGCTTCATTGTTGTCCTTTGATTTATGATTAAATTGGCATGATGTATTAGTGTACCTATAGGTAATACTTGAAGTTATTTTTTTTCAGAAAAAATACACGCCCTTTTCACTGACAATGCCATCAAGAGGTTTGTCGTGAGGTAGGCACTTGTAGTCGCAGTCTAAACGGGCTTCGGACCAAATAGAGCCAATTAAGAGTGGCTCATGCTGTTGCTCCTCCCATTGGGCGATGGTACGATCGTAGTAGCCGCCGCCATAGCCAAGGCGTTCGCCATTTTCGCCATAACCTAGCATCGGTAGTAGGACGATGTCCGGTAGTTCAGCGATTTCTTTTGCTTCGGGCTCTAGAATACCGTAATGACCTTTTACCATAGGGGCACCAGGATCCCAGTAAAAAAACTCTAAGGGAGCATTTTTTTGAGATACTTTAGGTAGTACAACCTCATGGCCCATGGCGTGAAGTTCTTCTAGCAAAGGTCTAATGTCGGGTTCATTTCGATAAGGCCAAAAGGCGGCGATAACCAGACCTTGGCGGCGTATTTTGTGTCTGGCCGGGAGTATTTTAGGTGCGACAAAGTCCTCATCTTGCTGGGTTTCATACTCTAAGCTTTTAAGCCAACCCAAAAAATGCTCATTTAAGGCAGTTGAACGACGTTGATGTTCTGCAGGACTTAATTGAGCACGTTTTGTTAACAAATCTGTTCTTATAGATTGATGTCGCTTTGTGTTATTCTGCTGCATAGACAAGAAAGTAAATAGATCAATTAGTCAATAAATTAGCGGAGTGAGCATGTCTAAAAAAACAACATCGCCTTATTGGAAGTATACACTGCTAGGCGGGGTTGTCACCTCAGCCTTATTAATGGCTGCCGGTTGCAGTTCTCAGGCAAGCTCTCATACATCGGTAGATGAGAGCTCAGAAGTTGAGTTACTTGAACAAACGGTGCAACAACAGCGCTCACAGGTTCCTCAGCGTGATTTGAAAGTGGTTGATAGACAGGCTAGGGCTGCAGTGCAAAGTGCCTATGAAGCGATGGGAAGGCAGCAGTGGGATAGTTTGGCTGGCTATGCACACGCTGCGAAAACGGATCATGAGATTGGTGCTTACCCCACTTATTGGTTTTTACGTAATCATATCAATAAGGCTGATAGCTTTTCACCTTTAGATACTATCGTGCTCAAAAATTTTATTGAAGATAATCCGAATACTTATATGGCTGAACGCCTCAAAGCCGAATGGATTATCAAGGCTGCTAAATTAGGTGATCATCGTACAGCTGTGGCTTTGGGGCCGGTTAATGTAAATTTGACACAAGCGCAATGTGCATTGATTCAAAGTCAGGCGATGACAGGTCAGCGTGTATCCGCTAGAGAGGCATTAGACGTGTTTAGGCCCGGTGACTCTTGTTGGGCCATGTTGGAAACGTTAAATGCACAAAACAGACTGAGTTTTGAACAACTACAACCTGGTCTCAGAGATGCAGTTGAATATGATAATAAATACACAGCTCGTCGCTATGCAGGATTGGTTTTCTCCAGAGAGCAGTTGGCCCAATATGATGCGATTTTTAATAACCCACGCGCTTGGATTGCTCAACAGTCCGGTAGCACTTCCTCAGTTCTTGATGCCGAGCTAAGAGCGATAGCCTTTAGTCGCTTAGCTCGTCAGGACAGAGATGAAGGGATTCAGATATTAAATAGCACCAAATTACTCAATAATAAGGATAAGCGGTGGGCTTATGCGCAGTTTGGCTTAGTTTCTGTACTTAATTTAGAGGACCGCTCTGATATTTGGTATCAGCAGTCCAAAGATGTTGCTCTTAGTGATTACAATGCGGCTTGGCGTGTGCGTGCTGCTTTACGTCAGCCCAAGGTCAATTGGCAACGAGTCAAAGAGACTATTGAGATGATGAATAAAGATCAACAACAAGAAACGGCTTGGGTCTATTGGCATTCTCGTGCGCTTGAAGAGCTTGGGCAAAAGTCTTCTGCACAAGCCGGTTACCGCAGTCTTTTATCGTATTATGATTTTTATGGACAATTAGCGCGTGAGGCTTTAGGCCAATCAATTGTTTGGCCTGAGCAGGCGGCGCCGGTGACTGCTACTGAGTTGATACAAATTAAACGTAACAGTGGTTTGCAAAATGCGGTGGCTTTATTTGATATCGGAGCACGTGAATATGCCGTGGTTGAGTGGAACCATGCGATTCGAGGCTTAAATGATCGTCAGTTGATGGCGGCGGCAGAGTGGGCTGAGCAGGTTGGTTTTTATGACCGTACAATCAATACGTCACTTATGACTAAATATAGCGAGAATTTTGAGCAGCGTTATTTATCTCCATTTGATGGTCGAGTGGCAGATCAAGCTCGTCGAACAGGGGTTGACCCAGCGTGGGTTTATGGTCTAATCCGTCAGGAATCTCGTTTTGTACCCATTGCTCGTTCAAATGTGGGCGCTTCAGGCCTTATGCAGTTAATGCCGGGGACAGCGCAATTAGTTGCTCGTAAGCTGGGGGTTCAAAATTATCATCGCTCGATGATTAACGATTTAGATACTAATATGCTCTTTGGGACGACTTATCTAAAGGATATCTTGGATAAACAAAATGGCTCTGAGGTTTTAGCAACAGCGGGTTATAACGCTGGACCTAATCGAGCGGTGCGTTGGCGCGGTAGTTTGTCAGGGCCAGTAGAAGGTGCGATTTTTACGGAGACTATCCCATTTACAGAAACTCGTTTATATGTAAAGCATGTGCTTTCTAATGCAGTTTGGTACGATATTAAGTTTAATAACGGTCGGCCTAGTTCTTTAACCCAGCGTCTAGGGACGATTAGGCCGTAGGTGCTGGACTATTAATTGGAATAGCTTTTAATAATGAATAAAACCTCACTGTCCACTCATCATCTAGATGGAGTTGTTATTTATGCCGTTGGCGGCGCAGTGCGAGATCAGTTACTAGGTTTACCGGTAGGTGACTATGATTGGGTGGTTGTCGGTGCCACGCCTGAACAAATGATAGCGAATGGCTATATGCCGGTGGGTGGGGATTTTCCAGTGTTCTTGCATCCGCAAACGAGGGAGGAGTATGCCTTAGCACGTACTGAGCGTAAGTCTGGTCGTGGTTATCAGGGTTTTACCTTTTATACTGGTGCTGATGTCACTTTGGAACAGGATTTGTCGAGACGAGACTTGACGGTCAATGCGATGGCTTTGCGCCAAGAGGGTCAGGATTTTTTAGCTAATAAAGTGGCTGAGATAGGCTCAGAAGCACTGCGTCAGCAACTGACGACAGGGGGCTTAGATAGTGCGTTAACTGAGGGTGAAGAGCCTTTGTTGGTAGACCCGTTTAATGGTCTAGAGGATTTGAGGCAAAAAGTTTTTCGTCATGTGAGTGACGCTTTTGTGGAGGATCCAGTACGCATTTTGCGGTTAGCACGATTTTTAGCTCGTTTTGAAGGTTTTATTGTGGCACCAGAGACCCTTTTATGTTGCCGAGAGATGGTGAGCAATGGTGAGGTTGACCATTTGGTTGCTGAACGGGTCTGGCAAGAGATTGCTAAGGTGTTGATGCAGGTAAAACCAGCTAGAAGTTTTGAGTTTTTACTAGAGATTGGTGCTCTTGAGCGTATTTTAGTAGGCTTTACATGGACAGATGAGGTGGCTGAGACAATTACATTGGCTGCTCAAAAAAAGCTACCTCAGCATTTTCGATATGCCTTAGTTTTTTATCAGGTCGATAATATTAAGACGTTTAGTCGAGCACTAAGAGTGCCATTGTTATGCCAAGATGCCGCAGTGTTAATAGCTCAGTGGGAACAGGCGATGAGTGCAATAGATGGTAAGCCGGGGCATGATCCCGAAGCTTCGTTGAATGCTATGTTGGCCTGTGATGCGATTAGGAAGCCGCAGCGGTTTGCCGAGTTACTACAAGCCTATGCTGTATTGTTGATGGCCAGAGGGCTTGATGAGCAGCATATTGCATCGAATGTTAAGCTATGGCAGAGCCTTTTGGAGGTAGTGAGTGCCGTAGAAGCAGGTGCTATTGCGAGGTCTTGTGGGGCCGAAGCCCGTAAAATTAAAGAGACGATCTACGCAGCTCGCCTCGATAGTTTAAAAAGTGCTTTAGCTCGCTCCTAACTAAGCAGAGTCTTGGCTAGTTTTCCACCAAAGAAAAATATAAATAAACCACCCATCATGACTAGAGCACCAAGCAGTCGCCAGATGTCAATAGGCTTATTTGGCATGCCGATAAGGCCAAAGTGGTCGATGACTAAGGCGATGACAATTTGCGATACCACCACCATAAATAAGAAGTTTCCCAAACCTATTTTGAGTGGTAAAAATGCGCTACAAAACACCATAAAAGCGCCTAGCAAACCACCTGTGAGCTTCCATAAAGGTTGTTGCAGTAGCGTAGAGCCTAGGTTATTAAAGTCGGCGCGAAATAAGCAAAGTATAAACAGAGCAATAGTGCCCACGCTAAAAGAAACTAATGCAGCTAGCAGGGGTTGACCCATAAGGGCTTGACCTAGTCGGGAATTAATCGGTGCCTGTATCGCGATCGCGGTCGCCGCGGCAAAGGCTAAAAAATAATACAGAACCATACTTTTCTCTTAGGGTTAGGATAAATTAATTAGGTTAAGCGCTTAAAGTTGGAAGCGTCTGTCAGCTCGTGTAAATCCAATAGGATAAAGATCATCAACATGTTTAGTCAGCATGATGACCTTAAATAGCTCACCCATCTCAGCTTCAGATAGCAGTTTTTGCACAGGACCAATATTTGAAGCGTAGCTTTCCACGTCTTCGGGATCTAGGCTGGACAGTAAGTTTAATAAGCCACAATTCATGAGGAAGTTAGCTTGGGATGTATAGCCAATGACCTCTAGTCCAGCCTCAACCGCTTTTTCTGCTATGGCAGAGAAGTTAACGTGGGCGGTAATATCCTGTATGCCAGGTAGTGCCAAGACTTCTGGATGAGCATGATGGTGGAAGTGACACATTAAGGTGCCTTGCTCACGTTGCGGATGATAGTATTCTGAGGCAGGGAAGCCATAGTCGATCAGAATTGCAGCGCCTTGCTTGAGCCAACTGCCCATGCTGGTGATCCATGCTTTCGCCTGCTCATTAAACTCGCTGGTGTAACCACTGATTTTGAGTAGATGATCAATGTCATGCGGTATATTTTCTTGCTTAAGCGTTTGATCAGACCAGATAAACTGGGAGAGGCTATCAGTAGTTGCGTTCGGATTAATATCCACAAAGCGCTCTTTAATCTGATTTTGTTCATCACGCTTAAGGAGACGCACAGGCATCGCATCTAGAACTTCGTTAGCGATAACACAGCCGATAAAGGACTCGGGAAGTTGGTCTAGCCAAATAACGCGATCCTGGTAGTCAGCTAGGGTTTGTTGCTGCAGGTTTTTAAGATCGTTAGATAGCTCAAGGATAAAGTATTTAGTGTTGCAGTCCTTTAGGCTATCAAGTACTTGTTTAGCTAAAATTCCGCTACCAGCACCGAATTCCAAAATGTTTTTTTCAGTACAGTGTACAAGCACCTCAGCTATCGCAATGGCCAAGGTACGACCAAACCAAGGACTTAGCTCAGGAGCGGTAACAAAGTCACCGCTGATGGTTTGGTTATTATTGTTTTTATCGCTAGCTAGCTTGAGCCTAGCACTGGTGTAGTAACCGTACTCAGGGTGATAAAGAGTCTGAGTCATATATTGTTCAAAAGAAATAGGACCATTAGATTCTATTTCTTGACGCAAAATCTTAATTAATTGTTGCGTGTGTTCAAACTCTGCGGGATGCAGTTCGGGTAAATTTTTAATGTCCATTAATAACTTGCTTAAATCCAAAAAACTTCAACATCTCTTTTGATGCATCAAATACTGATTCTTCGTGATAACGAAACTCCGGGTCACCATTAGCCCAGCCATGCCAGAGGTTTGGGACCATTTTGAGTCTGACAGGTTGAGTACTTTCACCTAACATACGCGCGGCTTTTCTATTAAGACTTGAAAACCATCGATGGAGTTGTTCAGCATTGATAGGATTGACGTAATCGTCCTTTTCACCATGAATAATCATAACAGGCAAAGGACTCTCTACATAGCTGATAGGAACTGGTAAGTCTCGAATTGTGCCGTTAAAGCCATCTTTCATGACACGGATAGAGCCTGCTGCATTGTGGACTTGAGGAAACATAGGACAGGAGTGTAAGAGGAGTCCTGCAAAGAGGTAGCTATAGTCCATCGCAATTTGACCAGCTAAGGCGGCACCCGATGAAATGCCGGCTAAATAAATACGCTCAGGATCAATAAAATCGTAAGCAGCTAGTAAGCTAGCGATAATTTCTACAATAGAATGCTTTTCTTTGAGTCCGTATCTTTCACTGGCATTGAACCAATGCCAGCAGTTATTAATATTTCTAAAATTATTTTGATATGGGTATAGAACAGCAAAGCCGTACCGCTCTGCATATTCGTTCATACGAGTACCAGCAGCAAGGCTGTGAGGGCTTTGGCCACATCCATGAACCATCACAATGACCGGCATTTTGCCCTCGGAGCGGTTTTGGGGCAAATAGGCGGCGTACTCGACTTGTTGAAAATTGAACAGGCCGATAGGTGCATCAGTTTTTAGAATTGGCTCAAACCACTTCCCTTCTAGGTTACTAAAACCGCTTTTTCTAACAAATTCGAATTCAGGCATACGCACTATTCTTCTGTCTTTTGTACTCGATAAATACATCAAATTAATAAGCTTGAGATATTATTTTGAAATACCTCAAGGCCTGATAATTAGTCATGACTAATTTTTCTTAGCATATAACCTTCTTATTGTATGATCTAGATCGGCTTATAGCTAGTTAGTGTTTAGCATAGGTATTTCGCTTTTTCCACGTCATATACGATTGTCAGAGGGGCGTGATCTGAAAAACGTTCTGCCTTATAGATCTCAGTGCTGACAGCTTTCGCAGCAATGCCTGGGGTGCTTATTTGGTAGTCAATGCGCCAACCAACATTATTGTCCCAAGCTCGGCCACGGTTGCTCCACCATGTATATTGGTCAGTTTCCTGATTAAGTTGACGAAAAACGTCAACAAAGCCGCGTTCATCAAATAAATGAGTCATCCAAGCGCGTTCTTCGGGGGTGAAACCAGAGTTTTTTAAATTGCCACGCCAGTTTTTAATATCAACTTCTTTGTGAGCGATATTCCAGTCACCGCAGATAATATACTCATGTCCTGTTTCACGATGATGTCGCATCATTTCATCAATCCATGGACCAAATTTGTCTAAGAAACGAAACTTTGCGGCTTGACGCTCTTCACTGCTGGAGCCTGAGGGTAGGTAGGCGCTAATAATGGTTAAGTCATCCCAGGTCGCGTTAATAATACGACCCTCGGTGTCAAACTCATCGCAGCCCATGCCGACGGTAATATCAGGATTACCTTTATAGTAAAAAGCAACACCGCTGTAACCCTTTTTCTCAGCTGGGTTAAAAGCGCTTTTATAGCCTTCGCGGTTGCGCATGCTATCTTTTAAGTCGGCATCGCTAATTCTTGTTTCTTGTAAACACAATACATCTGCATCATGTTGCTCCATCCACTCAAAAAAGCCTTTTCTTTCGGCTGCGCGGATGCCATTAATATTAAGGGAAGTAACTTTTAACATAAAAATCTTTAATTATAAAATAATGTTCAGGTCAACGTTGATTGCTTAGGCTCATTGTATCAGGATAGGGTTTTCCCTAGACCTTAATCCATTGTTCGTAAGCTTTGTAACGGTGCCTGCAACCATAAACGGCGCAGGCGGTAGCGACCGACGAGCCCGCAGATAAAGGCCATGTAAAGTGGCAGCTGCAACCAATATAAAGTATGTAATTGCCAACCTATATTTAAGTAGTAAGCAGCGATAGCAGTGATTATTTCAGCAAATAAAATCGCAACTACACCGGCTGCTGCACCGATTAAGGCCATCTCTATTGTTAGGTAGCATTGGATTTTTCGCTGTGATAGCCCAATAACTCTTAATAGAGCCACTTCGGTGCGCCGTTCGTCCATCAGTAAATTAAGACTGGCTAAGAGTACTAATAGTCCAGCAGCCATAACTAGCATAGCTAAATAGCTGATTACCTTAGCGATCATCTGCACGATATCCATAATCTGTATGAGGATCGCGTCCACATCAATAAAAACAGTCGTCGGATAGTTACGAATAAGCTCAGGAAGTTGGGACTTATCATCGTTTGGCACATAAAAACTACCGAGGTAAGAGGCACTGTCTTGAGCCATTGTACCCGGTGAAAAAACAAAAAAGAAATTAGGGCTGAAACTCTCCCACTGGACCTGCCTAAAGCTTACTACTTCGGCTTCAATGGTACCATCGGGTAGCTCAAACTGTAGGGTATCACCGAGTTCTAGTTCTAGCTCAAGAGCATTTTCCTCTTCAACGGATACTTGGTTGGGACCACTAAATTCAGACTGACCTGCAATAAATAGGTTGTTGTCAGGAAATATACCGCTTTGGGTTAGGTTTAAATCGCGTCGCAAGGTGTTGCTGCGATCGATAAGTTCTTGCCTAAAACTCTCGCCATTCTTGGCTACTAAGCGACCACGTATAAAGGAATATAAGGGATCAGCCGCCCATTGACGCTCTTTAAGTAGTTGCTCAAAACCCTCTCGTTCATAAGGTAGTAGCCCCATCACGAAGTGGTTGGGCGTGTTCTCAGGTAGTTGCTCCTTCCAACGATCTAGTAAATCACCACGTAATAAAAAGAGTACGGTAAATAGGCTGAGACCCAAGGCGAGGGCAGTGATTTGTAAACCGGTTTTGGCGGGTTGGCGGAGCCATTGCTCAGCTTTAGTAAAGGTTTTTTTAGCCGCAATCAGTACCGCACAGATAAATAAATAAAATAGCAGAGCAATGGTAAATATACCGAGCATCACTGCAATACCCAGCACAACATCGGCGCTGATATTTATTGCAAAAATCAATAGGCTGATAATGGCTGTGGAGGCTAATAGTCGCCAGCTCACTACTGCCTCTTCGCTAGGGCGCAGCACATTGATTGGCGGCAGCGAGCTAAGCTGCCAAATTGCTGGCATAACAAAACCTATAAGCATTAACGTACAAGTAAAAGCGGCAATGGGTAAAGGACCAGTGAGTATATCCAGCAGGGCAAACTGTAGTTCAATTTGAGGTAGGAGTAAGACGACCAATTTTAATAAGCTATAACCAAAAATCACACCTAAGATCATGCCGATGACTGTGGCTATCACAGCAACTAAGGCCAGTAGGGCGATAAATGAGACTAGCAGTTGGGCGCGAGAAGCCCCCAAACAGCGTAACATCGCAACATGCTCTTGGTTCTGAGTGACATAGCGGTGTGCTGAGAGAGCAATGGCAATGCCACAAAGTAGCAAGGTCAGTAAATTAGCTAACTGCATAAAGCTATGCAGATGCTGCATTGGCTCGACCAGTTGTGAAGCTCCTTCACTGGATTTTAAAAGACGTAGTGAACCTACCTTAAAGTCAGCCGCAGAGCCGCCCGGTTCATAGGACTTTAGGGTTTCCTCATGTGCTGTTAAAAAAGCATCAAGCTGCCGAGGTTCGCCACTCAGGAGTAGACGATAGTTTTGACGACTACCTAGTTGGATAGCGTTGGTGCGTTCGACTTCATCAGCTCTGATCACGACCGTGGGAGAAAAGCCGGCAAAGCCTGTTTGTTGGTTACTGTCTTTGTCAATACGACCACCAACTACAAAATTTGCGTCGGCAATTTGGATGTCATCACCTAGCTCTACACCTAGCAATTCAAAGAGAATAGGGCTGAGCCATAGTTGGCCACTTTGTAGCTGTAGAGGCTCTGAAGGTGAGGAACGAGATATTTGTAGCTCGCCACGGAGCGGGAAGTTTTGCTCGATGGCTTTGACATTAACCAAGACAAACTCGTCATTTGCTATGGCCATGCTGTTAAACATGATGTTGTTAGACGTTGTCAGTCCATGTTCTTCAGCATAGGCGTGCCATTGTGGGTCAATGGGCCGTGAGGAACTGATAGCTAGGTCAGCTGCTAGTAATTGTGCGGATTGCTGCGCAATGGAGTATTGAATTTGTTGATGACTAAAGCGTAAGGCAGTGGTTGCGCTGATAGCTAGTGAGAGGGCGATTAAAATCAGTAGTAAAGCGCCCGAGCCCGAGCTTTGTTTAAGAAGAGCAGTCAATAATGAGAAATAACGGCGCATTGGTTTATATCTCCACTAGGTGACCGTCTTGCAGGTCTAAGCGGCGTTGACATTTGGCTGCGAGCGCTAGATCGTGAGTGACGACGATAAGGGTTGCGCCTTGTTCTTTATTTAACTCAAAAAATAAGTCTTCTATTTCATTAGCAGTATCACCATCGAGATTACCGGTCGGCTCATCAGCAAATACGACTTGAGGCTCTAGCACCAAGGCTCGGGCTATGGCCACGCGTTGTTGCTCTCCGCCCGAGAGAACCTTAGGAGTTTGCCTACTTTGCTTATCTAAGCCGACGTGCTCTAGCATGGCTAGCGCTCGCTCTTTAGCCATTTTAAAATCAAAATTGCCTAGTAGACGCATTGGCAACATGACATTGTCTAGAGCGCTCAAATGAGGTAGCAATTGAAAGGATTGAAAGATAAAGCCTATATGTTTTAACCTAACTGCAGCGCGTTCTTCTTCTGCTAGTTGATGGACAGGGTGACCGCACAGATAAATCTCTCCCTCGCTAGGGCTGTCTAATGCTGCTAATAGACCTAGGAGGGTGGATTTGCCGGAGCCTGAGCGACCAGTAATGGCAACTTGCTCACCTGCTCTAATTGCTAGGTTAATATCACGTAAAACATGTAGATCACGCTCAGGGGTTAGAATACGGTGATTCAGCCCTGTCGTTTTAACCACGTTCTCAAGTGACTGGTGTAGCATAAGGTTTTCCTGTGAGTAATTAGTTAGTTGGAGATGCTTGGATGGCTCAATCCCATATACGTTATATGCGAATAGTGTTAGGCAGTTTACTGCTTTGTTTACTTCTATTTAGTAGTTTCAATAAGGTACAGGCAAAAAGTGTACTGGTCTTAGGTGACAGTATTAGTGCGGGTTATGGTATGGACGCTGAGCAATCTTGGGTTAGTCTATTAGAGCAGCACTTAGAGCAAAAGTTTCCCGGTGAGCATGAAGTGATTAATGCCAGTATGAGCGGTGAAACCGCCGCCGGTGCCGTTAGTCGTTTATCTGCTCTATTGGAAAAGCAGCAGCCGGATATCGTCATCATTGAGTTGGGTGGTAATGACGCTTTGCGAGGTCAACCACCGCAGTTAATCGAGCGTAGCCTTAATCAGTTAGTGACGATAAGTTTAGGGTCAGGGGCTGAGACCTTGCTTTTCGGTATGAAAATTCCGCCTAATTATGGGCTTGCCTACAGCCAAGCTTTTGAGGCTAGTTTTCAGCAAGTAGCCCAGCAACACAAGATTGCTTTACTGCCTTTTTTCTTAGAGGGAGTGGCTGGGATTGATAGTTTGATGCAGTCTGATGGCATTCATCCACGAGTCGAAGCGCAGTCATTGCTGCTGGATAATGCATTGCCCTTGATTGAGGAGGCTTTGCAAGCAGATTAGGTGGGTTGCTTTGAATGCTAAGTGTCTAATTGTAAAGACTTGTATAATGGTTTTTTTGAATCAAAAAGCAAGCGATTTTTATTTATGGATGATAATACTCAGCAGCAATCTCAAAAGCAAATTCAACAACGTCGTGCTTTTGTCCGTTTTGCACTTGAACAAGGGGTCTTACGATTCGGACAGTTTGAAACTAAGTCAGGTCGTCTAAGCCCGTATTTTTTTAATGCCGGTTTATTCAATAGTGGTAAGTCCTTAGGTACTTTAGCTCAGTTTTACGCAGAAGCCTTGGTTAGTTCAGGTGTTGAATTTGACATGCTTTTCGGACCTGCTTATAAGGGTATTAGTCTAGCAGCAGCTACTTCAATAGCCTTGTCTAATCATCCGGCGCTAGAGGGGCGTGATGTGCCTTATGCCTTTGATCGTAAGGAAGCTAAGGATCACGGAGAGGGCGGCGTCTTAGTGGGGGCGCCTTTGGAGGGTAATGTCGTCATTATTGATGATGTGATCACTGCCGGTACCTCAGTTCGTCACTCAGTTGATGTGATTGAAGCGCAAGGCGCTAAACCTGCAGCCGTTTTAATTGCTTTAGACCGTATGGAGCGAGCAGGTAATGACCAAGAGATTGCTGACAAGTCGGCAGTTCAAGAGGTTGAGCAGAAGTACGGCTTACCGGTCATTTCTATTGCTTCTCTTAACGATATCATGACTTTATTAGAAGAGGACGAGGAGTTTTCTCAGTATCAGGCCTCAGTAGCGGCTTATCGTGAGAAGTACGGCGCTTAGTTTTAAGCTCGTTGTGTATATTAAAAAACTGGGTTCTGATAATGATTAATCAGAACCCAGTTTTAATTTAAATCTTGAAAAGTCTCAGGTCAAATCAACTTAGTTTTTGCTTCAAAATTTCGTTAACCTGAGCTGGGTTAGCCTTACCTTTGGCTTCACGCATGACTTTACCCACGAGCGAGTTAAAGGCTTTTTCTTTGCCTGAGCGGAACTCTTCAACGATGTCGGCATTAGCAGCCATCACTGTTTCGACTAAGGCTTCAATAGCTCCCGTATCGCTAATTTGTTTAAGGCCTTTAGCCTCAATGATTTTATCAACATCAGCTTCGTTTTCAGCGGCCCAAAGCGCTTGGAAAACATCACGTGCCGCTTTGTGAGAAATTGTACCGTCAGTAATGCGTTCGACTAGTTTTGCAAGACCGGCAGGGCTTACAGGAATCTCGGTCATTTCCAGATTATAGTTGTTTAGAGTAGCGTTAACATCACCCATAATCCAGTTAGCGATGGTTTTAGCGTTTTCTGGTTTGGAGAGTGCTAAGACCGCTTCAAAGTAATCTGCCGTTTCACGGTTAACCGTCATTTGCTCAGCATCATAAGGAGAAAGACCTAACTCTGACTGATAGCGCTCACGACAAGCTGCCGGTAACTCAGGCATTGATTGACGTATTTCCTCAATCCACTCTTTACTGACAATCAGTGGCGGTAAATCAGGACAAGGGAAGTAGCGATAGTCTTGTGCATCTTCTTTGGTGCGCATGCTGCGAGTCTCGTCATTGACGTCATCATACAGACGTGTTTCTTGAGTAATGGTACCACCATCTTCCAAGACCTCAATCTGACGCTCTACTTCATAAAGAATGGCGCGTTCCAAGAAACGGAATGAGTTAACATTTTTAATCTCGGTACGAGTACCTAATTCCTTTTGTCCTGCAGGACGAATGGAAACGTTAGCGTCGCAGCGGAAGTTACCCTCTTGGAGGTTACCGTCACATACACCAAGCCAAACGACTAAGCTGTGCAACGCACGAGCGTAGGCCACCGCTTCAGCAGCTGAGCGTAGTTCTGGTTCAGTAACTACCTCAAGTAAAGGTGTACCGGTACGGTTTAAGTCAATACCAGTAGCAGAGCCACCATCTTCAAACGTGTAGTTATCGTGCAAAGACTTACCCGCATCTTCCTCAAGGTGAGCACGAGTTAGATTAAGAGTTTTTAACTCATCGCCGACCATAAAACTAACTTGACCACCACTTACAATAGGGTGTGCAAGTTGTGAGGTCTGGTAGTTTTTAGGTAAGTCAGGGTAAAAATAATGCTTGCGCTCAAACTGAGAAAACTCAGCTACATGCGCATTAATTGCTAAACCAAATTGGATTGCCTTGTGTACTGCATTGCGGTTCATTACCGGCAAAGTGCCTGGTAAGGCTAAATCATTCGCACAAGTGTGCGTGTTCGGTTCTGCACCGACAGCGGTACTGCTGCCGGAAAAAATCTTAGAAGCGGTCGAGAGCTGTACATGTGTTTCTAGACCGATAACAATTTCCCATTTCATCTTTATACTTCCGTCGGTTTGCGTGTATGCCAGTCTGTGTGTTGTTGAAAACGATCGGCGATCGCTAACAACTGACCTTCGTTAAAATAGTTACCGATTAGCTGCAAGCCAATTGGCAATGGCTTGTCATCGCTGCTGAAACCACACGGTAAGGACATGGCCGGTAGACCAGCCAAATTCACACTCAGTGTGAAAACATCATTGAGCCACTCAGCTTTAAGATCCTTGTTGTCACCAATGTTGCGCGCGGTACCCGGCGTAACTGGACCAACAATGACGTCACATTGCTCAGCAAAAGTGCGTTTAAAATCATCAGCAATTAAGCGACGAACACGTTGAGCTTTGACATATAGTGCATCATAGTAACCCTCAGTTAGGGCATAGGTACCGATAAAGATGCGACGACGCACCTCTTCGCCAAAGGCCTCAGCGCGTGATTCAGCAATTAGTTGGCCTATATTTTTAACATCCTTGGCGGTGCGGTGACCGAAGCGTACGCCATCAAAGCGTGATAGGTTAGAAGAGGCCTCAGCTGGAGCTAAAATGTAATAAGTAGGGATGCAATCAGCAGTGTGTGGGAGACTAATTTCTACAATTGTCGCGCCTAACTCCTCAAGCTGCTTAACTGCTGCTTGTACTACGCTATCGACCTCAGCACTGACATCATCACTGCGATATTCGCTTGGCACACCCACGCGTAAACCGCTTAAAGGCTTTGCGCCACTCGCATCAAACTCAGCACGTTTGGCATCATATTGGTCTTTTACTCGACCGCTAGTGTTTTGTGCTCCCAAGCAGTGAGTGATGCTATTAGAGTCACGCTCATCAAAGTGGCTGATAAGGTCTAAACCAGTCACTAAGTCGTCAGCATTGCGGGCAATAAGCCCTGCTTGGTCCATACTTGAAGCGTAAGCAATAATACCCCAACGTGATACTGAGCCATAAGTCGCTTTGATACCAGTGACACCGCATAGTGCAGACGGTTGACGAATTGAACCACCAGAATCGCTAGCTGTAGCAAAAGGTACAATGCCGGCAGCCACTGCAATGGCTGAACCGCCAGATGAACCACCAGGGATTTTAGATTTGTCCCAAGGGTTTAGGGCAGCGCCAAAGTATGAGGTCTCATTGCTTGAGCCCATGGCGAATTCGTCAAGATTAAGTTTACCGATATTAACCGCACCTGCAACACGTAAGTCCTCAACCACAGAAGCCTCAAAAGGACTAATGTAGTTTTCCAGCATTTTACTGGCAGCGGTCGTTTTCCAACCGGTGGTGACATAATTGTCTTTGTGGGCTAGTGGAATCCCTGTAAGGTAGTTAGCCTTACCCGTAGCAATCAGCTGGTCCGCGGCGCGTGCCTGCTCAAGGCTGAGTTCTTCATTAATATCAATAAAGGCGTTTAGCTCTTTTAAATCAGCAGCTTTTTTAAGCGCTTCTTGAGCTAACTCAACAGCACTGACCTCTTTATTGGTGAGTGCTTTGTTTAAATCGGCAATAGTAGGAAATGACATGCTTAACTCAATAAATTATTCAATAACTTTAGGGACTAAGAAAACGCCCTCAGTGCTAGCAGGCGCATTGCTCATCAGCTGCTCACGGTGCTCAGCAGTATCAGTCTCAGTGACGATATCATCACGTAAGCGTAGCGTTACCTCTTCGAGCATGGCAAGCGGATGAGTCAAAGGCTCAATGCCCTCAGTATCAATACTTTTTAGGCTAGTAAAAATCGTCATTAATGAGTTGAGATCAGCTTGGTATTGGCTGGATTCCTCATTTGAAATCTCAATTGCCGCTAAATTGGCAATGCGTTTAACATCTTGATTAGATAAAGACATAGATAGTTTAGAAAATATTTGTGGGGTAGTTCAATCGTTAGCAGTTCCTTGCTAGATTGATGCTGAATCCCTTGATTATGACTCAGAATATTTTATTATAAGATATCTTATGCGTTGATGTGCAGCTAAGCAAAGCAATGTTGGCATTGCTTGTTAAAGTGCTTAGGTTTTAGGGTAGTGGAGATGGTTTGTATCAGATAGGTTATAAAATATTATCCTATCTGATAGTATTTAAATTTCTACACCGGACTTTTTTTCACCAGTCCGTAAACTATGCCTTACTCCGCATGATAGGAAAGGTTCTGGAGGGTTCCAGTTAGGTCCCTTACTAGCAAGGAAGAAGTTGATTTCTTCGTTTTCCAAACCACCGAGCCAGTCAGCTAAGTTTAGACCGAGTCCCGTGCCACGTGTGATTCCCAAGCCATTACAGGCAACTGCTCCATAAACATTTTGGTCTAGTTGACCAAAGAAGGAGGAGTGGTTTCGAGTCATGCCCATAGCGCCGCCCCATGTATACTCAAAAGGCACATGCTTAATCATAGGGAAACGTCGTTCGAAAGCGATGCGATGTTGTATTTTTACTTTTTTTAGATAGCCATGATCTACTGCGCCTTTTGGGTTAAAGCTAAAGCCATTACGAATTAATATACGTTGATCGTTGGTACGTCTTAAAGTCGTCCCGAAAGGATCTGCAGGAATAATGCCCCATTCAGGTTTGCCGCCTATAGATGCTTGTTCTTCTTCAGTTAGTGGACGTGTTAAGCTAGCATAGGTAAATATAGGTAAGATACGGCCTTTTAAAAATCCAAACTCAGTAGCAAAAGCATTATTAGTTAGTACTAGTTTGTCAGTGATGATTTCGCCATTTTTATGTTTTAAAGTAATTGTTTTGCCAAGAGTGTACTCCTTAATTGCAGTTTCTTCGTATAGAGTCACGTTGCTTGGTAGTGAATCAGCTAGACCTTTCACCAAGGTGGCAGGTTGTAGAAGTACAGTTGTAGGCATAAAAAGCCCATGATTGTAATAGTCGATACCTATATGTTGAGGGAGATCAGCTTTGCTGATTTCTACACATTCCTCGTCAATTTTAGCTAAACCTTGCTTGTAGGCTTTTAGCACTTCAATGCCATGATGTTCGACTGCTAATTGATATTTGCCTGCGCGAGAAATTTGGCAATCTATTTTATGAGCCTCTGCTAGCCTAATGAGCTCAGCTTGTGCTCTACGATTTGTATTAAGAATTGTTTTGGCTGCTTTGGGGTCCCCGATATAGTCAGATGACCCTAGATCGTGCGGAATATCGATAGCAAAACCGGAGTTTCTGCCAGATGAGCCATAGCCGACAACCTGTGCTTCAACCAAAATAATTTCATCGTGCGGGAAGTGTTTGGCTAACTGGCGGGTAGTTGCAAGCCCTGTCAGGCCTGCTCCGACCACAACCCAAGGCACTCGTGAGTGGCCTTGATGTGCTGGACGAGGCTTTCTAGCGGGGCTAAGATGAAACCAGCCGCAATCTGTATCGTCCAGAGGTAAAGAGCGTATATGACTCATGGATTTCTCCTTGTTTAAATATGAGTTAAAAAAAAGCGCTTCATATCGTGAATTGAACCCATCATAAGGGGTGAGTTTATTTAGTCTTGTTGATAGACTCGACGGGTTTCTTCTTCGAAGCGCAGTAGCTCCAGCAGTCTGCGATCCTCGCTCCAACCTAAGGCATTAGCTGCTAGGTGAGATAGGTATTCTGCTTGGTTACATCCCAGTGAGTCATTTAAACCATAGGGAAGTCTGCGACGGATTAGATCGCTTAGACTTACGACATGTTCACTCAGTGCTATTTGCGCAATATCGTTATCACTAAATGCCTCTCTTGGCTTAGCTATCATGCCTTTAGGAGCGGTACCGCGCTTGCCTAAGTGTTTTTCCACTGCTTGAGCTGCTAGTCTGCCAGCGTGACGGTGCATCATGATATATGAGCCTGTCATGGTGATCAGTCCTGGTGAGTTAGCGTCTTCAATGGCTCGTACAGGTAGGCTGACCGTTTTGCCATCCAGGGTTGACATAGGCCTCACACCACACCAGCAATGCTGTACGTCGTCATGTGTCAACCTCAATTGAGGAAATAGTTGATTGGTTTCGTTTAAAATGTAGTCAATTTCACTTTCAAGTACTCTTACGTCATCCGGATTTTCGTTCACTACTGCTTCGGTCGGCCCAACGAAGTGATAATCGCCCCAAGGGAAAACGTAGAAAGGCTCCCCTTTGCTGGAAAACGCTTCTAGACCGTGACCGCGCCAGCTATCGGGTAAGCGCAACATTACGTTGACACCCTTCTTACCAAGGACTTGTTTCTTGTTGCCTTGGTTACTTCCAAGAATACGATCCACCCATGGTCCAGCAGCGTTTACTATTGCTTTTGCTTTGATTTGAATTTGGCCGTTCATACCTGGGGCTTGCTCCTCCAAGGTAAGTTGCCATTCAGTACCAGCGCGTTTGATTTCGTTAACAGACGTATATGTACGTATAGTGGCACCCCGTTTCTCTGCATCTAGTGCAGTATCCACACAGATACGCTCTGGCCAGTCGTACATGTACTCATCGAATACAGCAACCCCAGATAGTGAGCTTGGTAAAGCTTTAATTAAATCGCTTTCATCTGCTGCTTGCTGTGGCGAGAGCTTACGATAAGCAAGAGGCACCCCACGGCTAGCGACCTTCTCCATCAAGCGGAATCCAAAATCGATTAGCCAGTGTGGATACTTGTCGCTTTTGCAATATGGGTAATGAAAACGACGTTTTGCTAAACGCTGTGGCATGTCGGTAACTAATTCTGCTCGACAGTGCATGATGTTTCGAGCATAGAGAAATAGTTGCCAGACTTTACCTAGACGAAAAGGGATTTGCCATAGAGGAAAATCTGGTGCCAGGTAACCTACACCAGAATATAACAGCCTGCTAGAGCGTGATGAGGTGCCAGAACCAATGTCGGCACGCTCCAGCAGTAGCGTTCGATAACCACGACCAGCCAGTTCACGTGCTGTGGCGCAACCAACTGCCCCTGCTCCGATAATAACGACGTCATAGGAAGATTTTGTGAGTGAATTCAGTGATGGACGTGTCATTTTGTTCTCCTGTGCTATCAATAATTTGAGGTTTAATAGCTCAGTGAAGCTGACTGGTGTAGCTCTAGGCCACGAGTTTCAGGTGCCATCATATAAGAGAGCCAAGCGCCTAGCAGAGTGATTACACCACCAATCAACATTGTGTTACCGATTCCGATGCTGGTCAGAGAGATGGGAACTAGGTAAGTTCCAGCAGCAGTACCAATACGTGATAATGAAGTGCCTAGTCCTACGGCGGATGCACGGATAGAGGTTGGAAAGAGTTCATTGGGGTAAACGAACTGCATAACCTGAGTTAGACTACTGAAAATGGCATATATGCTAAACATAAGTAGTACTGTGATTGGTGTAGCATTGGGGAAAAATCCTAAAACTACGAGTGGGACACCAGACCAAAGGAAGCCATAGATCAACATTTGTCTACGCCCCATCTTATTGATAAGTTTCATACCTATCAAACAACCTACAACGAACAGTAATGTAATAGCAATAGAGCCGAGAATTCCATCATCACCTGAAAGACCTAAAGCACTTAGAACAATCGGTGAGAATGCATAAATAGCAAATAACGGTAGAATGGAGCATGTCCAGAAAGCTGAGACGAAGAACATACGTTTACCATAACCTGAATGGAATAATGAGCGTACAGAAACAGGTTTTTCATCAGACTCGCCAGACATGTTTTCAACAGAGTATTCTGGGCCATAAACGCGCTTGATGATTTTATTAGCTTCTTCTTTGCGGCCTTTGCTTAATAACCAACGTGGAGACTCTGGAGTACCTGCACGAGCTAGTAAGAATAGTATGCCTGGAACTAAGGTGCTAGCTAAAACATAACGCCAAGCGTCATCGCCACCAAAATGAATGATAGCAGCACCAACAATATATGCGCATGCTGCACCAGCAAACCACATTACTAACATTCCTGCTAATAGTGGGCCACGATATTTTTTGGGAAGAAATTCTGCAAGAAAAGCTGTTGCAATCGGATAGTCTGCGCCAACAGCTATACCGATGAGAAAGCGTAGAACAAATAATCCAATAGCTGTTTCTACCCAAAATTGTGCTACAGATAATCCAATAATAGCGATTAGGTCAAGTAGATATAGAATTTTACGGCCATATCGGTCAGTGAACCAGCCACCAAGAAAGCCGCCGAAGAAAATCCCAATTAGTGCTGCTGCTGCAACTAGACCAACCCACATAGTGCTCAGTTCAAGCTCAGTGGTTATTTGCATCATTACGATACCAATGATACTTAGTACGTAACCATCAAGAAATGGTCCACCAGCTGAATAAAATGCTAGTTTCTTGTGAAACCCGTTAAGTGGTAAATCCTCAAGGGATATTGTTTTGCTATGTGTCATAATGTTTGTCTCCATTTTATTTGACATGAAATTTCTTTCTTTTCCTTTGGCGATAACGAACCGACAACCTTGGTTGGTGCGCCTGAACTATCCAAAAGTGTTGACTCTGAGTATCGGTATATCTTTAAAGAATGGAATGCGATGAAATACAAAGAGTTCAGCCTAATCACCTTCCATAGAAGTGAGTGCGATCAGGGCTATCTCTTGGTTTTCGCTTTTTAATTCGGAATGATAATGTCTCCAAATCAAGGTTGCTATTTAGGGTTGTACCTATCGCTACTTAGGTCTTTGGTGCAACCTTGATATACATATATTCGCTATAACTAAGCAGTTTGATATGTCGTTTTGACTTTTGTATAAAACTGACGTGCTATCGTTCCTTGCTCTCGCGAACCATAGCTTGATGAGCGGTTACCTCCAAATGCAACATGATAGTCAACGCCTGCAGTAGGCAGATTCACCATCACCATGCCTGCTGATGAGCGTCGCTTGTAATCTTCAGCATATTTTAGAGATGTCGTCACAATGCCAGCAGAAAGGCCAAATTCCGTATCTTCTGCAGCAGCAACAGCCTCTTCGTAGTCAGCAACTTTTAATACTGTAATAATTGGTCCGAATATTTCTTCTCGACAAACTCGCATAGCTGATGTAACGTTTGTAAAAATTGCCGGTTGCATTAAGTAGGCGCCTTTGTCGTTATTGATGGCGTTTCCGCCGCAGAGTAAAGTTGCTCCTTCCTCTAGAGCAATACGAACATAATTCAAGTTGATGTCTAATTCAGCCTTGCTTGCTGCAGGGCCTATTTGTGTCTCTGGGTCCAAAGCGTCACCAATTTTTAAGGAATCAGTGCGTTCTTTAAGTCTTTCAATGAATTTGTTGTAAATTCCTTCTGTAACAATAATGCGAGAGCTCGCTGTACAGCGCTGACCAGTTGAGTAAAAAGAGCCGCTAACAGTCACTTCCACAGCGACATCAAGATCTGCATCGTCTAGAATAATAAGAGGGTTTTTTCCACTCATTTCAAGTTGAACTCGTGCAAATCTAGAAGCAGCAATTTGAGCTATGCTTTGGCCTGTTTGCTTAGAGCCAGTAAAACTAATAGCGTCAATTTTAGGAGAACGAATAATAGTGTCTCCAACTGTACGACCTGGCCCAATCAACATATTGAAAACGCCAGCGGGTAAGCCTGAGCGAGATATTATTTCAGCGAGAGCCCACGCTGAAGAGGGTACAAGTTCAGCTGGCTTAAATACAACTGTATTGCCAAATGCCAAGGCAGGGGCTATTTTCCATGCAGGGATGGCGATTGGGAAATTCCACGGAGCAATAATACCAACAACTCCTACCGGTTGTGTATAAACATTAATATCGACCGAGTCACGTACAGAGAGGTAGGTCTCACCATGAGCTCGTAGGATTTCCTGAGCATAGAATTTAAAGGAGTAACCAGCACGACTTACTTCGCCTATTGCTTCAGGAACAATTTTTCCTTCTTCCTTTGAGAGGAGTTCAGCGAGTTCTTGTTTCCTTTCTAAGATTTCAGTGCCAATACGATCTAATATGTCGGCTCGAACTTGAGGGTTAAAGTTTCTCCAGATAGATGTAGCCTTTTCAGCAGCATCAATGGCTAACTGTGCTTGAGTAACATCCGCACGGGCAAACTGCTCTATGATTTCACTCGGGTTAGATGGATTGGTGTTGTCTAAAATGTCTTCGCCGTTATAGGCTAGAAATTCACCATTAATATAACTGGTTTTAATTGTCTGATTCATGCTGACTCCTTTAGGGTGATTGATTGAGGAGGGGTGCCTAAAGCAAACTCGATCACTTTGTGAAATGCAGGTGCTATTAAGTTTTGCATCGAGTCTTCGCTACTCCAGGCAACATGTGGGGTAAAGAGGACTTTGGGGTTGTCGATCGCCTCTTGTAAAAAAGGATCTTGTGGGTCATAAGGTTCGTTCTCTAATACATCCAGTCCTACGCCGCCAATACGGTCCTCTTGTAATGCTCTAATTAGTGCTGATTCATTAACAATGCCACCCCGTGCTGTATTGATTAATATTGCATCTGGCTTTATCAGTTTCAGCTCTTCATCATCGATTAAATTACGAGTTGATTTCGTGAGTGGTACGTTGATAGAAATGACATCACTTTCTGCTAAAAGTTGATTGAGCGGAATGTATTGTTCCCCCGAGTATTCACCGTCGCGGTCGTAAAATTTAACTTTCATACCTAATCCTTTAGCAAGTTTGGCCATGTGTTGAGCGATAGCGCCCTGACCAATAAAACCTATCTGTCGTCCGGCAATATTGCGAATTTGATAATCAAAATAAATATTTTTAGCTTCAATTTCATGGTGAGCTAAGCGTTGCATCAAACGGTGATAGTTTGATACTTGACGAAATAGATCCATCATCATGCAGATACCGTGCTCTGCAACGCTGATGGTAGAAGCCGCTGGGACATTAGTGACGATGATATTGTGTTTTGTGCAGTAGTCTAGATCAACTGCGTCAGTACCTGTTAAAGCCATTGCCACCATTTGTAGTTTTGGTAATTGAGCCATGTGTTCGGCACGAATAGGTGTGCCACAGGTAATAGCAATGGTCGCATCTTGTAGCCTGTCTACAATGTTGTCGGGGGTTGTATGATCGTAGCTACTCCATGAGTGCTCGAAATGGAAATCTGGTAATCGTACAGAAGGTGCGATGGCTTCCTTATCTAGCAGGACAATATTGTGTTTCATTATTCCTCCTTATTTGTTAACTATTTTTTTAGGCACATAACCCGCCGGTGCTAGTGAGGTTAAGAAGTCTGTAATTAACCCTGCATCTTTATTTACGTCCTCTAAGGACTCTTTGCGTACTAAGGCGTCACGGACTAAGCGAGCACCAACATAGCGGAAAGGTTCAATCGGTAGTTTTTTCATCTTTTGAACAACTAGAGCGCATTGACTCCATTCGTCATTACTCCCTTCAACTAAAGACTTAATGATGCGGCTAGCAAATACGGTGGGTGCCACACCATTGCCCGAGAATCCGATGCCATAAATAATGTCAGGGTGATCATTTAAATAACCAAACTTAGGTAAACCCTTCATTGCGCGATCGAGTGGACCAGTCCATGAGCTAACTACAGGAACATGAGAGAGGTTTGGGTAGAAGGAGTTCAGTTCGCGCGTAACACCCTCAGCAGCAGGGCAGGGGCGGTCGTATAAATTTCCAATTTTAGAGGCAAAGGCGAATTGTCCTAAGGGTTTGCCAAAAACTATTCGTCCGTCAGGTGTGTTGCGCCAATAATTCAAGACTGTGCGAGAGTCTGTGACGCAAACACCGTCACGAAAGCCTGTAGCATCTAACTCATCTTTCATCTTCGCTGTGGCGACCATATCGCTGGACATGACGACGATCATGCGCTTTAGTTCAGGGAATTGAGCACCCCAAGCATTCATGGCTATAACAACTTTTTGAGAATTAATTTTGCCTTTAGGGGTATGTACTATTGGAGGGGTGCTGCGCTCTAAGTGAGTAAGCGGTGTTTCTTCATAGATTCGAACACCTAACTCCATGGCAACTCGGCGTAAACCTCGCGCTAATAGTGCGGGTTGTACAGTTGCGGCATTTGGATCAAAAATACCTGATAGTGTTCTTGGAGAGCCAGACTTCTCACGCGCCTCCTCGGGGCTGATCTCATTAAACGGATTAGCATTATGTTTTTCTAGGTTTTCTGTTAAAACAAGCCAAGAGTTATGTTGTTTAGGATTGCTGGCCGTCCATAGCCACCCATCCTTACGGAATTGGGCGTCAATTTGGTGTTCGCGGCAGAAGTCGCCTATTTCATCAATAGCAGACTCTGCTGCCTCGCAAATACGACGCGCTTCAGATTCGTCGCATATTTCGAGTAGGGATAGGTATTTAGCCCACCAATTGTTGGCTAAGCCACCATTGCGTCCACTAGCACCAGAGCCACAGCGCGATTTTTCTATCAAAACAATATCCAAGCTTGGTTTGTCTTTCTTCATTCGAATGGCTGACCACAGCCCTAAGAAACCGCCGCCGATAATGCATACATCAGCGTTTGTGTCGCCTTGGAGGGGCTCAGCTAGTGCGCTTTCTCGATCTAATGCTTGTGCATACCAGAACCCATAATACATATACTCTTCCTTAAACAATAAATATTGGTTTGGGTAAAACCTCTGTATTTATTGTCCTATGGATTAATAAATTTTCCATAGTATGAAAAGGACCGTTTTTATAATGAAAGTGCTTTTTGGGCCTAGGGTTTATACTATAGTTGGACAGATTGATAATTTATTTTTTAATGAACTTCTTTATATTTGAGATAATAAGACTAAATAAAGTGGCTTACCGAGAGGGTTGATTATGAATAGCTATGAGTATGATGAGGAGTTAGAGTTCTCAGTCGATGGCAAACTTGCTTCATCGAAGCCGGAGTTGCGGGTGGCTTTTGTGTTGTTGGATAAGTTTACGTTGATTCCTGTGGCGGGCTTGGTTGAGTCTTTGCGTTTTGCTGCAGATAAGTCATTTCGTAGTCACCAGATCTTTTGCCAATGGGATTGGATGACTTGGAATAATGAACCAGTGAGCGCCAGTTGTGGTTTATTAATTTCTCCCACGAGTCCTTTGGGAACGTTAGATATGTATGACTATGTAGTGATTTGCGGCGGCTTGTTGAGTGAAACACGTAATCCACCTCAAGGCTTGGTTCAGATGATCCAAGAGGCTTATGAGAGCGGAGTACCAATAGTGTCTTTATGTTCTGGCTCATTTGTGTTAGGAAAAGCGGGTTTGCTTGATGGCAAGCGCTGTGCAGTGCATTTCACACTTCGTGAAGAATTTCATACTCGCTTTCCTAACACAACGGCTATCATCAATGAGAGTTATATTGATGATGATGGGATTATCACTTGCCCAGGTGGTACAGCCATTGATTTAGCTGCCGCGATGATACGTCGTCACTGTGGTGAGCTACGAGCACAAAAAGGTCTTAAGTATCTTCTGGTTGATGAGCATGAAGTGAAGTATATAGATGAAGAGCATGCACAAGAGGCAATGCCATATGTGTATCAAAATGAGTTGGTACAACGTGTAATTAGCTTTATGCAATCAAACCTAGGTATTAAGCTAACATTGCATGAGATAGCAGATCATTTCCAAACAAGTCCGCGGCAATTACACCGTCTATTTATGTCAAATACTAACTTGGCGCCATTAGCATTCTGGCGTCGTTTGCGATTAGAAAATGCTCGCCGGCAATTAGCAAATACAGATACAAATATCACTTTAATTGCTATCGATAATGGTTTTTCTGATGCCTCGCACTTTATTTCATGGTTTCGCAAAGAGTATGGGGAGACGCCTTCGTGTTACAGAAAGCGTCGTCATGAGGTTGAGGCCTTGAACTAAATACTTCCAGTATTAGGAAGCATAGCTATTTTTTAAGTACTCTAAAATAACTTGTACGGGATGCTTGGCATTTGCCTTTGATTGAATCGAGCATTGGCTTCTGCATGAGTAGCCTGGAGCCATGATTTCTATTGGTTCAGTGCTATTCTGAGCAGCTTCAACTATACTACGCCATGATAGGTCGTAGATTTTAGATGAGACTTCAGAATTAGCAGCTTCATGACCGTACAGCCCTGACATACCACAACAGCCTGTGTCTGGAGCATCAACTTTTAGGCCAATAGTTTCAAAAATTGAATTCCATAGAGCATGGCTTTGAGGTGCATTAGTTTTTTCAGTGCAATGACCAAAGAATTTAAAGTTAAAACTCTCAGTAGTCTTATGTACAGTTGGCTTATCGCTTGATTTTAAAATAGGCTCTAACCATTCCTGTGGTAGCAGAATTTTAGGCATAGCTTTAATATTTGGTATTTTTTGATACTCTTGTCTATAAGTTAAAGTCAAGGCAGGGTCCATACCTACAATGCTAATTTGCTTGATATTGCTTAATACGCTAAGTCGATTTGCATTTTTTATAGCCTGTCGACTAAAGCGATTCCTGAAGCCAAGTACTTGTAATGCCTTACCGTTCGCAAAATAAGGCAGTAAATAAGGTTCATAGCCTAAAAACTTTATGAGTTCAATAAAGTCGTCCAAGACTGATGAATCAAAATAGCGAGTAAAGGCATCTTGAATTATCAGTACAGCGTTGGTTTGCTTATTAGGAGCCCAGCGTATAACCTCTTCCGGTTGTATGATTGGTGTATTAAGAATATTGTTAGTTTTTGTATTAGCTAGCTTTGGTAAATGTACGAGCCCTAAATGGCGTTTAATAAAACGCGTCATCCATTTTTGCCCTATTACGTTATTGTAAGGTGTTATGAATTTAGCCAGAACAGGTGTTAGTTGCTCTAAATTAGCAATTACATAATCACGTAAGGGCCGACCTTGTGTTTTATGATATTCCTCAAAGAAGCGTGATCTCGAATCAGGTATATCAACTTTAATTGGACATTGCCCAACACATGATTTACATGACAGACAGCCAGACATGGCCGCATAAACCTCATGACTAAATTGTTTAAGCTGCTCTTTGTCATCTAGAGTTTTTGCCATGGATTTTTTATATAACCATTCTTTCATCAAGCTTGCTCGCCCTTTTGGTGAGTGTACACGGTCACGGGTAGCTTTCCATGAAGGGCACATTTCATCGTCTAGCTTGTAATTAAAACAGGCTCCATTGCCGTTGCAGTGCATTGTTGAGCCATAACTAAGCCACTCGTTTTTTGGGATTGATCTGTCTTTATTCCCACGAAAGCTTATTTCATCGACTTTAAAAAGTTTGTGTATTGGTGAAGGTGGTGTCGCGATTTTTCCTGGGTTTAATTGGTTATATGGGTCAAACGCCTCTTTAATGGTTTGTAAAGCAGGGTATAACTTGCCAAAAAAGGTAGGGGCGTATTCAGAGCGCAAACCTTTGCCGTGTTCACCCCAGAGTAGGCCACCGTATTTGTAGGTAAGCTCTACGACTTGCTCGGTAATCGTTTTGATAAGCTTGCTATCTGCTTCGTTTTTCATATCTAGAGCAGGACGAACGTGAAGGACTCCGGCGTCAACGTGACCGAACATGCCATACTTTAAGTTATGATCATCTAATAGTTGACGGAACTCTTCAATAAAGTCTGCTAAACGCTCTGGTGGGACGACGGTGTCCTCGACAAATGGTTGTGGTCTCGACTCATCTTGCATGTTACCCAATAGGCCGACGGCACGCTTCCTCATAGCGTAAACTCTTTGTGTCGCTTCATGACCAGAGGCGATGGTGTAACCAGAGCGTTGAAGGCTTTTATCGTTTTCTAAAAATTGAGTAAACTCCTGAACTCTTTTGGTGACCTCGCTTTGATCGTCACCACTAAACTCAATTAGGTTGATACCTAGAGATGTTGTAGTACCTTTTTGTGGAAAAAACTCTCTGACTTGGCTCCAGATAATATCTTCTTGAGCTAGCTTTAATACAGTCGAGTCAATGGTTTCAATTGATAGTGGTTGATGTTCAATTAGTGTTCTGGCATCACGCAAAGCTCCCATGAAGTCAGGATATTGGATATTGACTAAAGCAGTATGTTTGGGGATGGGTAAAATATTGAGCTTAGCCTCAGTCATAAAGCCTAATGAGCCTTCGGAGCCACATAGAATACTATTAAGATTAAATAGTGTAGGATGCGTACTGTCTTGAGATGTGTTTTCCCATAGGTGAGCTAAATCGTATCCGGTTAAGCATCGATTTAATTTTGGAAAGGTTTGCTCAATTAGTTCAGCGAATTTTATGCTGATATCATGTGCAACTTGATAATATTTACTGATGCTATCTTTTCTTTTTGTTATCTGCTGAAGCTGTATTTTATTGAGAGCACCACTGTTAAAGCGATGCCCTCCTAGTGTGACCATTTCTAGTTCGAGTACATGATCACGCGTTTTACCATAAATACAACTGCCTTGACCGCTTGCGTCAGTATTGACCATGCCCCCGATGGTTGCTCTATTTGAGGTAGAGAGTTCTGGTGCAAAAAACAAGCCATAAGGTTTTAGCGCAGCATTAAGCTGGTCTTTAACGACTCCGGCTTGTACTCTCACCCATCGTTCCTCTATGTTTATTTCGAGAACTTGATTCATGTGTGTAGATATGTCAACTAAGATACCATGAGTTAATGATTGCCCATTTGTTCCGGTTCCTCCACCACGTGGTGCAATAACAATTTGACGAAATTTTGGCTCAGCTAAAAGTCGTGTTAGGCACTCAATATCTTGTGTGTGTTTAGGCTGTAAAACAGCTTGTGGTTTGCACTGATAAATAGAGTTATCTGTAGACATGACGGTACGACTAGCTATGTCAGTGCGAATGTCACCTTCAAAGCCTGTTTTTTCTAGGACTTGAAGAAAGTCTTTATAGTTTTGAGTGATTTTGTCTGTTTCCATGGCTACTTTAACTCTTGTATACTAGTTAAGGATTTGTTTGTCTTTCATTATCTATCCTATTTATATCAAGGACAATTGATTTTATTGTCATTAATACTTGCATAAAACTCATGAATTATCGACATTTAACACCATCTATGTCGTTGTTATTGATTTTTGAATCAGCAGCACGACATCAAAGTTTTGTTAGGGCTGCAGAGGAGTTGTCTCTGAGTCAGAGCGCAGTTAGTCGCCAGATGCGTCAGTTAGAGACTCATCTTGATATTGCCTTATTTGAGCGAGTAGGGCGCTCTGTTCGCTTGACTGAGCAGGGAGAGCAATATGCAGTAGCAATCCATGAGGCTTTAGATAAAATCCGTGGAGCGACTTTGCAGGTTATGTCTAAGACTCCTAGAGCTGAAACGCTTAGCTTAGCGATTTTACCTACCTTTGCTTCTAAATGGGTGTTGCCTAACTTACATACCTTTTATGGACTTTACCCTAGTGCTACGATACACATTCAATCACGTATTGGGAAGATTGATTTTAATTTTGAAGACATTGATGCGGCAATTATTGTAAGTCGTATTAAGCCTTCAGAACCTGAGTTAATCAGTTATTTGATAGCTAATGAGTATCTGGTTGCTGTAGCCAGTCCCAAGTATGTTGAAAGTAGTAAGATTAAACAAAAAAAAGATATTGAGATAAAATTGTTAGCTCCAGAATATGCGGCAGGACACTTGTTGCTTTCAGTATCAAGTCATCCTGCTGCTTGGAGTGAGTGGTTTAGCCATTATGGTTTAGACCATCGACAAATATGTTTGGGTCCAAACTTTGAAGTGACAGCTCACTTAATTCAGGCTGTTAGTGCTGGGATTGGCTTAGGGATTGTTCCTGAACAGTTTGTTCGTGATGAATTGGAGCAGGGAAGCTTGGTAGCAGTTGGAGAGCCTATTCTAAGTCCTCGCAGTTATTATCTGATTTATCCCAAGCGGATGGCTAGTAATCAGACTTTACAACAGTTCCTTGAGTGGGTTCTAACAAATGATTTTAGTTAGAAAATTTATCAGCTGGAGTTCGAGGTTGTATTTTTCGAGCCCCAGATTGATGTATTGATCTTATACAATAAAATATGCTTTGCGAACCGTGGTTTTGATCTCCCACTCACCTTTGGTATTAGGTGCAAAATACAAAGAGTCTCCAGAGCGGAACTCTACTTTCTCACCTTTATCAGTAGTAAATGAACCTTCGCCTTCAATGATATAACTGAACTCTGCTTCTGCTATGTGTCGTTGCAGTTTGCCAGGCGTGCATTCCCAAATACCAGCTCCTGAACTATCAATGTCTTGATGTCCACCGATTCTGAACATAGGGATTGGCTGGGTTGTATCGGCGGTAGCTGCTTGAGCTTCACTAAATTGACTTTCGTCATTAATACGAATCACTAGTGGCTTAATACTCATTAGTGGTTTTCTCCTGTAGGTAAGCTAGATGTAGTTTAAAGGTTGAATATTTATTCATTGTAGTATACGAATGAATAAACGGCGATTACAAGAACTTTGAACGTTATATGTTGCTTGGAAATCGTTATTGAGCTGTAGAACGACAGAGGGAGCTGTAGATGTTGATTATATGAGTTACATCTTTTGATTTGTAGCTCAATCCTGTCGATTAAGAACTAGAATAAGTTATTATATGTTATCTCAAACATTGATGTGTGCTCATGCACTACATTGGTGTTCAAGTGTAACTGCTAGCACTGTTTTGAAAACGCTGTTTTTATGCGGGTATGTTACAACTTTTTCTGCGCTTTCGGAGCCTTTTTTAAAGGCTCGTTATTGTTTGTAATCGACAAAGACTCTTAATCATGTTCGGATTCCTCAGAAGTTATTTTTCTACCGATATGGCGATCGACCTCGGGACCGCCAATACTTTAATTTATACACGAGGTAAAGGCATCGTTTTAGACGAACCGTCAGTGGTGGCGATTCGTCACGAGGGTGGACCTCATGGCCGTAAAATTATTCAGGCTGTTGGTCAAGCGGCTAAGCAAATGCTAGGTCGTGTGCCTGGCAATATAGAAGCTATCCGTCCTATGAAGGATGGTGTAATCGCTGATTTTACCGTGACTGAGCAAATGATTAAGCAGTTTATCCGTATGGTTAATCCGCGTAGTCTGATTTCACCTAGCCCGCGCATTATCGTGTGTGTGCCTTGTGGTTCCACCCAGGTTGAGCGTCGAGCCATTCGTGAAGCGGCTTTGGGGGCGGGTGCCAGTCAGGTTTATTTGATTGAGGAGCCAATGGCTGCAGCAATAGGCGCTGGGCTTAATGTCTCCGATGCTAGTGGTTCGATGGTTGTCGATATTGGTGGCGGTACGACCGAGGTTGCTGTTATTTCTCTTGGTGGCATGGTCTATAAGGGTTCTGTGCGTGTTGGTGGTGATAAGTTTGATGAGTCTATTATCAACTATATTCGTCGCAATAAGGGGATGTTGATTGGTGATCCGACAGCTGAGTTAATTAAAAAAGAGATTGGTTCAGCTTTTCCTTCGACTGAGAACAAGGAGCTCGAGGTTAAGGGACGTAATATGACCGAGGGCGTGCCACGCAGTTTTACTATTAGTTCCAAAGAAATTTTAGAGGCACTGAGTGACCCTCTAAACCAAATTATTTCTGCCGTTAAAATCGGTCTTGAGCAAACGCCACCTGAATTAGGTGCTGATATTACCGAAAAGGGTATTGCGTTGACTGGCGGTGGTGCACTCTTAAAGGATATTGATCGACTGCTCCAAGAGGAGACAGGTATTCCTGTGGTTGTCGCTGAGGATCCTCTGGCTTGTGTGGTTAATGGATGTGGTGAGGCACTTGAGCATTTAGAGCGTTTAGGTCCTGTATTTGTTAACGATTAATACTTTCAAAGTTTGTCAGCCATCGCTTTCTAGGCTTCGGAATCATATGTAGGGCATATTGAACTATCGTTGATATCGAAGCTTGGCACGTGCTTCTAACTACATGCGATTTTCTTAATGTCGACTAAAAAGTCACCCTCTCTCTTTAGACAAGGCATAGCGAGTGAAGTTAAGCTCTTCTTCTTGTGTTTGCTGTGCATTGTTTTAATTGTTGTTGATGCGAACTGGTCATTTCTAGAGCCGGTTCGTCGGGTTACGTCGACCTTAATGTATCCCTTTCAACGTGTTGCACTTTGGCCCAAAGATGTGGTCGATAGTGTTTACGATTGGTCAAAGTTTGTGACTCAAACTCAGGAGCAAATTAAACATACTGAGAGTGCGCGTATTGAAAATGCACGTTTAAATATGCGAGCCATGCAAATGGAAACAGAAAATATACAGCTGCGCCGTTTGTTAGGGGTCAAGGCGACTGTTGATGTGCCTTCTGTGGCAGTAGAGATACTTTATACGCCAGCCCATCCATCTAAAGAATCAATTATTTTAAATAAAGGTGCTGCTGACGGTATTGAGCCAGGGATGCCGGTGATTGCTGAGGGTGGGATTGTCGGACAGATCCGCAGGGTTAACCACAACACCTCGGAAGCTGCCCTAGTAACGGATGAAATAACCTCAGTCCCTGCCTTAGTAAAAAGAAATGGTACTAGGGTCTTAGTATTCGGTAGTGGTCAAACGGGACAAATTGAGGTGCGTTACTTATCGATGGACGTAGATATTAAGGTCGGTGATGAGTTGGTTAGTAGTGGTATTGGTGGCTACTATCCGGCTGGTTTAATGATTGGTGAAATAACTTCCATTGAAACAAATAGTGCTCAAGGTTTTGTGCGAGCCATTGTTGCCCCTAGCGCACACCCTGACCGACATAGACATTTTCTGGTGCTATTACATACACCCGCAGAGGGAAGTGATAATGCTGTACTTATTGAGGATGAATAGCAATGGTGACTAGAGAGAAGCCAGAAAGGCAGCAAGAGCGGCGCGGCTTAGGCAGTTTACGGCCTTTGAGTGCAGTAAATTACACATTTAATGCTAATCCATATTATGTTTGGATTAGTATTTTTCTGCTTTGGCTAGCGTCTTTACTGCCTTGGCGTAATTGGGATGGAGCACCTGACTTATTGTTAGTAGTGTTGGCATTTTGGGGGGCACATAGTGCTCCCGGTGTTGGCTTAGTTGCGGCTTTTGTCTTTGGTTTATTAATGGATGTTCATGATACTACCGTGCTGGGGAGTCATGCCATTACTTATGTTTTGACTATGTATTTTGTGTTTAAAATTCGCAAAATCATGTTGAATTTCGAAGTGATCGGTCAAATGGTCTATATGCTGCCGATCTTTTTATTGGTGCCTTTACCGGAGCATATACTTAATGCTTGGATAGCTGGTACTTGGAGTGGTTGGGGTTGGATGTTAGGCGGTTTTATCAATGTTTTTTTGTGGCTTTGTGCTGATTTAATTTTGAAGTTACCGTGGCAATTGATTAATGATGAAGATGCAGTTGTTTAGGTATAAAGAATTAACTAATGTTTGAACAAAGACGACGCTTTAAAGTAGAAAAAACGAGAAATCGTTTGCGGGTATTAGTCGCAGCGATTTTTGTCTTGGCATGCTTTTCTATTTTAATTTATCGCTTGTGGGTTCTGCAGGTTGAACGTTATCAGGGGTTTTCTGAGAGAGCTGATCAAAACCGCATTTCTTTAGTGCCAATAGCGCCTAAGCGAGGTAATATCTATGACCGTAATGGTGAGGTATTGGCTCGTAGCTACCGAGATTATACGCTAGAGGTAGTGCCAGGACAGATTCGCGATATCGATGCGATGATTGAAGTGGTCAATCAGATTATTCCGATTTCTTCGCTTGATGTTCGACGGTTTAAGCAGCGCATGGGTATGAATACGCGCTATGCCTCTATTATTTTGCGTAGTAACCTAACGGATGAGGAGGCTGCAGCTTTTGCAGTGCGCTCGTTTAAGTATCCTGGTGTGAACATTCGTGCTCGCTGGGTTCGTGAGTATCCTCAGGGTGAATCAGCGGCCCATTTGGTTGGTTATATTGGCCGTATTTCTGAGCGAGATTATCAGCGTATTGAGGACGAAGGACTAGAAGGCGACTATCGTGGTACTGATGTGATTGGCAAAAAAGGCCTTGAGCTAAGTTACGAAAAGGCTTTACATGGTAAGCCGGGTTGGGAGCAGGTAGAGATAGCGGCTTCCGGTCGTCCGGTACGTGTATTGGAACGGACCGAACCTGTCCCTGGTGATAATTTGCGCTTATCAATTGATATTGGTTTACAACGGATGGTCGAGGATATTTTTAATGACTCGGAAAATCCTCAACGTGGTGCATTGGTGGCTATCGATCCTAGAAACGGGCAGGTATTAGCCTATGTATCGGCACCGTCTTTTGATCCTAATTTATTTGTTGATGGCATTGATGTTGAAAATTGGCGTCGTTTATCTGACTCGCCAGATCATCCATTGATTGACCGACCGATTTACGGTACGTTTCCTATTGGTTCTACTTATAAGCCTTTTGTTGCTTTAGCAGCGTTGACCTTAAATGCGCGTGATGCAAAGACAAAAGTTTATGATCCTGGTTATTTTGAGTTTGGTAATCAGCGCTTTAGAAATGCCGGTGGTGCAGTCTATGGTTCCATCGATATGCATCGGGCATTGGTTGTTTCTTCCGATAGTTATTTTTTTAGTTTAGGCCCTATTATTGGCGTCGATGCCTTGCATGATTTTGCAGTTCAATTTGGTTTTGGTAAGCCTACTGGGATTGATTTGCCGCATGAGAAGAAGGGTGTACTACCGTCTCGCGCATGGAAACAAGCAGCCTTTAAGGACCCTAAGCAACAGACTTGGTTTCCGGGTGAGACTATTTCTGTTGCGGTAGGTCAGGGTTATAACTCCTTTACCATGATGCAATTGGCTCAGGCCACTTCAACCTTAGCAGCTGATGGTGTTTATACAAAGCCTCATATTGTGAACTGGTTAGAAAGCCCTACGCTTAAGCGTGCTGAGCCGGTGGTTGCCGCGCCTGAGTATAGGATTGATATGCGTCAAGAGGATATTGATGTTGTCAAGAGGGCATTAGCGGAGGTGCCTACGCATGGTACAGCACGTCGGGTGTTTCAAGGTGCTAACTATGATTCCGCAGGAAAAACAGGAACGGCGCAGGTCTTTAGCTTAAGAGGTAGTCGTTACAATGCGAGTGAGCTAGATAAGCGTTTGCACGATCATGCCTTGTATATGGGTTATGCACCGATTGATAATCCGACGATCGCTTTAGCAGTCATTGTGGAAAATGGTGGTTGGGGTTCTACGGTGGCAGCACCAATTGCTCGAAAAGTCTTTGATTACTGGTTAGATGATGATACCCAATATCGCAACCGCCAAAGTTATATTCCAAACTTTTTAAATATGGAAGGCGATGCAACGGAGGCTGTTTCACCTGATCTTAAGATACCTGAGGCGCCGACCAATATTGAGGAAGAGGAAGTTATACAGCCTTTGCCAGAAATTTTCGGCAATCCAAACTCGAATCAACAAACAAAAAATAGTCAACGGCCGTCGTTGACTAAAGCAGCGACTCAGGTTATCACAGAGAATAAATCTCAAAAAGAAGAGAGGATGGGATCATGATGACTAAACTCATGAATCTGATGCTGCGTTCGTTGCGTTGTTTTGACTGGCCGTTGTTGCTGATCCTGACTGCTTTTTTTTGTCTAAGCATGTTGGTGATGCACTCTGCTGTCGGTAGTACGGACTTCCGCTTTGCTGGTCAGTTAAGAAACTTTATCATCGCCTTTTTAGCAATGTGGGTAGTAGCTATGATTCAACCACCATTGCTTATGCGCTTGGCTGTACCTGCATACATAGTGGGTCTGATCTTGTTGGTTGGGGTGGAGTTTGTTGGTATTACACAAAAGGGCGCAACGCGTTGGTTAAATCTTGGTGTGGCTACCATCCAACCTTCTGAAATGATGAAATTGGCCATGCCGTTGATGCTTGCTTGGTATTTTGACAGATATCGTAATAATTTATCTCTGATGGACTATATCGTGGCAACTATACTTTTAATAGTGCCATTTGTCTTGATTATCAAGCAGCCGGATTTGGGTACTGCATTATTGGTACTAGCTAGTGGTTTAGTTGTCATCTATTTTGCCGGTTTGTCTTTTAAGTTAATTGTTCCGGTCTTTGTGATTGGTGTTACCGCGCTCTCGTTGATAATTGCCTATCAGGATACACTCTGCCAGTCCGGCGTTGATTGGGTTATTTTGCATGAATATCAAAAGGGTAGGGTGTGCACTCTAATGGATCCAACGATGGACCCGCTTGGTAAAGGCTTCCATACAATACAGGCGATGATAGCGATCGGTTCAGGAGGAGTTTATGGTAAGGGTTATATGCAAGGCACTCAAACACATTTAGACTTTATCCCTGAGCGTACGACAGATTTTATTTTTGCGGTTTATGCTGAGGAATTTGGTTTATATGGCTGTATTTTATTATTAGGTTTGTATACCTTATTTCTTGCCCGAGGTTTTTTTATTGCCCTAAAAGCTAAAACTCAGTTTGGTCGTCTTTTGGCCGGTGCTTTGACGATGACTTTCTTTGTTTATATTTTTGTAAATATCGGTATGGTCATGGGTATATTGCCAGTGGTCGGTGTGCCCTTACCATTTATGAGTTATGGTGGTACGGCGCTAGTCACGCTGGGGGTTGCTTGTGGCATGCTGATGAGTATTTCTAAGTATGTGCCTAGTGTTGCTGACCAAAGGGAATATTTGGAGCGTTAATTAAGTTAAGTGGTTTGCAGGCTAAACCTGTACGTTCGTCACTGTATCTAATAGTAAACTGACTGGTTTAGGAATAGGTAGGTCTTGCCACTCTTTTAATGGATAGTAAGTATGTCCAAGGTGCTTTTCTTGGACCTGTTGATGCTCACTGAGCTTAACTAAAATAGGTTGTATATGTAGTTTAAAATGGCTGAAAATATGCTCAAAAGCAGCCATTTTAACTAGTTCATTTTCAGAGCTAATCAACAAACCTTGATTCTGCAGATAGTGCACTAACATCTCTATATCACTAAATTCTGGTAGAGATAATAAGCCACCCCAAATTCCTTGCTGGGGACGTTGCTCTAACAGTATCTTTTCATTGTGCACGAGTAAGAGCATCACGGTATGGCGAGTAGGTGTCGGTTTTTTGGCTTTAGGTGTAGGCAGTTCTTTTTGTAGATTGTGCCTTTTAGCATAACAGGAGTTAGCAATCGGGCAGTTATCACATAGTGGCTTTGAGCGCGTGCAGACTAGTGAGCCAAAATCCATTAAGGCTTGGGTGTAGCAAGCCATATCGACTGCCGTTTGGTTCTCACTGATGGCCTCTCCTAGGGTTTTTTCCGCTTGTGACCATAGCTGTTTGTCTATGGCAGCGGTACTCGTTACACCCTTAATGCCGTAGTATCTGGTAAATATCCTTTTGACATTACCATCCATAATGGGCGTGTGAGCGCCATAGCAAAAGGCCATGATGGCATGTGCAGTCGAACGACCAATACCCGGCAGAACGACAATTTCATCAAATTGACGTGGGAAAACACCATTGTATTGCTCGATGATGATTTGAGCGCAGCGATGCAAATTGCGTGCACGGGCATAATAACCAAGTCCTGCCCAGTAGCTCATCACCTCAGATTGTTCAGCTTGCGCTAAATCGATAATGCTCGGAAAGCGCTCTAAAAAGCGCTTGTAGTAATCAATTACTGTGGCAACCTGGGTCTGTTGCAGCATGATTTCTGAAAGCCATACCCTATAGGGATCGTTGCTTTTCCAAGGTAAGTCATGACGACCATGCACTCGTTGCCAACGGCATAGGCTTTGTACAAAACTACTCATTAACGACTAGAACTTACTATGACGTGTCACGGACCAACGAGCGGCGATGGCAGCTACTAGCATGGCTATCACGATACTGAAAATTAACCAAAATAGCTCGGGCAATTGCACCATAAAAGGATGATCATAGCTTTCAGCAAGAACATCCTTGATTGAGCTATTAACCATCAATAGCGCGATGACAGTTAGTCCAATTGCGACTAATCCAGCGATAAAACCAATCAAAGCGCCAAAGTATAAGAAGGGTCTACGGACAAAAGCTTCTGTGGCGCCTACTAGGCGAGCGACCGAGATTTCATCACGCTGAACTAGCGCTTGCATGCGTACGGTATTAAACACGGTCGCAATCACCACGACAGAAACCCCGATAGCCAGTAATAACAAGACCACTTTAATAAAGGTCATAATGGCTTGGATCTTTTGAACCCAATCACTATCAAATTGCACTAAGTCTACTTGCTCGTAGGCGGTCAGTTGGTTGGCGAAAGCTAAAACATGCTCTGAGTTAACGAACTCCTGCCCGGAATTAGATAAAGTGATAATAATGGCGTGAGGTAGGGGGTTTTGAGCTAATACGCTTAAGGACTCGGTCCAAGCAGGTGTGTTTTTTAAATCCTCAAGTGCGTCATTTCGATCAATCACTTGAATTTCTTGTACTAACTCTGGGTTTTGCTGGTGAATTTCTACCGCTAAATCGTTAGTGTCATTAATGCTGACTATGTCCTTCATAAATAGAGTGACAGCCGGATTAACTGAGACAGTACGGGTGACCGGTTCTAGAGAAACTAGCAGTGAGGCAGCAATTAACGGTAATGACAAAACAAAGGCGATAACTAAAATATTAGCCAATGAAGAAAATGGTGTCTGGATAATGCGACGTAAGGAGACCTTAAGCGCATATGAGTGCTGTCTTAACCAACTACGCATGATGAACTCCCAGATCGATGAATTTGCCTGGTTCAACTAATAAGGTACGATTAGCGTGTTGCTGTAGTAGAGGTTTGTCGTGTGACGCAATTAAGGTGGTTACGCCGACTTGATTAAAATCTTTAAGCACATCCAAAATTAAATGGGCATTTTCTTGGTCAAGGTTAGCGGTTGGCTCATCGGCCAGTAAAATGGCTGGTCTATTGACAATAGCACGGGCAATCGCTAGACGTTGTTGCTCACCACCAGAGAGTTCAACTGGATTCATTCGCTCCTTGCCTCCCAAGCCAACTTTATAAATCGCTGCTCGCGCTCGTGCCTCGGCGCTTTTGGTGCTATGCCCCATCACTGCCATTGGCAGCATAACATTAGCCAATGCGCTGCGGTCATAGAGCAAGTGAGTGTCCTGTAAAATAATACCAACACGGCGTCTCAAATATGGTCGCTCTCTGGATTGTAACTTGTCTAAACGCTGTCCCTTGATGGCGATCATGCCACGGCTAGGCTTTTCTAAGCCGCCAATTAGCTTGAGCAGTGTCGATTTGCCCGCACCTGAGGGACCAGAAACAAAAATAAACTCACCTGCATTAATTTTAAAATTAAGATCGGCGAGAATATTTGGTCCCTGACCATAGGATTTGAAAACGTGTTGGAATTCAATCATGAGTTGCCTGAGGTAAAACGATTTATTTGATTATTAACACAATGATTTTAACAGCAATGAAGAACTTTTAGCTTAGCTCTTAGTTGGCTTCTGTTAAACTTTAAAAAACTACTAATTGTTAATTTTATATAAGGAAATATGATGGCAGGTTATGTTTCTGAGGTAACTCAATTTATTAATCAGTACAAAAAAGAGCACCCTGACACGGAAAAACGTCAGGTTGATGGTCGCTTACTTCTGTGGGATAAGGAAGTTGACCTTGAGTTGCAAGAGCAGTATAAAGCCGCTCGCGTACCTCAAAAGCCTTATGTTTATCACAATAAATAAACTTGGTTTATTTTCATAGCACGTCATCCTGATGTCAGTTGTTGAGTCTGAACTGGCTCAGTTGCAAAGTCCGGCAGTCGACTGTACACCCAATACAGTTGATAATGTGGCCTTAGCTCGCCTTTATGGCGAGCCTTTGTTTAATGTGCCGCAGGATTTGTATATCCCGCCGGATGCCTTACAGGTTTTTCTAGAAGCCTTTGAAGGGCCACTGGACCTGTTACTCTACCTTATCCGCAAGCAAAACTTCAACGTTCTCGATATACCGATGGCTGAGGTGACTCGGCAGTATTTAGGCTACGTCGATCAAATTCGTGAGCACAACTTAGAGTTAGCTGCTGAGTATCTCTTGATGGCCGCTATGCTTATAGAGATTAAATCGCGCATGCTGTTGCCTGTTAAGAAGTCTGACAGCGATGAGGAGATGGATGATCCGCGTGCGGAGCTAGTACGTCGATTATTAGAGTACGAGAGAATGAAGTTGGCGGCGCGTCACTTAGACGAACAACCACAAATTGGCCGAGATTTTCAGCGTGCTAGGGCTTATAAAGAGGTCGTAGTAGAGCAGCTTTTACCGGAGGTTAGTGCTGATGACTTAAAGCAGGCTTGGTTGGAGATTATGCGTCGTGCCAAGTTAAATAAAAAGCATCAAATCAGCCGTGAGCAGTTTTCGGTACGTGAGCATATGGGTCATATATTACGTCGTTTAGGCTGCGTGCGCTTTATGGAGTTTAAGGAACTATTCATAGAGCGTATTGATTCTGGTGAAACTGCAGCAGTAGTTGTAGTACACTTTTTAGCTTTGTTAGAATTAGCTCGTGAAAGTTTAGTAGAGATTACACAAGCAGAACCCTACGCCCCTATTTATGTTCGTCTTGCTTATATCAGCGTGGCGGAGGTTGTGGAGAATTAATGTGAAAGTTGTACGTACCATTGAAGAATTAAGACAACAATTAAGTGGTCAATTGCGCACTGCTTATGTACCGACGATGGGTAATTTGCATGAGGGACATTTATCCCTAATGCGCATGGCTCGTCAGCATGGTGATCCGGTGGTCGCCAGTATTTTCGTAAACCCTTTGCAATTTGGCCCTAATGAGGATTTTGATAAGTACCCTAGGACTCTCGAAGAGGATATTGCCAAGTTAGAGGAGCTACGTGATGTGTATGTGCTGTTTGCCCCGACACTTAAGGAAATTTATCCGGAACCACAGAGTTTTAGCGTTCAAACCCCGGACAATCTAGGTAATATCCTTGAGGGTGAGGCTCGTCCAGGCTTCTTTGAGGGGGTGTCTACGGTTTTAATGAAGTTCTTTTCTTGTGTGCAGCCTAAAGTGGCTGTTTTTGGTAAAAAAGATTATCAGCAGTTGATGGTAGTACGTCAAATGTGCCGACAGTTCCAATTGCCGGTTGAGATCGTTGCTCATGAAACAGTACGTGATGAGCATGGTTTAGCACTGTCCTCACGCAATCGTTATTTATCTGATGATGAAAAGGCTGAGGCGATTAATCTTTATAATACTCTCAAAAATATGGAAGCGCGTTTAGTTGCCGGTGAGGTTGATACTAAGAAAATTGATCAAGAGGCAGTTGAGGTATTAAGAGAGCGTGGTTGGGCTGTTGATTACCTAACAGTTCGTCGTCAGCGTGACTTATGGCAGCCAACTCCTGAGGAGGTCGCTAATAAGGAGCCTTTAGTGCTTTTAGGTGCTGCTAAATTAGGCACGACTCGACTTATTGATAACTTAGAAGTTAACTATTAAAAGCTAAAGGATTTGCTGACATGAGCTCATTATTATCTTATCCGAATATCCTTTGGTTAGCAGTCGTGATGGTTGTTTTTTTGGTGGTCATTCATTTAGTCGCCATGAAAATGCTCTCCAATCACTTTCGTAAAAAATACCCAGAGGCCTTTGGCAGCGATGGCAAGTTACGCAAAGCCCAAGAAAATGCTGCTGTGGTCGGTACTGCAGGAGCTATACGAATGGCAGCCGAGGATGCAGAAAAGGCAGCTCAAGAAAAGCTTGCTGAAACTCAAGAGGCTTTAGCAGCTGAAGAGCAAAAAAAGATTGAAAAGAAGTAGTTATTAGGACTTAGTATGAGAAAAAATATTGCCCTCAAATTTAGCGCCTTAGCTGTTAGCGCGTTAGTTTCTACTGGTGTGGCTTCAGCCAATGAGCAGTTAAGTGTGGCTGCGACACCAGTACCAGCAGCTGAAATTTTAGAGTTCATGACAGCGCAGATGGCAGAACAGGGTGTGGACTTAAAGGTACATGTCTTTACTGATTTTATTCAACCGAATCAGCAGGTGGTAGAAAAGCAGATTGACATGAACTGCTTCCAACATAAGCCACACCTTGATTCTTTTAATGAAAATGAAGGCCAAGACCTAGTGCCACAAGGCTATATGTATATCTTGCCTTTAGGTGCTTATTCTACAAAAATTGACTCGTTGGATAATTTAAAAGATCGTGCCTCTGTTGCTATTCCTTCTGATACGACTAACGGTGCTCGCGCTCTATTGTTATTACAAAAAGCCGGTCTAATTACTTTAAAAGATCCGAATAATCTTTTTGCAACGTCACGTGATATCGCAGAGAACCCTAAAAAGTTAAAATTTGTTGAGTTAGAGGCAGCAACAATTCCACGTGTATTAAGTGATGTGGATTTGGCGGTCATTAATACTAACTATGCTTTGGATGCAAATCTTAACCCTAAGAACGATAGCTTATTTATGGAGGATACTGATTCTCCATACGCTAACCTTTGCGCAAGCCGTGTCGATAACCAAGATAGTGAGGCAATTCAAAAGTTAAATGCTGTTTGGCAGAGCCCGGAAACGTTAAGGTTTATTGAAGACAAGTACCAAGGTACAGTGATTCCGGTTAAAGCACCTTAATATTGCTGTTTGAGTTTTCGTGTTGAGAGGGGGCGTCGTGTAATGATGCTCCCTTTTTTAATTATCTCTATTACTTCTTAACTTCCTCTATCATGCAGTCAAGTGGCAAGGGAATTCATTTGCCTCTACTGAAAATATCGCTGATAATCGTACTTTTCCTCAAAAGTGGATGATGAATTGTGAATTACCGATTACTCTTAATTATCGCGACTCTGTTACCGATGACTGTTTACTACCTTTTACTCGGTCTTACTCCTCAACGTTTAGCCACTAGTTTAATGTTAGGAATTCCAGGTTCATTATTTTGGGGTGTTGCGGTGATTTTTTGGGGAGTATTGATGGCGCTTGTCTATGTCATTATTCACCAGCATAGGGCAGGGGAGTAAGGTTTTATGATTCAGTCAAATAAAAGCATCGTTCAATACTTTTTGGTTGGGCGCTCCGTCGGCTCTACGCAAAACGCCTTGGCTTTAACAGGTGACTATCTCTCTGCAGCAGCCTTTTTAGGCTCAATTGCCATGTACTTTGGTCAGGGTATTGATTCTCTTTTTTATGCCGTAGCGACCTTAGTCGGTTGGGTACTATTGCTTGTTCTTTTTTCTGATAAGTTACGTCAAACCGAGGCCTTTACCTTTTCAGATGTAATTAATAGAGGATTTAATAGTCAGCGTTTAAAGATATTAAGTGCTTCAACTAGTTTACTTATCTCGGTATTTTATTTGCTGGTGCAGTTGATGGGAGCAGGTACTTTGCTGTCGCTACTCATTGATATTGATTACACGACGTCTTTGCTTTTAGTTGGTGTGTTGACGGGTGTGCTAGTGCTATTTGGCGGGATGAGGGCGACCACGATGGCGCAAAGTGTTAAGGCCTTGCTGCTCTTTATTTTTGCTTGGGTAATGGTTTTTTTAGTCTTAAGGTCCTTTGATTTTTCAGTGGCTAGTCTTTTTGAGCAAGTGGCGAATTTATCTGAATTCAAAGCTTTAATGCCGAGCCCTGCCATTAGTTTAGGTCTTGAGCAAGTCTCATTGGTTTTGGGCTTGACCTTTGGTTTACTGGGTTTACCGCATATTTTGATGCGTTTTTTTACAGTTAAGGATGAGAAAACAGCACTTTATTCGGCTGCGGGGGCGACCTTTTTAATTGCGTTATTTTTTACCTTGAATTTAATTATTGGCTTTGGTGCTTTTGTGCTGCTTAATGGTCAGGTCTTAGAGGGGGGTAATAATATGGCTCTCTTGCATTTGGCGAGTTTGATCGGTGGCTCGGTGTTTCAGTGGGTTCTGGCGATTTTAGTCTTTATCACGGTGTTAGCAGTGATTGCAGGTTTGGTGATGGCTGCCAGTGCCAGTATTACTCAGGACTTAATACCAAGTTTGTTACCTAAGCAGAGCAGTAATGTGTTTATTGCCAAAGTCTCTGTTGTAGCGATCTTTTTGGCTGGTGTGGGGTTGGCCTATTTATTCAAAGGGGTGAATTTAGCCTTTCTTTTTGGGATTGCTTTTGCTTGGGTGGCTAGTGCGCATTTTCCAGTGATGTTTTGTCGCTTCTATTTCAAAGGTTTTAATGAAAAAGGTGCTTTTTATTCGCTATTGATCGGTTCTCTTGGTAGTTTAGTATTTATTATTTCTAGTAATACGGTTTGGGTTAATATCTTTAATTTTAGTGAATTGCACCCTTATCGTAGTCCCACTTTATTTATTTTGCCATTTAGCTTTTTAATTATTTGGTTACTGAGAGAGCGTGAGAAGGCTAATTAGTTATGAAAAAATCATCTATCAAAACACCAGCTACTTTGTTTTTAGATCGTCAAAAGCTACCTTATGAAGTATTTGAGTGCCAAGGTGAAATTGAGGGCACTGCCGAGTTTATGGCGGAGTTTCTCAATGTGCCGATACATCAGGTGATTAAGAGTATTGTCTTTGCTGATGAGCGTGGTAAGGGTTATATGGTCTTGCAACATGGCGACCAGAGCATAGATACCAAAGCATTGCGTAAGTTGTTTAATGTCAAAAATCTTTCGCCAGCGTCCTACGAGCTAGCGCATAAGTGGACTGGCTATGAGTTTGGTGGTACTTCACCTTTTGGTATGAAGGCTAAACTTCCTATTTATGCTGAAAGCAGTATTTTTGAGATGAAGAGCTTCTTTATCAATGGGGGTAGACGCGGTGTAAGTCTTAAAATCACCCCGGACTTACTGCTCGAAATAGGCGTTAAGCCCATTGAGGTGACTAAGTAGTTAGACTAAGACTTCGTGTCTTTTTTATGGGCTCTGGGGTGTGCTGCATCATAGGCCTTAGCCAAGTGCTGAAAATCTAATCTAGTATAAATTTGTGTGGTAGAGATATTGCTATGGCCCAGTAGTTCTTGCACTGCACGCAGGTCTTGCGCGGATTGGAGTAAATGACTAGCAAAGCTGTGCCGCATCATATGTGGGTGAATTGATGCGTCAGCGCCGGTTTTAATAGCCATTTCTTTGAGGCGTAGCTGTACTGAGCGTGAGCTAATACGTTTGCCTCTAACTCCTAAAAAAAGGGCTGCTTTGTCACTTTCATCGGCTTGCGGAGATAGACAGTTTGTACGTAGTTCCAGCCAGTCGTGAATTGCATCAGCAGCCTTTTCACCTAAGGGTACGATACGAGTTTTGTTGCCCTTACCGACCACTTTAAGCTCCTTTTCAACTAGGTCTAACCAGCCTTGTGATTCATAGTGCTCGCTTTTATGGTAGCGATGATCTAACTGCACTAGCTCAGAGAGTCGTAAACCACTGCTGTACAGTAGCTCAAACATGGCAATATCACAGAGGCTTTTAGGGCTGCGATCGCTTAGTTGCTGACTACGATCTAAAAATGCTGTGGTTTGATCGACCGTCATGGCGTTAGGTAGAGGCCGTGGGAGTTTAGGTGTTTTCAGATGAGTGGCCGGATTGACCTTTAAGTCAATTTCAGCGCTTAGCCATTGATAAAAGGAGCGCCATGCCGCCACAATGCGTGCTAATGAGCGCGGACTATAATCGCGTGCATGAAGCCTAGCTACGGCATTGCGTAATAAGTCATGATTGAGCTCGACCAGATTTTTGTCAGGGAAAAGCTCAAATAATAATCTCAAATCGCCTTGATAAGCTGAGATGGTATGCTCAGAGCAACGCCTTTGGCTGCGCATATATTCAAGCCACTTATTAAGCTGAACAAGGCTGATTTGTTGAAGCATATTACTTGTCGCTGACTAGTGGCAATAGGTCACCGTAACCGGCTGCTGCCATATCTGCTTTAGGGATAAACTTTAAGGATGCACCATTGATACAATAGCGTAGGCCGCCACGGTCACGTGGTCCATCAGGGAATACATGGCCTAAGTGAACGTCGGCAACGCGACTGCGAGTCTCGATACGCTGCATATTGTATGTGGTGTCCACATGCTCAGTAACTACCTCAGGCACGATAGGCTTGGTAAATGAAGGCCAACCACAACCAGAGTCATACTTGTCATCAGAACTGAATAAAGGCTCACCGCTGACAATATCAACATAAATGCCCGGTTCATAGAGATTGTCATAACTATGGGTAAAGGCTCTTTCGGTTGCATTTTTCTGTGTCACTTGATACTCCAAAGGACTCAACATCTGGCGTAACTCTTCATCGCTAGGTACGCTATAGTCCGCTGGATTAATCTTAATTTCGTCAATTATGTTTAACATGGTTTGGGTTTTTACACCGCTTTGGATATTCAATTCAAACTCCTCTTTTTTTAATGGCTGGTCGACTAAGTTTAAGTCAACATGACAGTAACCGTTAGGGTTTTTGGCTAAGTAATCTTGATGGTATTCCTCAGCGTCATCAAAGGCAACTAATAGCTTATTTTCAACCACAAGTGGCTGTTGCCATTTGCCTTGCTCTCGCTGTAGAGCAGCTGTAATTAGTGGTGCGTCAGCTTCCTCAGTATAGTAAATGCCGGTACGATACTGAGTGCCGCGGTCGTTGCCCTGACGATTGAGGCTGGTTGGATCAATGATACGGAAAAAGTGTCGTAAGAGAGTTTCTAAGTCAACACGCTCTGGATCGTAAACTACCTTGACCGTCTCTGCATGACCCGTACCCATATAAATAACTTGCTCATAGCTTGGGTTGCGAGTATTGCCATTGGCATAGCCTGAGACCACGTCCATAACTCCTGGGATACGCTCAAAATAAGCTTCTACACCCCAAAAGCAACCACCTGCTAAATAAATTTCTTTAGTGTTCATAAGATTGGCCTTGTCCTTTTGTTGTTGCGCTGTGTTTTTGCTAGGTCTATAAAATGTGGGGGCAGCGCGCTTGATATCAAAGTCTTTATCAGCGATTAACCCTAAAGCCTGTTCCTTAGTGATGTGACCTTTAACTACACGCTGTAGACGACCTTTTGCATCAAGTAAGGCCCAGCTAGGATAAACTGACACCCCCATTTCGCGCGTTAAACCACCACCATCATTGATTAAAACGGGTAAGTTATCAATATCGACCCCGCTATACCATTGCCTAAAGCTCTTGCTTGAATGCTCTTTTAGATAGCCTGGAGAGGCCAGAGTAACAATGTTAATATTGGCGAAATCCGGATCCTGTCGCCAATCACGAGTTTCCTCAAGCGTGGCTAAACAGAGTGGGCACCAACTAGCCCAAAATTTGACCAAAGTAGGGCGATTGCTTTGTAAGTACTCGCTTGCTTTTGTACCTTGAAAGTCCTCTAGTTGCTCAAGTTTCGGACCGACGTGTTGTTTACTGCTAAAGCTGTTGGCAGGTAGACTAAGCAATGACGTGACTAAAAATAAAATGCTTAAAAAAATGTGAGATAGTTTTTGCACTATGACTCTCCACACATAAGTGCAGCAACACACTTATTAGTAAGGTTTTGGTTCATTCGGGTCAGGACGCGTTTTAAAACGCCTGTGGACCCAATAGTATTGGCTAGGATCACGTAAAATTAGATCCTCAATCAACTCATTGACATGGGTTGTTGCTTCTTCGACAGTTTGCTCGCCAGGAAAGTTCTCTAAGGGAGGCAGAACCTCTACTTCGTAGTGGCCAGTGTCTTTGTTCCAAAAGCTATAGATGGGGATGACTGTAGCGCCCCATTTTTCAGCTAATATCGCGGTTGTGGGAAGGGTGGCGACAGGCACACCAAAAAAGGGCACAAAAATACTGCCTTTGCGGCCAAAGTCCATATCTGGTAGGTAATAAACAGGAACCCCTTGTTTTAAATACCTTAACATACTACGCACACCTTCTTTGCGCTCAATCAAATGCACCTTATTAAAGCGCGCTCGGCCCTTGCGGATAATCGCATCAATATCAGGTTGGCGTTGTGCAGAATAAATCGTTGCACTTTCGCTTAGGGATATAGTTAAACGAGTAGCAGCAGTATCTAAAGCCACAAAGTGAGGGGCTAAAAGAATGATTGGCTCATTATTGTCTAGGGCATTTTGTATAAAATGAAAATTCTTTAGGCTAACCTGCTCTTCAATTTTTTTCTTATTGCCATACCAGATAAAGCCTCTATCAATAATGCTTTGGCAGAGGCTACGAATATGTTGCTTTTGCCATCGAGTGCGTTGTTCTTCTGTTGCATTGGGAAAGCTCAACTCAAAATTCTTTTTAACAATAGCAATACGTCGCTTCATCAAAAGCGGAGCAATAAAATTTAATACAACGCCCATACGTAAACGGTTTTTTAGAGATAAATTGCCTAAAAAACGAAATAAGCGTTCAAGTATTTTGTAGGTAAAAGAGGTGTTCATATTTATTAATGTGTAGATGGCATGCTGTTGTTTGCCTTCTTCGTATGTAGATTAGCAGTATACAACAAGGTGAGGAGTAATCTGTAATTTGTCCCCTTTCGTTTTTTATGATCTTCGTGCTGCCTTATGCTGCAACAAAGTGTTAACAAGAAAATACAAATGTGTGATAAAGGATATTGAGTTATATCAAGTTTTAACTTTCCTAAGTGTTTTTTGTAGCATTCTAACTGGTAAGTGATAATCATTATCAATATAATGTATAGGTGTATTTTATATATATATTTATATGTGTGATGAAAAGGAAAAATAATGTTTTCACAGGATGATGCTTATCTGATGCAAAGTGCATCACTTACACCGCTAAGCAGAGCAATCAAATCGGCTTTATTATTGATGGGACTGAGTTTGGGTACTCCTACATTATTAGGGCAGAGCGTCAGCGCGCAGGAATTGGATTCTAGTACGACCAGAACTGAAGAGATTGCTGTTTCAAAGGTTGTTTCGCTACCTATGCTTAGCATAGAGGTAAGTGCTGAGCGTGGTGCGATGATGCCGACGACGCCAGCAGCTATGGAGCAAAGTTATGGTGCTACCGCTGGTGGTGCTAATGTGATTAAACCACCAATTTCTGGTAGTCAAAGTACGTTACGTGATATTTTGGGTAATCAACCAGGAGTAACTTTATTAGATTTTTTTGGGGGTAATGACCATCCGGCAATTTCGATTCGTGGTTCGGGCATTCAAAGTCAGCCGATGTCACGAGGTGTCACCTTATTAGTCGATGGTATGCCATTAAATGATGCAGATGGTTCTTTTCATATGGGTATGTTAGAGCCACGTAATGCCAGTATGATTGGTGTGCGTCGTGGTGCTAATGCCTTAAATCCTAATGCCCAAACTTTGGGTGGTGAAATCGATTTTTTAAGTCATACTGGTACCACTGAAACAGGAGCGTTAAGTTTGCAATACGGTAGTGACAGTACTTTAGCAAGTCGCTTTGGTATTGGGCGAGCGTTTGAAACATGGGATTTCCATGTGTCTGGCTCTGATCAGAGAACGGATGGTTTTCGTGAACATAGCCGTCAGCGTCGTCAAGCACTTAGAGCTAATTTAGGTTTCTATGGTAGTGGTTGGGAGAATCGTACATGGCTTTCTTATACTAATCAGCATTTTGAAATCCCCGGACCACTTAGTCGAGATGCGGCCTTAGGTGATTCAACTTATGATGGTGTGACAGACACGCTTCCAATTAAACCGTTGCTGACTAATCCATATCGTCATACCGATGGTTGGCGTGTCGCTAACCTGACCACAGCGTATTCTGGTCCATGGACCCATAGTTTAGGAGTTTATGCACAAAGAGTAGATGATGTTTTTCAGACACCGATGCAGGTCTGGGATACTGATCTGAATACCTATGGTTTGCAATACATTGCTGATACTCAGTTTAATTTCTTTAACGTCGGTGGCTCGTTAAGCTATAGCCGTTCAGATGGTACCTTAGGGGTGTCAGGTAATCCAAATCAACCGATGATTCCGTTACGTATGATGCATCATCAAAACTATGATCTTGAAGCGGATAATATAGTCGTTCAAGTGCATGGCGCTTGGCAGTTTGCACCTAACTGGACCCTTAGTGGGCAGTTAAGGTATGTGCATACGACACGTGATGTGAGTGGCAAGATGTTGGGATTACCCGGTCAGCAGTCAGGCAGTCATAGTTGGGATTGGCTATCGCCTAAGCTAGCTTTAGCTTGGCGGCCTAATGATCATACGATGCTTTTTGCTAATGTCAGTAGTAGTCGAGAGGCACCTACGTTGAGAGATATGGTGCAATTTGCTGGTCCAATGGGGATGCCAATTTTAGGGCCTAATGGTCAGCCAGTGGCGCGTCGTGGTGTGACTTATGTGCGTGATTTAGAACCACAGAAAAACTTAAGCGTTGAGGTTGGTGGCCGTGGATTATTCAATAATCAGTATGGTTGGGACCTGACCCTTTACCATGCTGATATTAAAAACGAATTGATTAGTTATTCACCTGATGGTACTAATACTTTTATTTATAACTATGATAATGATACTCGACACCAAGGTGTTGAGTTGGGTGTAACCGGTCAATGGAGTTTAGGATTAGTCGGTAATTTAGATGCTAGATTAGCCTACACCCACAATCGCTTTACTTTCCGTGATGGCATCTATGCGGGTAATCACATTGGTGGTCTGCCGCGTCACTATATTAGTGTTAATGTAGATTACAGCATTGCTGATTTAGTCTTTGGTGTCAATGTACGCGGTGCGCTTGGATCATCTTATGCTGATCATGCCAATACTCAGAAAATGAGTGGTTATGCCATCTGGGGTGCTCATATCAGTTATGAGTTTGCCAAAGAGTCTGTTGTTTACTTACAGGTCGATAATATAACCAACAAGCGCTATATCTCATGGTCGTCTACACCTAATAAAGCGTCTGCTAATCAAGATATGTACTTTCCGGGTAATGGCCGCACAGTCACTGCGGGTGTTAATTTACGCTTCTAATAATTATGAACTTTAATGGCTTAAGTGTAAAAACTCACGTCTTAGTATATTAAGTTAAGACGTGAGTTTTTGTTGGTGAATCCTAGCTTAGGTGCGTGGACTTGGAGGGATTGCATTAGTGCTAATAAATATTCGCCAAAATAGTGGTACATACATGGCAAAAGCGATAATTAGTAAAGCACTTGGAATTGCCAGGCTAAAGAGGGCATAATTCCATCCTAAACTTAAACTTAGTGAACGTAGTAGTGAGGCCGCAAAAATTGCCGCCAATCCCCATTGACTAGCGAGAGGGAAAGGTATTGTACGACCACTGTGAATCAGACCAGCGATATTAAATATCTGCATGACCATGAAGACAAAACCACCAATTAATATTAGGTGTAAGGCCTGTGTTGGATTGCCCCATGATAAGATGCCGCTCAATCCCATCCAACTATAACCGACACCGATACTTAGGAGCGTGATATAGTGCCAACGTACAAAGGAGGCGTGCCAAAGAATGGCATGGTGCCAGTCACGTAAACGGGCAATCATGGAAAAGCCAACAGCCAGAGCTAACCAACTAGAAAATACATAATCGTTTAGTAGTAATAGGCTAAATACATATAAGTACATACAAATGAGATTAAGATTTTTGTAGTAGGGATTTTGTACGTAACTTAACTTCTCCGCCTTGTGACCTGCTTGAACGAGGGATTGCGAACCCATCGCCATACCAATGCGAAAAATAATGAGTGCAACGCCAATCATGTAAGCGTGAACCATAGCGACAAGATAGGACCAATCAGCGGTTAAGGAGAAAGCAATATTCAGGCCGGCAATTAGTGTCATCATTAGACAGACACTGATTTGTCTATCATTGCGGTCTTTGATAGCGGCGATGATGATAAAGCCGGTAAGTAGTATCCAAAAAGCGCTCATTATTATCGCACTACTCTGTAAGCTGACAAAGGTTAGGGCAATACCTCCTAACCAGAAAATAAAGCTAAGGGCACAAAGGCGACGTAGGGGGTGAGTAAAGTGTGTCCATTCAGGTACAGCCGTCATAATAAATCCGGCAAATGCCGCTGCGCCAAAGATATTAAGATAGCCATAAGCATGGTAGCTGAGTGGGTCGATAGTTAGGGCTAGGTCGTTGATACCAAAATAGGCACTGATGCCGATTGTGAGCCATAAGCAGGCAATAGGAATAATACTAATCGAAGCCGCTAGGAAGTAGAGGCGAAATGGGTTGCTAAAAAAATCATGAACAATGGCGGATAACGTTTTTTTGCTAGTCATGATAAGCCTGCCAAAAAGGTTGTGCTAAATAGTTTTGAACAAAGGCCTGGTCACGCTGATTGCGGGGGCGATCCAGTTCTATCAGTTGATGATTGCGTGCTGGTTTTTGTGGCAAAATATAAATTTTGTCAGCTAGTTTTAGGGCTTCAAAGCGATCGTGAGTGACCATGACGACACTCATACCATTGAGTATGTACTCTTGTAGCCATTCGTATAAATGCAGCTTTAATTCGTAGTCCAGAGCGCTGAAAGGCTCATCCAGTAGCAATAAATCCGGTTCACAGAGTAGCGCTCTGACCAGAGAGGCACGCTGGCGCATACCGCCGGAAAGCTCATTAGGATATTTATCATAGTCTTCAGGGTGCAGGTACAGTTTGCTTAATAGCTGCCGTGCTTGTTCCTTGGTTTGCTCGGCAGCAGGTTGTGGATGAGTGAGCAAAATATTATCCCAAAGATTACGCCACGGTAGTAAGCGATGCTCTTGAAATAAATAGCGTAGACGTTTAAAGGAGCTGTCAATGCGACCGCGGTCGGGACTGATTAAACCAGCAATTAAACGGAGAAGGGTAGTTTTTCCACAGCCCGAGGGACCGTATAAACAGATTACCTCACCGGTAGCTAAGCTCAGACTAAAATTCTCAACAATGGTTTCACCCATCAGTTTTTTTTCGATATTATTTAACGTTAAACTAGCCACGATGCTGTACCCATGGTAGGAAGATAATTTTTAGGGGCTCGATAATTAAATACTCGACAAGATAAATAACTAACAGCAGAATGACAATATAAGCCATTACTACCTCAGTTTCCAGCATTGTCCGTGCCAGAGCAATTTGGGCGCCAATACCGTCATTGGCACCGAGTAACTCAGCCATAATGGCGATCTTTAGACCGGAGGCGAAGGCAATATTAAAGGCTGGTAACAGTTGGTTCAGTAAGTGTGGCCAGTAAAGATGCTGGATCCGTTTATCAAAGCGTACCTTATAGACATGCATCACTTCTTCAAGATTGCGGTCAATTGAAAGCATGCCTTGAAGGGCAGAAGCAAACATTAGTGGTGTGACGGCAATATAAGTGGTGAAAATCGTGCTGCTATTACCTGTACTGAACCAGAAAATTGCTAGTACCACCCAAATAATGGGGGGTGTTCCGAGTAATATACTGATGATAGGACGAAAGAATAGGGCCATGGTCTTTGATAAGCCAGTCAGTATACCAAGTCCAACGCCCGTCACCACTGCTGCGCTGATGGCAATACCTGCACGATATAATGTAATCGGTATTTCTGCAGCCTCATAGTTGCGCATTAGTTTAAGGCTATATCCAAAAACTGCAATAGGTCCAGGTAACACAATATTACCTAAAACTACCGATGCCATATGCCAAAATGCGCAGACCACGGCGATGACGGCAAGAGCTGTCCATACTCCCCAACAATATGAAAATAGTTGCACTCGGAGTGATTGGCGAATGGGACGACCGGCGGAAAGTAACATAGCTTATAGCGTTAAAATAAAATCATCGTTAGGCATACTGCCACCAAGAATGTTTGGATTAATCTCATATAGAGTACTAAAGAATAAGTTTAGGTCATTTTTGAAATCGGAGGCGGCAACGGCAGTTAAGTTAGCATGAGGGATAGATTTAGCGATGGCCGGTGACGGCACATCCATAATCTTATTACCAATACGGCTTGCAGGGCCCGGATTTTCTAGTGTCCAAGTGACAGAGCTTTGCAGCACGATTTGCAGTTGCTTAAGGAACTCGTTATTTTTCTCATAAAACTCATTAGTCACAAGTAATCCAGCTTGAGGAAGTCCATGTGTCTTATTGTCGTGTGTCTCGCGCCATAAGTTAGTTAGATTAAGGACGCGTTCAGCGTTTTTGTTGCGACCTCTCATTAGAGCGATAGAGGTTAAGGGCTCATTTAAAACAGCAAATTCGACTCGATCCTTGAGCCAGTAGGTCATAGCCTCCGCAGGCGTTGGAGTGTAGTTGATGTTAATTTTTTTGAAATCTACACCCTGTAATTGACATAACGCCTGTAAGACTAAGTCAGGCATATCATTACGTAATGGTACAGCGACAGAACGGCCCTCAAGCTCCCGAAGGTTTTTAATACTACCATCAGGGCCAACTACGTCCACCATACCCCACGTCATAATATTGACTAACTTAACATCCATGCCGCGGTTAGCGAGGTTGACACCAACATAACTAGGAATGATACTTGCTTGTATACTGCCTTTAGCTAAACCAGCTCTTAGCATGTCTGGTGTGCGCCATGTTTCAATATTGAAGGCCTGCTGTATGGCATTTTGATCATCTGCTTGATGTCTTGAGGCAACCCCTAAAAGGAGGGTTGGTAAAGCACTTGGACCGTATACAGTCAGCGGAGAAGGGCTATTGGCCCATGCGTAAGGAAGTTGACTGCTTAGTGCGACCGCACCTACAGATTGGAGAAAGTGACGACGATCCATAGTAAGCCTCTTAAAATGATTGAGCTATAAACATATATTTATAATATATTTTATCATGTGTGGTCTGATAATGAGTATCATTATAAAGCCTAATAGATACAAAAAATGCGGTTGAGTTATTCAACCGCAGCGTCGATTAGGGCTAATAATAAAGCTCAATTAATAACAGATACTGTTATTAGTTCCCATTCGAAGTAGTCCGCCCATTACAACGCCTTTGATACGGATGGGTTCCAAGGCTTCGCGAGTACGAATGTCATGTCGATATACCATAGCTATACCTTCATCCAAGGTATACAGCAGAGTCTTGCTGTCGCCAGTTACCCACATATCGACGACAGCCCAAGGAGACTTGATATAGGTTGAGTCCTCAGGATTATCATAAGATTGAAGGATAATCCCTTTATCACCACCTAAAATCCAAGTGCTTTCTAACCAACCACTACGGAATAGTCGTGGTGAAAAGTTTTTATGGTGCTTGTCATGTAGATAGTAATGCTCGGGCTCATCACCTTTATCTAAATCAAACATCACGACATGAGCAGAGGAGTCAGAAAAAAGTACTCGACGAGAGTAGAAGTCAATATAGGGAGTAACTTGAGGTCTATAGGTAGACCCAGCAGTATGCATAGGTCCCGTTGATAGGATTCGTTCGTCTTCAGGGAAATAAATCAGACCCCGAGAACCATCCTTGGTTGTTAGGGCGACCATAAAGTCTTCGGGGCTAGCGATACCATCATCTAGGCCCGAACCTGATGGAATATGAGTTGACAGGTCAATGGTTTCCCAAGGTGAGTCCCGAGACTCTAAGTGGGAGTGACGATAGATTTGTGGCTTATCTTCATCAAGAACCCAGTAGTTTTGGCTATAGGAACTGAATAGCAGATTATAGTAAGCATAAAGATGTGTGTTACGGCGAGCGGAGTCAAAACGTTGTGGATAAATGTGAACTTCACCGGTTTCATAGTTAACCATCCCGACTTGATCACGCAAAGCAATCGCTAAAAGCTTTGACTGCGGTACAAAAAAAGCTTGATACAGCGGTGAAGGTAAGTTGATATCTTTGCGTGTACGGCTTTCTAGCTCATAAAGTACAAGGCGTGAAACTTCGTAATCGCCGACTACCATCATTGAGTCATCACGCGCTATTTCTACTGTGCGTGGTCGTATACCGAAATTTAATAAGGCTAATTGCTCAGCCGTATTAATATCATAAACGGTGATGAAATAGGAGTCTGGGTCAGCAATAAACAGATAGCGAGTTGGGTGATAGAGAGAGTTGCCGACCCCTAATTGGGTTAATTCAGTGGAGCCTGGTTTAAGTATTTGTGCAGCAGCGCTACCTACCACACCACTAGCACTTAGCGTGACTCCTAAGCTAGCTAGCCATTGAATAAATAGTCGACGATCCATTACTTTTCTCCCTAATGATAACTATTTTTAATTCTTCGTTAGTGTGTCATTTTCTTGCCTACATGTTCTTTCATTACGTCATCCAGTGACTTGACCAAGGCTTCACAAGTCGTTGTTGTGCCGTTACTGAGATTAAAGGTCATAGTGTGAGTTTCGCCAATTTTAGGGATTTTGTCTTCAGGTATTTTCATAATCATGACATGATCTCCACCTTTACGGAAAAAACGTTGCCCAGTTTCAAGCGTTGTGTTTTGCAGCGGACCCATGGTCATGACATTATCAATCATCGTCATTTGATGAAGTTCAACCTGATTAGAGATACTTGGAATTAGACTCTCAAGGATATCAACTGGCTCACCTTGATGGTTAAAGGTGACAAAAGCACCTGTCATAGCACGTCCGGGTAGAACCTCTTGAATTACACAGTCATTGACGGTGGTTGTACTTCTGATATCGTTGGCTTGAGCTAGACTACTATATAGGCTAAGGACCAAAAGGCTACCTGTTAGGATAGAATATTTCATAGTTGCTTCCTTTATGACTGTACTTGTGATCGCACGCATTGAGCATATTGATCTAGCGATGTGGTTTCAGTGATAATTCCGCTTTTAATACCGACTATATCGCCATTTACAAATAAAGCATTAAATGGTAGGCCTATACCACCAAGTTTGCGTAGTAAATTAAAGTTGTCAGTTTGGTATGTTGGTAGGTGGATAAAGCCTTGTTCGCTAAATAACTGCTTAATTTTGTCTAGACTGTCACCGACATTAATTGTTATTACATCAAGTTGCTGCTGAGTAGTAGCCCATTCTTCAAGGATGGGTAGCTCTTTGCGGCATGGTGCACACCACAAAGCCCAAAGGTTTACTAGCTGAGCCTTCGGTTTGGACTCAATGGCAAGATCTAGGTCAGTTAGGTGTGCTTGAGTTTTAGCGTCACTAAAACCCTCAGGTAAAGGGCAGCTAGCCTGTTTGGGGTTGACAGTGATAGGTACAGTCATAGAGTTAGTTTTTTTAATTTGTATGCTGTCGGTCTCAGAAGTTGTAGCTGCTTTGCTTAAGTGCTCATCTAATACGGTGACTAAATCATCACCGCCAATCTGGTAGTCAAAGACATCCAAGAGCTCTCGTTCAGGTGTAATCAAATAAATCATGGCACTGTGATAAACCTCATAGCCTAGTCCAAGCTCTGGATTATCAATGCGTTTGCCGTTAAGTCGATAACCGAATGTGGCACCGAGTTGCTTGGCTATATCTTCAATGTTACTCATTTCACCGCTTAAACCAACGATACGCTCATCAAAATACTGTGTATAGGCATTAAGACGCATGACCTCATCATTAACTGGATCAATGGTTAGAAAAAGTGGCTGTAGCATATCTGCATGCTCCATGTGTTTCATGGCATAGCCGTACTCATACAAAGTGGTTGGACAAATATCAGGGCAAGAAGTATAACCGATAGATAGTAATAAGTACTTGCCGGGGTAACTCTCTTGGTTTACCGGACCGTTGTGGTCAACTAAATCAAACGTAATCGTTTCTGCTTTAGCTGTTGAACCATAAAAAGAGAAAATGGCTAAAGCTGTTAGCAAAGATAGTTTGAGAAACAGTAAGGAATCTCGTGTAAGTTGCTGTATTGAAGCCATAACTCTCTCCTTAAATATCCCTTCATGTCAAAAGCTGCTCGGTGTTTATATTGGTCATGCCTAATATAATTCTGAGCAGCTTAAAAAACTTTTGTAGACTCATCGACGGTAATTTGAGTAATAGGTCGGTGAGCTATTAGTGGATGGAATTACTTCTGAGCAGCAATGTCATCCCATTTTTTATGTGCTCCTTCTTCAAATACGTGAGAACCAGTGATTTGCTCCATGTATTGGTTATCCCAGACGCCATCAACTTTTATTTCTAGAGCGGCGCCTAAGTTAACTGCCTCAATTAAGTTGTGGTTCAAGTAGGTATAAACACCAGGTTGTTTGAAGGTATACATAGCGGCACCTGCTGAGCCTGCAGCAATTGACCAAGTTTCTAACCCAGTGATTGGTGTTTCGTGTAGGTTACCTCTCTCCCAAACATATTCGCCGTGACCACCAATTAAGTGTGGGTAGGTGTAGCGGTTAGCCTGAGAGTGAATTAGCATGATGGTTTCACCAACTTCTGATGTTAGGGCATTATCCCCAGTATATGCTCCTTTACGATCACCAAAGGTGATGTGTGAAGGTACTAATGTATTCATCGCTAAGCGATCTTGAGGGTATGACTCGCCAGCAGTCTCAAAACGGATGTATTCACCATTTTCATCTTTAGGAATATAGAAATCCTGCTCACCGATGTAGAATGCTTTGTCATAAGTCAGCTGATTACCATCTTTGTCCTGTAATCCTTCTTCAGGAATAACCATGATTGCGCCGTTCATGCCGTGTGTTACATGCCATGGAATCATTGCACCACCAGGAGCACAGTGATAGATATGAACGCCTGGTTTGTCAGCGCGGAAGCGTAAGGTTACCTCTTGACCTGGAGCAACAAAGCTCAGGTCACCACCACCTAGAGCGCCAGTAGCAGCATGGAAATCAATATTATGAACTAATTCGTTTTTAGATAAGTTAATCAGTTTTAATTCAACGTAGTCACCCTCGTGGACCACGATAAGTGGGCCAGGAACTGAACCGTGGAAAGTAAAGGCCCACATAAATACGCCTGGCTCAACCTCAATTTCCCGCTCATCAATGTACATTTCAATCTCAACGATACGAGGACCATCTGGACGTTCTAAGCTGTGTTCAGGAGTGAAGGGAGGACGGACTAACTCTTGTTTAACACGTGGAAGCTTAGCAACATCTGGAGCAGCTACTACCTCATAACCAGGCAAACCACCTTTGTTGACCGGAGCTGTTACATCCTGGGCCATGGCTAATGGGCTTAGACTCATAGTACTAGCTAAAGCGATTAATAATAGTTTTTTATTCATAATCATTTCCTCAATATAAAGGAGTGGTTGTGGTGTACTACTACGTTTTCACCTCAAATGGAGAGGTATTTAAAACTTAAATCTTATTATTAAAATAAGCTGCATATAGATATTAACAAAGCCAAACTAAATGTAAATATGTATTTAAAATGTATCTGTTTTATTAAAGATGTATTAAATATGTATCTTTATATTAATGCTACGGGATAACCCTGTTGATATCAAGACTAATTGATGATAAGCCTTGATTTAGATCAATTTTATAAATTCTTGTCAGATGTTGGTAAAAGTCTTGTGGATGATAGGAGCGCTTGGTAGCCGTAAGAATGGGGTATCTTGCTACGTTTTGTGGTTTAGGGCGTTGTAATTGGTATACAATAATCAAATTAATTTTTTAATACGTTTGATTTTTTAGAATAGAAAGGACGCTACTTAAAATGGCGCATAACGATTTTTTATTTACTTCAGAGTCAGTATCAGAAGGTCATCCAGATAAGGTTGCCGACCAGATTTCTGATGCAGTTCTTGATGCTATTTTAGAGCAAGACTCAAATGCACGCGTGGCGGCAGAGACACTTTGTAGCACTGGTTTAGTTGTATTAGCTGGTGAAATCACGACCACAGCTAATGTAGACTATCAAGCAGTAGCGCGTGAGACGTTAAAGCGTATTGGCTATGACAATCCCGAATTTGGTATTGACTATAAAACATGTGCAGTGTTAGTTGCTTATGATAAGCAATCTCCTGATATTGCCCAGGGTGTAGATCGTTCCCTTGAGGATATCTTAGATCAGGGGGCTGGTGACCAAGGACTGATGTTTGGTTTTGCATGCGACGAAACCGCTGATTTATTACCGGCGCCTATTTGGTATGCCCACCGAATTATGCAGCGTCAAAGTGAACTACGCAAAGATGGTCGCTTACCATGGTTGCGTCCTGACGCCAAGGCACAGGTTACTTTCCGTTATATTGATGATAAGCCTGCAGAAATTGATACTGTATTAGTGTCTACCCAACATCATCCGGACATTTCTCAAGCTGAGCTTAAGGAATTGGTAAAAAGCGAGATTATTTTACCGAGTATCCCTGCAGATTTAATTACTGAAAATACTAGGTATATTGTTAATCCTACAGGTAAGTTTGTTATTGGAGGCCCTCAGGGAGACGCTGGTTTAACTGGCCGTAAGATTATAGTTGATACCTATGGTGGGGCTTGCCCTCATGGCGGTGGCGCTTTTTCTGGCAAGGACCCATCAAAGGTTGACCGTTCTGCGGCCTATGCCGCTCGCTATGTAGCTAAAAATATTGTGGCTGCTGGATTAGCTCGTCAGTGTGAGGTGCAAGTAAGCTATGCCATTGGTTTAGCTGAGCCGATTAATATTACCGTCTACACTAAGGGGACTGGTGTGATACCTGACGATGAGATTGCTAAGTTAGTGCGTAAGCACTTTGATTTAAGGCCTCGCGGTATTGTTGATATGCTTGATTTACTTCGACCGATTTATAATAAAACAGCAGCTTATGGCCACTTTGGCCGTAATGAACCGGAGTTTACTTGGGAGGCCTTGGATAAGGTCCCTGCACTAAAGGCAGAGCTTTAATTAGTTTTTAAGTGATGAATGACTTTTTATCCTAAAAGTCATTCATGCTATACTTATCAACACCTTACATAGGCGAGGGGCGCTGCGACAGTTTTTATCTGCCAGGCTCGTCTAGTGTTTAGAATTTATTTCTAACGGCGCTCACCATATCTCTAGATCTAGAGTTGGTGGGCTTTTTTGTGTCTACTAACTCCCAAAGTTTATAGTAATTTTTAAAAATACTTAGGAGTATTCAAATGGCAGATAGTCTTCATACAGATATCAAAACACAAGATTACATTATTAAAGATATCAGTTTAGCTGACTGGGGGCGTCGCGAGTTATCAATCGCTGAAACTGAAATGCCAGGTCTTATGGCGACTCGCGAAGAGTACGCAGCAAGCCAACCTTTAAAAGGTGCGCGTATTGCCGGTAGTATTCATATGACCATTCAAACCGGTGTACTTATTGAAACGCTAGTTGCTCTTGGCGCTGAGGTACGTTGGGCTTCTTGCAATATTTTCTCAACTCAAGATCATGCAGCAGCAGCGATTGCAGCGCAAAATATCCCCGTTTTTGCCATTAAGGGTGAGAGCTTAGAGGAGTATTGGGAGTACTGTCATGAGATTTTCAACTGGCCTGGTGCAGATGATCAGCAAGCCAATATGATTTTGGATGATGGTGGTGATGCTACGCTTTTGTTACATTTAGGTGCTGATGCTGAAAAGGATCCCTCTGTTTTAGATAATCCGTCAAGCGAAGAGGAAAAGGCTCTATTTGCTTCTATTAAAAAGAAATTAGCAGAAGACAATACTTGGTACTCAGTGCGCTTAGCTCAAATTAAGGGTGTAACAGAGGAAACCACGACGGGTGTTGTTCGCCTTTACCAAATGTCTAAAAAAGGTGAGTTACAGTTCCCTGCTATTAACGTTAATGACTCAGTGACTAAATCTAAATTTGACAACTTATACGGTTGCCGTGAGTCTTTAGTTGATGGTATTAAGCGTGCAACGGATGTAATGGTAGCAGGTAAAATTGCTGTTGTTGTAGGTTTTGGTGATGTTGGTAAGGGTTGTGCTCAGGCCTTACAAGCGTTACGAGCTCAAGTGTGGGTTACTGAAGTTGATCCAATTTGTGCGCTACAGGCTTCGATGGAAGGTTACAAAGTAGTCACCATGGAAGAGGCTGCTTCTCAAGCTGATATCTTTGTTACAGCAACAGGTAACTACCATGTGATTACGCGTGAGCATATGGAGCAGATGAAAAATGAAGCCATCGTATGTAATATCGGTCACTTTGATAATGAAATTGATGTTGCTAGCTTAGAGTCCTTAGAGTGGGAAGAAGTTAAACCGCAGGTTGATCACGTTATTTTCCCTGATGGTAAGCGTATTATCTTGCTTGCCCAAGGTCGTTTAGTTAACTTAGGTTGTGCTACGGGGCACCCGTCATTTGTAATGTCAGCTTCATTTACTAACCAAACAATTGCTCAAATTGAGTTGTTCTGCCACGGCGATAAGTATGAAAAAGGCCAGGTTTACGTGTTGCCTAAGCACTTAGATGAAAAAGTAGCGCGTTTACACCTACAGAAATTGGGCGTGAACTTAACTACTCTTAGCGAAGAGCAAGCTAGCTATATTGGTGTTGAGGTAGATGGCCCTTATAAGCCTAATCATTACCGTTACTAGTCACATAGGTGGAAACAGCTCAAGGCGTTCACTCTGTTAGAACTTAATTATTTTGGGAGAGCTTTATGGGACTATTTGTTGCGTGGATTGTTAACGCATTTGCATTGGTGTTAGTTAGTTATTTGCTGCCTGGGGTGCATGTTGCTGGCTTTGGTTCAGCCCTTATTGCAGCATTGGTGCTTGGTTTAGTTAACACCCTAATCAGACCAGTTTTGGTGCTATTAACCATTCCAGTGACAATTTTTACCTTGGGCTTATTCCTACTCGTAATTAATGGTTTGATGTTCTGGTTTGTGGGCAGTATTTTGAGAGATTTTCAGGTCGATGGTTTTGGCTGGGCGATACTCGGAGCGATTGTTTATTCAGTTATTACCTACGCTATGACAAGTATCTTGATGAGAGTATAGGACAGAAGAATATGATAGATTTTTTAATTGTTTGGTTACTAAATGGCTTTGCTCTGATGGCAGTTGCTTATTTGCTTAAAGGTGTGCACATTGAGGATTATTTTTCAGCCTTTATTGCTGCTGCGGTTTTAGCTCTTGTTAATACAGTGGTTAGACCGATTTTAGTGATATTAACCATACCTATTTCAATTCTTACTTTAGGCCTTTTCTTATTAGTGATTAACGCCTTCTTGTTTTGGTTAGTCAGTAAAATGTTAAAAGGTTTTGAAGTTAGAGGGGTCGTAGCCTTTTTCTTAGGGCCAATTTTATATTCCATTATTTCTTCTGTCCTCAGTTATATTTTCTTAGGATAATTATGATGAATCATATAGAAAGCAAAGATTCTCGTTTTTTTAGCTTAGAGTATTTTCCACCTCGAGAGCAGGCAGGCCGTGAGCGCTTAGTTGCAACCACTAAGAAACTAGTAGAGATTGATCCGGCTTATATTAGCGTGACCTATGGTGCTGGTGGGTCTACCCGTGGCGGTACAGTAGAGACCATTGATATGGTTAAAGCGTTGGGTTGTGAGGCAGTACCTCATTTGGCATGTATTGGTAGTCAGCCTGAAGAAATTATTGAACTGCTCGATTTTTATAAGGCAAAGGGTGTCCGTAAAATTGTCGCACTTAGAGGTGATTTACCATCGGGTATGGGATTATCTGACTCTCCTTTGCGCTATGCTGTCGATCTAGTACATTTAATTAAAGAGCATGCAGGTGATTGGTTTGAGATCAGTGTGGCAGCCTACCCAGAGATGCATCCTCAAGCTAGTAGTTTTGGTGATGATATCAATCATTTTGTAGAAAAGGTAAAAGCAGGGGCAGATACTGCGATTACTCAGTATTTCTATAATACCGATGCATATTGGGATTTTGTTAATCGAGTAGAGGCTAAAGGGGTAAGTATTCCAATTGTTGCCGGAATTATGCCGATGACTAATTACACTCAGTTGGCGCGTTTTTCTAAAATGTGTGGGGCCGAGATACCGCGTTGGATTGCAGTACGTTTAGAGAGCTATGGTGATGATCTCGAGTCGATTCGAGCCTTTGGTCACGAACTTGTCACTAAAATTTGTGATGACCTTCGTAGCAATGGTGCACCGGGAGTCCACTTCTATACTCTTAATCAGGCGGATCCTGTTTTAAAAATTTGGCATGCGCTAGAATCGAAGTAGTTAAATTATAGTAAAAGTGTTGTAGTAAAAACACCCTTAAGAAACTTCTTAAGGGTGTTTTTACGTTTAAAGAACCATTGCAGCAATCCATCCAAAAATTAATAATGGAATATTAAAATGTAAAAAAGTAGGAACTACTGAGTCATAAATGTGGTTATGTTGACCATCCACATTTAAACCCATGGTAGGGCCGAGGGTCGAATCAGAAGCAGGTGAACCTGCATCTCCCAGAGCACCTGCAGCACCAATCAAGGCTACGGTTGCAGCGGTAGAAAACCCCATGCTGATACAAATCGGCACATAAATTGAGGCAATAATCGGTAGGGTAGAAAAAGAACTACCAATCCCCATGGTTACTAGTAAACCAACTAATAGCATGGCCATTGCAGCCAAGCCCTTACTGCCTGCAAAAAATTCTGTCGAGCTTGTTACTAAATTGTCGATATGTCCGGTAGTTTGAATAACCTCAGCAAAACCTTGAGCTGAAATCATAATAAAGCCGATCATTGCCATCATCCGTAAACCGTCGTTAAAAACTGCATCTGCTTTACGCCAATGAATAACCCTAAATGCCATAAAAATAGTAAATCCAATCATGGCTCCTAATAGTAATGAACCGAATTTTAATTGAACGATAAAGGAGACGACGATGGCAATTAACGCAACTAAGTTATTGTATTTCTGACTTTTATTGTTGCTACTACTATTAGTTGAAATGTCATCGCTATTGTCGGTAGTGCTGCTAATGGGTCTATTTTCATAGTGTCGTGGTTTGCGGTAGCTGAAAAACAATGCGATAAATAAACCAACCACCATGCCAATACTTGGTATTGTCATGACGTTCATAATATTAAGTTCTGATGTATCGAGCCCCGCTTTATTTATATTACCTAATAAAATTTGTTTTAAGAAAATTTCACCAAAACCGTAAGGCAGGAACATATAGGTTGTCACTAAGCCGAAGGTTAATACACAGGCAATAGCGCGGCGGTCAATATTAAGACGGTTAAAAACAACAATTAAAGGCGGTATAATCAGAGGGATAAAAGCAATATGAATGGGTATGATATTTTGGCTCATAATCCCCATTGCAATTAACATCGCGATTAAAGCCCATTTAATGCGGTTGTTTTTGGCTTCGGCGCCATCTAAGCGGCTAATAATAACATTGGCCATGGTGCGCGGAAGGCCGGAGTAGGCAATAGCCATAGCAAAAGCACCAAGCATGACATAGGAGAGGGCAATTTGAGCGCCATTGGCGAGCCCAGTTTGAAAGGCGTTTAAGGTAGCTTCTAGGCCCATCCCGGCAAGTAAGCCGCCGGATAAGGCACCGATAAATAAACTTAATACTACGTGGACTCGTGCTAATGACAAAACCAACATGATAAGAACAGCTATTACGACAGCATTCATGCAAAACTCCGCAAAATATATAATTCAGGTCAAGACAATGAATGATACAGTAAGCAAAGCAGCTGATGTTTTAATAGATTGACCTATAAAAGAAAAATCCGAGTCAATTTGTGTTGACTCGGATATAGCGATTTAGACTAGATATATTTATTCTTTTGAAGAAAAGCCGATTAGGCGATAAAGTGGGTGGAAATTAATTAAGGCTGTCGTCAGGTGAAGAATGCCAACCCCGTAGGTAATTGCTGTTAGTGATAGCTAAGGTCTGTAAATTATACTTGTCTAATCTAGTTTGAGCTGTTTTGAAAGGAGTAGCTATAATTAACTTTGACTCTAGGGAGTTAGTATCAGCATGTATGCTAAGCCATAGAAATCGATTAAACACGGCATTACTAGGTCAGCCGTTACGAAAGCACTTAAGAAGAATCAATATCGTGGTATATTTCTTTATCTAAGATAATAAAGAGTGGGTCGCTTTATTAAGGGCAGAAAATAGTCTTTAAAGCAGAAACAATTTTAAATACCCTGTCATCGGTAATGCGATAATACAGTGTTTGGGCTTCACGTCTATAGCTGATTAAGCCTTCATCACGCATGATTGCAATATGTTGGGAGAGCGCCGATTGACTAAGGCTAGAATGCTGGTGAATTTGTCCAACATTAAGCTCACCTTTTTCGACTAACAAACATAAAACTAATAGGCGATGCTGATTACTCAGTGTCTTAATAAAGTTTGCAGCGTCAGCTGCAAGGACCTCAATAGAGGCATCTAATGGTATAACTGGTGTATTCATAATAATATAAAGTATTTCAACTACTTTAGACTTTGCTAAAGTAGTTATCCATAAAGAGTTTGATAAGAGTTAGAACTTAATGGTAAATTATACTGTCTTAAGCCATGATTTAACGGTTTAATCTTGTGCTTTACCCTATAACAGTTTGTAAAATATGTAATTAATAGGCGTCATAGTATATTGATTTTTATCTTGATTTACAAGCGTTTGTGTAAAAATCCAATGAGGGAAAGCACTATCTATTTATAAAAGAGGAGATTATCACATGTATTCTTGGAGTAGACGTAAGTTTATTAAGACCACAGCATTAACCGGTGCAGCTATCGGATTAATGTCTAGTCCCTTGGCTGTGTTTGCCCAAGGCCGAGAAATTAATTACGGTGGCTCAGCTTGGTTAGGTCACTACCCTGTTTATTACGCTCGAGAAAATGGCAGTTTTGACCAAGCAGATCTGAATGTCGGTTGGGAGTTCTTCGGCACTTCATCAGGTCGTATGAGTGCACTGATGAGTGGTGATATTGATGTGGCTGGTACTGGTGTCGTGTCGGCCATTGCGCTAATGGCTCAGGGTGTTAAGCGTTTCTATGTGATTGGTGTACCTGATAATTTTGGTCGTGTTGAGGGCCTTTTTGCGGTTGAAGGTATTGAGTCATTTGATGATCTTAAAGGCAAAACTATCGGTACTACCTTTGCCTCAAGCGCACATACCTTAGTGTTAGACCTAATGAATCAGCATGGTCTAACAGACAAAGATGTTAATGTGATTAATATCCCAGCACCGGAAATTCCAGCGGCTATTCAGTCAGGGCAAATTGATGCGGCGGCTACTTGGACTCCATATTTTAATACAGTTGCTAATTTACCGGGCGTTAAGCTTATTGCAGATGACACTGACTTTAGCTTGTACCAAGAGTATGGTGTAACGCCAGGTCCAGACGTTTTAGTTGTCAGTAAGAGTTTTGCGGATCGTAACCCAGAGATTGTTAAGGATTTCACTAAGGCCTACTTCTCTGTGACTGAGTCTTTAGGTCAGGATCCAGAGGCTGCCGTTTCTATTTTAAGCGGCTTGACTCAGATGTCTGACGAGGAGCAACTGCAGACTATTAAGGATGCGGACTGGTACAACTTAGCGCAGCAGCAAGAGATGATTGGCGCAGATACGCGATTTGTTGAAGGGCTACAAAAGCTAGCTGATATGCTGGTTGAATATGGCCAAATTGATGAGTCGCCAGAAGTTAAGGATTGGATTAATAGCGACTTTATTCGTTAATATCCGTTTTTTAAAATAGCTTTTCAAAGGCCGAATAGTGTCATGAACTAAACACTATTCGGCTCTTATTTTTTAAAAGAGGACATATATGAACAATTCGCGTTCAGGGAAGTATTCTTTATTTGCGATAAGTGTTGTTTCTATCGTGGTTTTTGTTGGGGTATGGGAGTTAGTAACTCGTTTTGGTTTGATCGACCCGATTTTCTTACCTTCGCCGAGCGCGGTATTTGAGCGTGCTCAGCGTACCTTGGAAAATGGTACCTTAGTGGCTAACGTATTGGCTTCAACTCGTCGTGTAATGGTTGGTTTTTTAATGTCAGTTGCGGTATCTATCCCATTAGGACTGCTTTTAGGTACTTCACGTCATGCTTGTGCTGTTTTTGACCCAATCATTTCAGTATTGCGTCCATTGCCCTCAATGAGCTGGATCCCATTATCTTTATTGTGGTTCGGCATTACTGAAAGTCAAAAGTACAGTATCGTATTCATGGGTACTATTGCCCCAGCTTTGCTTTACGTTATTGATGCAACTCGTAATGTTGATAAGGTCTTGATTTTAGCAGCACGCAATATGGGTGCTTCACGTATACAGCTAATGTGGTATGTGATTCTACCGGCAAGTCTCTCACAAATTATCGTTGGTTTTAAAATCATTTTGGGTCTAGCTTGGACTTGTGTGATTTCTGCTGAATTGATTGCGGCCAAAGAGGGTCTTGGCTTTATGATTATGAATGGCAAGGAGTTTTTCCAGACTGATACCGTTGTATTAGGTATGGTGATGATTAGTTTAACAGTGTTGGTTTTTGATGTGATTGTACGCAGTATTGAGAAGCGTGTTTTAGCTTGGAAGTAATTAACAGGAAGGTTTTTGATGATTGAAATCGATAATTTAACTAAAAAATACGGTGATTTAGTCGTACTAAAGGACCTCAATCTTCACGTTGAAGAAGGTGAATTCGTTGTTTTGCTAGGGGCTTCTGGTTGTGGTAAATCTACTTTGATTAACTTAATCGCCGGCTTTGAACAAGCGACTGAAGGTACAGTGATGGTCAATCACAAATTAGTTACTGATGTGGATCCTGGTAGTGGCATGGTGTTTCAGCAATATGCATTATTTCCTTGGCAGACAGTGATGGAGAATGTTTCTTTTGGCTTAAAGCTTAAAGGGATGGCCAAGCTAGAGCGTAAGCAGCGTGCCCAAAAATATATTGATATGGTTGGCCTAACAGGCTTTGAGGGCTCCTTTCCTAAGGAGCTTTCTGGTGGTATGCGTCAACGCGTGGCTATTGCTCGGGTATTAGCTAATGATACAAATGTGATTTTACTAGATGAGCCTTTTGCTGCACTTGATGCGATGACACGACAAGTCTTACAAGAGCAATTGGTCAAAATTTATGAGGATAATCGCAAAACAATTGTATTTATTACGCACTCAATTGATGAAGCGTTACTTTTATCTACAAGAATGATTGTACTCGGTGCCAAACCTGGGCGTATAGTAAAGGATATAGTGAATGACTTGCCACACCCACGTAATGCCAAGGTGCAGTTATCTCAGCGTTATAACGACATTAAGTCAGAGGTTTGGGATGTGGTGCAAGAGGAGGTTATGAAGGGCCTCGACGGTCAGAGCTAATTTTTTATTGCTTGCTTTATTAGGAGTTAGCTAATCAATGTCATCAAATGAAATTTTCCCTTCCTATGCGACTGTCTGCGGGTGGAATGCCTTACTCCCGCCACGCAGTATCAGTTCGGCGCCATCATCGAGAAAAAAATACGACTTCATCATTATTGGTGCAGGTTATACCGGCTTGGCTGCTGCTCGTCAGTTAGCTTTGCTTAAGCCTGAGTTAGAGATTTTGGTGTTAGAGGGTTCTGTGGTGGGTGAGGGCTCCTCAGGGCGTAACTCTGGTTTTTTAATTAATGTGCCTCACAATACAAAAATGTCTGGGCATGATGCAGATATTGATTTTGCAAAAAAACAAATTGCGATACTTAATTCGGGTAAGGAATGGCTTAAGTCTCTTGTTGATGAGCATAAAATTGATTGCGCCTGGAGTGATATTGGTAAGTACCATGGTGCAGCGACCCTTAAGGGGGAACGCGGTTTGCGTCAACTTGCCGAGGAGCTCAAGCATTGGGGGATCTCTTCCAAGCTGCTTAGCAAGGATGAGTTAGAGTACCGTATCGGTTCACCCTATTATCGCCTTGGTCTGCACTCTGATACTAATGTCTTAGTTCAACCTGCGGCCTTGATACGAGGCTTGGCTGACTCTCTGCCTCCCAATGTGACCTTGGCCGAGCGTTGCCCTGCTAGCAGTATTGAGTATCAAAAGGGTGAGTATACAGTTCGTACTTTGACTCATAACTATAAAAGTAATGCAATTATTTTGGCGAATAATGGTTTTGCGAAGCATTTTGGTTATCTTAAGGATCGTTTGATTACAATTTATACCTATGCGGGCATGACTGGTGAGTTGGAGGATGAGCATCTGGATGCTTTAGGGGCTGATAAGGAGTGGGGCTTAATTCCCGCTAATCGCCTAGGTACTACGCTGCGATTAACTCAAGATCGTCGCTTATTGGTGCGTACGGAGTATTCTTATGAGAAACCGGAAAATCTTTTTAAGGTTAAAGAAATCCTTCTTAAAAGTGTACGCCATCGCTATCCAGAGTTTAATGACTATGAGTTTGCTTATGTTTGGGGTGGTGTGACTGCACTCACTCGTAACGGCGCTGTGTACTTTGGCCAACTTGGCCCTAATATCTTTGCTTCTGTCGGTTGTAATGGTGCTGGTGTGCTTAAGGGGTCAATCTACGGTAAGTTGCTTGCTGAGTCTATTTTAGGAATTGATTCAGAGGAGTTGCGTATGGTGGTGAGTCTAGATAAGCCAACCTGGTTACCGCCGGAACCGTTGCGTAAGGTCGTTGTAGGCGCGGCGATAAATCGCTTTAGAAGGCTTGCAGGTTTAGAGCGCTAGTTTATTAATAAAAAGGCAAGGTATATGTTGCCTCGCCTTTTTAATCATAGAACGATTTTGCTGCTTAGTATGAGCGTTAGTCAACAACGACTAGGGTGACATCAATATTGCCGCGTGTTGCATTGGAATATGGGCAAACGATATGAGCATCATCAACTAAGGCTTGCAAGGTGTCGCGCTCAATACCAGGAGCTGAGATGGTTAGTTTAGCCTCAATGCCAAAACCTGTGGGTATAGGTCCAATGCCAATTTCAGCAGACACATTAGTGTTCTCAGGTAAGCTTACTTTTTGTTTGCTTGCAACTAGCTTTAGTGCACCTAAAAAGCACGCAGAGTAGCCAGCGGCAAATAATTGCTCAGGGTTGGTGCCAGGCCCTCCAGCGCCGCCTAGTTCGCTTGGTGTAGATAGCTGTACGTCTAAGACCTTGTCAGAAGAGGTACTACGACCCTCACGACCACCAACTGAAGTGGCAGAAGCAGTATATAAAACTTTTTCAATAGACATGGTATGGCTTTCCTATAAAGTGGGTTTAACTACTAAAAGAAAGGCAGTTTAGGACTATCAAGATGATATATCCTAAAACTTCCAGTGCTTATACCATTTTGCACTATTTTGCTGATGATTGATAGGTAAATAATAATCGTTACATCTCAGTGAGTTGCATAGGTTATACCCAAAAAAATAAGCCAAACCTTTATTTAGGCTTGGCTTATTTCTATACCGCTTCTGCTTATTTAAGCAGAGAAACTATTAAATCTATAATTAGATAGCTTCAACTTGAGTAGCACAAGGGCCTTTTTGACCCATTCCTTCAACAAAGGAAACGCGCTGATTTTCTTCTAGCGTTTTGAATCCGTCAGCAATAATTTCTGAGTGGTGAACAAAGAGGTCTTTGCCTCCATTTTCAGGCATGATAAAACCAAAGCCTTTTTCGCTATTGAACCACTTTACGACACCAATTTCTTTTTTCAATGTAAATCCTAATTTTTAAAAATATCCAACGTCATAATAACAGCTTTTTTTAATAAGTGTTAGTAAATATGATGAATGTGGGTTAATACAGACAGTTTAGTCTATTTATGGGGTGCTATATTAGAGTAGCTTTTGTCTCACCTTCATAGTGATCCATTCACTAATAATTACTGTTACGAAAATCACAATTAAAATCATTGTGACCTTAGGCCAAGCTAGAGTGTTTAATGCAGCATTGAGCTTTAAGCCCATACCGCCAGCACCGACCAGACCTAGTACAGTTGATTCGCGAATATTAATATCCCATCGAAATACGGTAATACCGGCTAACGTTGGTGCAATTTGGGGAAATACACCCCAAGCAATCACTTGCGGGCGACTAGCACCTGTCGCGGTAATTGCTTCAACCGCTGTAGGGCTAATTTCTTCAATTGACTCATAGAGCAGTTTACCGATAAAACCAATTGATCTGAGAGCAATTGCGATAATACCAGCTAAGACACCTGGACCTAAAATAGATACCAGCAGTAATGCCCAAATTAAAGAGTTAATAGAGCGTGAAGAAACAATAATAAATAATGCGATTGGACGCAGGAAAGTAGCGCTTGGGGTAGTGTTACGAGCAGCTAGAAAAGCCACGGGAATAGCCATTGCAGTGCCTAATAAGGTACCTAACGTCGCGATATTGAGTGTTTCCCAAAGTGGCCACCAAAGTTCATTCATTGATGCCCAGTTAGGTGGGAACATGCGATTACCAATGTCTTGAGCTTGGCGAGGAGCGTCATAAATGAATTCCCAGATAGTCTCCTTGGTCATGACTTGGAAACACCACACCACAAAGGCAATACTGATTAACCAGATGATAAAAACGGTGGCGTTGTGTACGGGAGTACGTTTACTCCATTTAGCCATAGTTGGTGAATTTAAATTAATTACATTACTCATAGCATTTTCCGACGAACCCAACTAGATGCGTATTCAGCAATCATCACAATCGCGATAATTAAAATTAACACAGCGCCTGCCGAGCTATATTCATAACGATCCATCGCCGTACTTAAGGTGCCACCAATGCCGCCTGCCCCAATAATGCCGATAACAGCTGATTCACGGAAGTTAATGTCTAAACGGTAAAGTGATAAACCAACCAAGCGTGGCAAGCATTGGCTTAATACAGCAAAGTCCAGTGTTTGAAAGAATCCGGCACCGGTAGATTTTAAGGCTTCGAGCTGGTAGGCTTGAGTTTCTTCAATATCTTCTGCTAGTAGCTTAGCCAAGAAACCAATAGTGGCAAAGGTTAGGGTTAGGAAACCGGCAAAGGCACCAAAACCAAATAGGGTCACCATAAAAATGGCCACAATGATTTCATTAAGTGTTCTTGATAGGGCAATAATGGCGCGACAAATATAATATATCCAGTTTGGACTGAGGTTTTTTGCAGCCCCGACAGCAATCGGGATAGAGATAATAATACCGGCAGCTGTTGAGGTTAAGGCCATGGTTAAACTTTCAATCATGCCTTGCAAAATGTCAGTGCCACGGGTGGTAAAGTCCGGTGTCAAAAAGCCCTTAACAAAGACCCAGGCTCTTTCCCATCCTTGGCTAAGACGCAACCAGTTAATTTCTAGAGAGCTTATTGCTAGCACTAAGTAAACGATAGTGCCTACAATTAATGCGTAACGTATTACTCGGTTGTTAATAAACGGTGGCTTTTTCCATTGCGTAGGATAAGCCGTAGGCTTCAAAAAAGTAGCAGAGTTTTCCATCATGATCCACTACCCTTGATTAAGCAACGCCAGTCGCTGTTTTTAACTTCTGAGGTAGGTAGTCGTCAGTGTCTAGCACTTCGTCGTCACCGGCTGTGTTATTTTGAACGGCGAGTTTTTTACTGATCGTTGTCCAGTCTTCATCACCGTAAATTCGATTGAGAATATCGGTATCTACTAGATTGGCCGGACCATCAAAGACTACTTCACCGGTACGCAGTCCGACAATTCTAGGGAGGAATTCGGTGGCTAATACAACGTCATGAATATTCACAATAGCAGCCAGATTGTTTTCACGGCAAAGTTCAATAATTAAGCGCATAACTTGGCGTGATGTTTTGGGGTCCAGGCTGGCCGTTGGCTCATCAATCAGCATGAGATCAGGTTTTTGAATCAGGGCGCGGGCAATGCCAACACGTTGGCGTTGACCTCCTGATAGTTCATCAGCACGATTGTTTTCTTTGCCTTTTAGGCCGACGCGGTCTAGTAGTTCATAGGCTAGCGCAATATCTTCGGCATTAAAACGGCGAAACCAACTATTCCAGAAACCCATATGACCTAAGCGGCCTGAGAGCACGTTTTCCATTACGGTTAAACGCTCAACCAAGGCGTATTCTTGGAAGATCATGCTGATACGTCGACGTTCCAGTCTTAAGCTGCTTTTTGAAAGCTTGCACAGATCGATACCTTGGAGAGAAATAGAGCCTTTAGTGGGTTCAACTAAGCGGTTCACACAACGGATTAAGGTTGATTTACCAGCGCCTGATGGTCCAATCAGACCGATTACCTCACCTGATTGGACATCAAGGTTGACCCCATGAAGCGCTACGAAATTATTAGCATAGCGCTTTTCTAGATCAACAATTTTAATCATTAAAAAATACCTTCAATTGATTAGTTACACTCGTAACTCACATCCATTGCCTCATCAATGTCACGGATAACTTTCCAGTGATCTTTGTAGGAGATAGGCATGAATTTCTCTTGAGGGGGTTGTACTGGATTGAACTCCTTCGCTAAACCAGTTCCTTCCCAGTTGAAGTTAAAAAATGCTTCCTTAATTTTTTCAGCTAATTCAGGCGTTAAGTTGTAAACATGGCCATAACCAGTGGTTGGGAAAGACTGTGATTTATAGATAGAAACTAATTGTTCTTCTTTGACTACGTCACGTTCAAGCATACGAGAAAGCACTGAGTTAGCAATGGCAGCAGCAGGATAGTCTTTGTTAGCAACGCCTAAGATAGAGTTGTCATGCTTGCCACTGAAGACCGGTTCAAAGTCTGTGCCAGCTTCCATGCTGAATTCTTGCTTTAATAAAGCAGAAGGTGCTTTGTAGCCAGAGTTAGATGTTTCAGAAGTAAAAGCAAGTTTTTTGCCTTTGATGTCTTCTACTTTTTCAATGCCACTACCTGGGTGAGTAAGAATTTCCATTTCGTAACCGTAAAGGTCATCGTTAGAAGCCATCATGGCAAATGGTACGAAACCTGCACAGTTAACCGCTAATGGATTAGAGCCTGTGTTAAAGCCAGCAACGTGTAAACGACCAGCGCGCATTGCTTCTAGTTGCGCAGCGTTACTTTGTACTGGGAAGAACTGAACTTTTTTGCCTGTTTCTTTAGCTAGGTGGTCAACGAATTCTTTCCAAACCTCAGCGTAAACAGCAGGGTCTTCAACTGGTGTGTAAGAGAAAACTAATGTGGATGGGTCAATCCAGTCTTTAGGATCTGTAGGAGCGTCAGCAAGTAAATCATCGTTAGCGTCTGTAAAGCGAGCATCTAAAGCATGGCTGCTAAGAGGTAAGGCAGCTAGTAAAGCAGCTAAAGCAATGTTTTTTAATTTAAACATGTCGAATCCTTATTCAGGTAGTAGTCAGGAAAATGTTGATAGTGTCGAAATGTTAGCAATCATTTGTTTCAATTTAATGAATTGAAAAATTGTGTTTAGTTGTTGAACTTGCTTTTTTCTCTAATCCCAACTTGTTAATTACAAAGAATATTTTGAGAGTTAGAGCGTTGAGTCTCTATGGGCGTTGAGCTTAAATATGGCTTAACGGCTTGGATGAAATCGTCGGCAAAATTAGCTTATAACTGATCGAGTAACTTGAGTGTGGAATAATCAAGTGTTAATGAGTTCTATTGGGTCATCTCAGGAGTGTTGTGGATCAGGCTATGCTACCATTGACGCGATGGTAACTTAGCTAATCATAAATGCGATGGACACGTTGGTTATTTCAATATCTTTAAGCCCCTAAGTAGGGGGTGAACAGTTAAGAAAGATATCAGTTATCATTTTTAGGTTATCGTAATTGAGGTTATTCAGAACGATGAGAAATTTTGTTTTTTTAATTTTAATTGCTTTTGCTCCTTTATCAGCAGCAACTCAAACAACATTGCTGCCATTAGAGGTAAAAAGCGAGTCTGAGACCGTCGAATTACGCTTTGCAAAAGAAAGTATGGTTAAATCACAGGCAACCGAGAGACAGTATAGAATACAAACGGCGATTTTTGGCCCTGAGCCTGAAACTGGTTATCCCGTCTTATTTGTTTTGGATGGCGATGCTTATTTCCCCAGTGTGGCAAGCTTTGCTAATGCGCTTTCAAATAGTCCGGCTAAAGACACTGTGAAGTCTTTATTAATAGTAGGTATAGGTTATTCGGCAGATAATTTGCTCGATATTAAGCAGCGCTCTTTGGACTATACTCCGCCTTTAAGAGAGGATGCGACCGATGAAGAGCGAAGTAAATATGGCCAAGCGGATCGTTTTTATCAGTTTCTAAATCAGGAGCTGATTGATTATTTAGCGACTCAATATGCGTTGGATTTATCGCAGTTAGCTATTTATGGGCATTCATTTGGTGCGCTCTATGGGCTTTATGAGTTGCTACAAAAAGACTCTCAGTTTACTTATTTTATTTTATCAAGCCCGTCTATTTGGTGGCATGACAAGCGTATTCTTGATTTTGTTGGTGACTGGCAGCAAGTTAAGAATAAACGTGTACGTATTACAGTTGGAGAATTGGAAGTAGTGGCAGCGCGTCATGATGCTAGGCGAAATAGTCGTGATATGACGGGTCATGCAGAAAATCTATATCAGCACTTAAAGGCTGAGGATGTGGGGGTGGAATTTACCATTTACCCAGATGAATCTCATGGTACCGTTGCTTATAAGTCTGTCTTAGATGGCTTGAAGTTTTTACAATCAAAATTACGATAAGCTATGATAGTTTCTTTAGTTTGTATAATTAAAGTAAAAAATGATTGCCAAACCGGTAATTAAATGGGCAGGTGGTAAGTACCGACTGTCCACAACTATTATTCAGGAATCCCACGTTTTTATTGATTGGAATTCTTGTGACCGTTATGTTGAACCTTTTGTTGGTGGGGGCGGCATGTTTTTTGCCGTCTGTAATCAATTTCAATTTAAAAAAAAGGTGATCTCAGACGTTAATGCTGACTTAATTAATGTGTATGTGCAGCTGAGAGATCAGAGCGAGGCATTATTAAGGCAGATCACTGTGATAGAAGCGGAGTTTAGTACGTTAGGCAGTGATGAGGCGCGTGAACAGTTTTACTACATGCTACGAGAGGAGTTTAATCGGCGGATTTTGCAGCATGATTTAAGTGCAGAACAAGCAGCGTTATTTGTGGCTTTAAATAAACTGGGCTTCAATGGTTTATATAGAGTAAATAGCAGTGGGCTATTTAATGTGCCTTTTGGTAAAAAGAAAACGATTAAATTAGTTGATAGGCAGAATCTGAAAAAAGTCAGTGAGCTTTTGCAAAATACGGAGATTTTATTAGGTGATTTTGCCGAGACATTACGTTTTGCAGATGATAAGACCTTATTCTATTTTGATAGTCCCTATAGACCGCTATCTAATACAGCTACTTTTACCTCCTATGCTAAAGATAGCTTTAATGATGATGAGCAAATAAGATTAGCGCAATTTTGTAGTCAAATTCATGCACAAAAAGCCAAATTTATTTTAAGTAACTCCGATCCCAAAAACACTCAAATTGAAGATGATTTTTTTGATGAGCTATATAAAGACTATACGTTGCAGAGAATAAGTGCACCTCGTACGATTTCAGCTAGGGCTGATGGCAGGGCGCAAGTATCGGAAATTTTGGTGATCGGACATTAGAGGGCGCAACCTAATTAAAGGAGCGCCTCTATATAGTAGTTAATAAGCTTTATGCTGCATCACGATGATAGTGACGAAGAGCGTGCTCAAGGCGACGACCTTCGCTATAAGCAGAAACGCGTTTTAAATAACCAATCACGCGAGTTGCATAGTCAATATCTTTTGAGCCACAACTACTGCAAGCCTGTCTGGTTTGCTTATCAATCTGCTCGCACTCATTGCAAATGGTGATTTTGACGTTGATGCAAAAGTAGTTACAACCAGTGCGTGCAGCAATATCAAATAGTGAGCGATAGCCTTGTTGGGTTAAGGCTTCATCCATATTGAGATGGAGAGCTGAGCCGCCATCAAGCCAATCAACTAATTCACTACCATGCAATAGTAGTTTGTCTAGCGCATTCACATGTTCGTCCTCAACGGGATAAAAGTATGAGTTGTAGCAATCACGAGTAACCCTATAACCATCATCAGCATCCCATTTGGCGTTTTTAACACCTAGGTTTTCAGCAGGAACAAACTCGGTATTAAAGCGTACGCCATATTTAGCAGAGGCAATTTTATTAGCGTCAAAGATGGTTTTTAAGCGGCTTTGTACAAACTCTATATACTCAGAGTTATAGCTCGCCTCAATACCTTGTGATTCTGCTGCTTCAACCATGCCATTAATCCCAATAGTTAAAAATTGTTTATCCATGGTAATAAAGCCTGCATCATAGACTGATAGCATGCCAGCCTTAAGATAATCCTCCATCAACTGGCGATAGGCGTATTGATAACGGTGAATTTTATCAACCTCAGTAGCGAGGTTGCGACCATCTTGTTCTAACCTATTCATATTAATAGTAATGACGTTAATTGAACCAGTTGCTACACCACCAGCACCTAAGGTGTAGGAGAAAGTGTGGTCATCGATTTCATTGCGTAAACGGCAGCAAGAAGCTAATGAATCCGGGTTGTCGGATAGGTAAATAAAGAAGGAGTTGCCTTCAGATAGTTCTTTCGCTAATTGATCGGCAAATTTCGTATCCTGACATTTACCATCTTTCGTAAGCATAGCTGCGGTCACAACAGGGAAGGTAAGAATCGCTTTGGTACGCTCTTTGTTAAACCACGTTAGGAAAAAGTCCTGCAGACGCGCGACACTTTCCCAAGAAGGTTTACTAAAGTCCGGAAAAACGAAATTACCAAACATCGCATCGAAGTAATGTTGATCATAAACGGAGATATTCCAAAAGACGCTTTGATAGCCTCGAGCCGCTGCTGGTTGGTTAATACTATAAACGACATGTTGCAAGTGATTGGCGATCGCTTGAGGATGAGTTTCCAAGTAATTATCACCGTAATCTTTACGCGCAAAGTAATCAAAGTAGTTTAAAAACTCTACTGTAGCCACAGCACCGGCAAATTGCGCACTAATAGCAAAGACTAAGTTGACAAAGGAACCGCAAAACGAATCCAAATGTTTAGGGGCTTTGGATTCACCACCCAGTTTAGTTAAGCCATCATGTAAAAAAGGGTAAAGCGTGACTGATACACAATAAGGCTTTAAGCTAGTCTCATCGTGTGCATAGATTTCATGGTTCTCAATTTGGCGAATATATTCATCTGCCAATTCCTGATCAAAAAGCTCAGTTATTTTTTCAGCAACTTGAGCGCGATTGATTTGTACGAAAAAATCTTTCATTAACTCGCTTTCCATCGTAGCAATATTTTTTTGCGTAACATTAGCGTTGGCATCCATGGTTGAACCATCTGCTGCATTTTGTGCTGCAATATAGTTCCGCATAAAGCCGAGTTTACTGCTGATTTGAGTAGGGGTTAGGCGTATCATTTCTTTATTCCTTGCGTTTAGTGGGGTGAAAAAGATGGTTAAGTAGGGTACCGCTGCGTTGGTCTATAAATTGCTGGTTGGTATTTGGATTGTCCAAACCACCATGTTCAGGGCTCCAAGGACCAACTTTTAAATAGTCCAAGTATGGTAATAGTTCAGCAGGTAATTGCTCTTTTTCAAAGCCTGTATATAAACAGGTTTTTAATCTGGCATCCTGTGCTAGCTGTAAATAGGTCAATAGTTTGTCGGGCAGCCATTCGCCACCCATGAAGAGCACACAAGTAATTAGGTGTTTGTAGCGTTGAAGACGATTAGAAAAGTGTTCGGTCGTTAATATATGACCTGAACCTATCTTCCAAGTATCTACGCTGTGGCAGCCTTTACAGCGTAAAGGGCAGCCAGTCACGTGATAAGCAAGCGACACCTCGCCTGGAACTTCAAGCCAGACAACTTCCTCGTGGCGATATCTTAAATCTCTCATATTTCCATATATTGTGTTTATATTTGTTTTTTATACTACATGTTGTGCTTATTGGATTATTGCCAAGATAAATGGTAAAGACAAGGAGGGGGAAGATAGTTGTTGATAAATGTCAAAACCTATTAAAAGTAGGGGTATGGTAGAAAATCCACAAAGACCTGGAGAGGTGTTGATACAGAGGTTTTAGTGTGGTTGTGTTGAGCTGTGGAAGACTGAAAGCGCCATTGTGCAACAGTATTTGTAGCTAAATCGCACAAAGTGCTTGACAGGGATCAAGATAAAGCCCATAATTCATATCTTTCGTCGCTAACGCATTAGGGGTAACCCTGATAAACAACAGAGGCCAATGGCTTT